>JBEVEO010000037.1:0-9888 GCA_040512695.1 Leifsonia sp. | reverse complement strand
GTCCATGCCACAACGCTAACCCACGCAGCCCTCAGCACCCGTCCCGAATCTGGCACTCACGTTGCATGAGTGCCAAGCGCCCCCTAAACTCGACTTAGCACTCTCAAGTCGAGTGTGCTAACCCAGTCTTCGTCATAGAAAGAGGTCAACCGTGTCGGTCTCCATCAAGCCGCTCGAGGATCGCATCGTCATCAAGCAGGTCGAGGCGGAGCAGACCACCGCTTCCGGTCTCGTCATCCCCGACACCGCCAAGGAGAAGCCCCAGGAGGGCGAGGTCGTGGCCGTCGGACCCGGTCGCATCGACGACAACGGCAACCGCGTCCCGCTCGACGTCGCCGTCGGCGACAAGGTGCTCTACTCCAAGTACGGCGGAACCGAGGTCAAGTTCGGTGGCGAGGACTTCCTCGTGCTGTCCGCCCGCGACGTGCTCGCGGTGGTCGTGCGCTAGTCGCACGCTCTTCATGGAAGGGGCTCGGATGCTGCGGCGTCCGGGCCCCTTCCGTTCTCCCCGACCATCGCGGTGCCATGACGGCAGGATCTCGCGCACAGGTGGCAGCGCGCGCGGTCCGGTGTGCTCGCGGCGCCGCGTAAGCTCGATGGAGTGCCTGTGACGCAATCCTCCGAACCCCCGCTGACCGCGGCAGCGGAGCGGACGCGGCGGACAGGGCTCGTCTACGCCGTCTCGGCCTACGTCCTGTGGGGCTTCCTGCCGATCTACTTCATCGCCCTGTCGCCGACCGGGCCGTTCGAGATCGTCGCCCTGCGCATCCTGTTCTCCCTGGCGTTCTGCGCGATCCTGCTGACCGTGACGCGCGGCTGGCGGGCCTTCGTCACGATCCTGCGGAATCCGCGGATCTCGCTCACCATGGGCCTGGCCGGCGTCCTCATCTACGTCAACTGGCAGACCTACGTGTTCGCGACGGTCACCGGCCACGTGGTGGAAGCGGCTCTCGGCTACTTCATCAACCCGATCGTGACGGTCTTCCTCGGGGTCCTGGTGCTCCGTGAGCGGCTGCGCCCGCTGCAGTGGGTGGCCGTCGGCATCAGCGTCGCCGCCGTCGTCGTGCTGGCGATCGGCTACGGGAGCCTGCCGTGGATCGCTCTCGTGCTCGCCTTCTCGTTCGGCTTCTACGGCCTCATCAAGAAGCGCGTCGGACCGGTCGTCGACGCCGTCTCCGGCCTCACCCTCGAGACGCTGTGGCTCGCCCCCGTCGCGGTCGTGCAGCTCATCGTGGTGGCAGCGACGACCGGCCTCACCATCGGGACGCAGGGCACGTGGCACACCGTGCTGCTCGCCGGCGCCGGTGTCATCACCGCGGTGCCGCTGCTGTTCTTCGCTGCGGCCTCTCGCCGGCTGCCGCTGATCTACATGGGATTCATCCAGTACTTCGCCCCGTTCATCCAGTTCGTGGTGGGCGTCGTGATCCTCAAGGAGGCGATGCCGCCGGAACGCTGGCTGGGATTCGCCCTGGTCTGGGTCGCCCTCGGCGTGCTCACCTTCGACATGATGCGCTCGGCTCGCTCCACACGGCGCGCATCCGTCGAATTGATCTGAGCCGCCGCTAGGCTGTCGCCCGGCAGAACGGGAGGACCGCCGAGATGACGACCCGCCGATCGGTGGTGGCACTGCTCGCGCTGACGAGTGCCGTGACCCTCGCAGCGTGCACCGCGCAGCCGTCGGGCGACCGACCGGTGCCGACGGCATCCTCCACCCCGGTCGCCGTCGCCGCCATCGCAGTCGGAGACGGCTCCCTGCGGATCGCGACCGTGTTCGACCGGGCGGACCCCGCCGTCGCGGCGGCGGAGGTCGCCGGCGTCGAGCTCGCCGTCCGCGAGATCAACGAGCAGGGCGGCGTCGCGGGCTCCGACGTGCTCGTCGTGCACCGCACCCCCGAGACCGACCCGGCGGCGCTCGTGCAGGACTTCGCGGCGCGCACGATCGACGTCGTGCTCTGGGGTTCCCAGGCCGAGGTGCCCGCTGCCGTCGCGGATCCCCTCGCGGCGACGTCCACCGTCGTCGTCCGGACCGCTCTGCCCACCACGACGCCCGATGACGCCTTCGCGTCCCGGCTGCGGTCCGCTGATCCCGGCCTCTCCTCGCTGCAGGGGGGTGCCGAGGCGTACGACGCGACCATCAGGCTCGCCCTCGCCGCCCTCGCGGCCGGGAACGATTCCGGGCCTGCGGTCGCCGCGAACCTCGAGCGCGTGGTGAACGGATCGTTCCCCTGCGCGACGTTCGGCGAATGCGCGGCGGCCATCGCCGACGGCGTCGGCGTCGCCTACACGGGAGCGACGGGAACAGGCGGAGCCGACCCGTCGGAGCAGGCTCCGGCCGCGGCCGGCACGAAGAGCTGATCGCGCCCTACCCAACGCGCGAAAACGTCGCCATCCCGCCTTCGCGGTACAGAATCCGTTGTTCTGCGCCGGTGAAATTGCGCGGATGTAACAATTTGGCCGGATTTGCCACACTGTGACCCAGTTCGCTTGTCCGCCCCCAGCTCGCCCAATACTGTGGCATGCACGGCAGTCTCCAGACTGCTCAGTTGTGTTCACATTCCAAGTCCCAAGGAGCAACATGAGCGTATTCGCGAAGGCCAAGGCCTCGCGCTCTGCCCGGGCAGTATTGAGCGGGGCCGCCCTCGTCGGCGTCAGCGCTCTTCTACTGACCGCGTGCAGCAGCGGTGGAGGAGAGGCGACCCCCTCGACCTCCGCAGCAGCCGACGCCGGCGATGCCCTGCCGATCAAGGCCGGCGACCGTGCCCTCGATCTGAAGATCGGCACGATCCTGCCGCAGTCCGGCACCCTGGCATTCCTCGGCCCGCCCGAGGAAGCCGGCGTCAAGCTCGGCGCCACCGACGTCAACGCAGCCGACTCGGGCCTCAAGCTCGATGTCGTCTACCGCGACTCCGGTGACACCACGACCGACACGGCGACCGTCTCGGTCACCGACCTGCTGTCGCAGGATGTCTCGGCGATCGTCGGTGCGGCATCCTCCGGTGTCTCGTTCACCGTCATCGACCAGATCACGGGCGCAGGCGTCGTGCAGTTCTCTCCGGCGAACACCTCACCGGACTTCACGGACTACAACGACAACGGGCTGTACTTCCGCACGGCTCCGTCCGACCTGCTCCAGGGCGAGGTCCTCGGCAACCAGATCGCCGAGGATGGCAACTCCACCCTCGGCCTCCTCGTGCTGAACGACCCGTACGGCACCGGCCTGGCGAAGGCCACCACGGAGGCCTTCGAGGCCGCCGGCGGCGAGGTCGTCGTCGAGCAGCAGTTCAACACCGGTGACTCGAACTTCGACGCCCAGATCTCGGCGATCTCCGCCGCGAAGCCTGACGCCGTCGCGGTCATCACGTTCGACGAGGCCAAGGTCGTCGTTCCGGCTCTGGTCGGCAGCGGCTACCCCGGCGACAAGCTGTACTTCGTCGACGGCAACCTCTCGGACTACAGCGCGGACTTCGCTCCCGGCCTCATCGCCGGCTCGAAGGGCACGCTGCCCGGCCCGAAGCTGGAGGGCGACTTCAAGGAGCAGCTCCTGACGGCAGACCCCGGTCTGACCGACTTCAGCTACGGCCCCGAGTCGTACGACGCCACCACGCTGATCGCTCTCGCCGCCTACGCGGCGAACAGCACGGACGGCAAGGAGATCGCGAAGTACCTGCGTCAGGTCTCCGGCGGTTCCGGCAAGGGTGAGAAGGTCACCAACTTCGCCGACGGCGCCAAGCTGCTGGCCGAAGGCAAGCAGATCGACTACGACGGACCCTCCGGCCCGATCACGCTCGACGAGAACGGCGACCCGACCGAGGCGACCATCGGCATCTACCAGTACGGTGCCGACAACAAGTACACGCGCATCAACTAGGCGCTGCTTGAGGGAAGGGCCCCGGCTTCTGCCGGGGCCCTTTTCGTGCGCCTGCTGGCCGTGTGCGGCCGCTGAGGCGGAGCGGCGAGCCCACGCCGCCCTCCCCCTCCCAGACCCGGTGTCAGCCTCGAGCGCGCACGGCCCAGCCGTCGAGCAGATCGGGGACGGCACGCGAAAGGGCGGATGCCGCAGCATCCGCCCTTTCCCGTGCGTGTCGGTGGCGCTACTCGCCGAGCGTACCCAGGTAGAGCCCGATGACCTTGGGGTCGTTGAGGAGTTCCCGACCGGTGCCGGTATACGCGTCCTTGCCCTGGTCGAGGACGTAGCCCCTGTCGCAGATCTGCAGGCAGCGGCGGGCGTTCTGCTCGACCATGATGGTGGTCACGCCGGCGCGGTTGATCTCCTTGACGCGCAGGAAGGCCTCGTCCTGGCGGACCGGGCTGAGACCGGCGCTCGGCTCGTCGAGCAGGAGGATGTGCGGTCCCATCATGAGGGCGCGCGACATGGCGACCATCTGGCGTTCGCCGCCCGAGAGCGATCCCGCCCGCTGGGTGAGCCGTCGCCCGAGCTCCGGGAAGATCTCGGTGACGAACTCGAGCCGGTCCTTCAGCCCCTTGGGCTTCTGGTACATGCCCATCTCGAGGTTCTCCTGGATGGTGAGCGACGGGAACACGTTGTTCGTCTGGGGCACGAAGCCGACGCCCTTGGCGACGAGCTTGTTGGCCTTGAGGTTCGTGATCTCCTCGCCCTGCAGGAAGATGCCGCCCTCACGTACCTTCACGAGGCCGAAGATCGACTTGAGCAGCGTCGACTTGCCGGCGCCGTTCGGGCCGATGATGCCGATGAGCTCGCCCTGTCGTGCCTGGAGGGAGCAGTTGTTCAGGATGTTCACGCCGGGGAGGTACCCGGCGGTGACCGATCGCACGTCGACGACGAGGTCGCCGGTCGGGGCGTCGGCCACGGGGGCTGCTGGGCTACTGTTCGTCATCGATGAGCTCCTTCAGGGCCTCGACGTGCTCGGTGTCCGTCTCGCCGAGGTCGGTGTCGTGGTGCGATCCGAGGTACGCGTCGATCACGGCCGGGTTCTGCATGACCGTGGTCGGGTCGCCCTCTGCGACGACCTTGCCCTCGGCCATGACGATCACCCAGTCGGCGATGTGACGCACCATGTGCATGTCGTGCTCGACGAAGAGCACGGTCATCCCCTGGGCCTTGAGGTCGAGGATGTGGTCGAGGAGCGACTGCGTGAGGGCCGGGTTGACGCCGGCCATCGGCTCGTCGAGCATGACGAGGGTCGGATCGCTCATGAGTGCCCTGGCCATCTCGAGGAGCTTGCGCTGGCCGCCGGAGAGGCTGGCAGCGAAGTCCTTCTTCTTGGCGTCGAGCTTGAAGCGGGTGAGCAGCTCCTCGGCCTTCTCCTCGATCTCCGCCTCCTGCGCCCGCCAGAGGAAGGGCAGGATTGCGCGGAAGATGTTCTCCCCGCTCTGCCCCTTGGCGCCCAGCTTCATGTTGTCGAGCACGGTCAGCAGGCCGAGCGACTTCGTGAGCTGGAAGGTGCGGATGAGACCCATGCGGGCCACCCGGTAGGCGGGAACGTGCGCGAGCGGCTTGCCGTCGAACTCCCACGTGCCGGCATCCGGCTTGTCGAAGCCGGTCAGCAGGTTGAAGAACGTGGTCTTCCCGGCGCCGTTGGGTCCGATGAGGGCCGTGATGGCGCCGCGGGGGATCTCGACGTGCTCGACGTCGACGGCGGTGAGACCGCCGAAGGTGCGCTTGACGCCGTCGGCGATGATGATCGGGTCGACCTTGCGGACGCCGGGGGCTGCATCGCCGACGTGGAGTCCGGTCGTCTTGACCGGAGTCGACGACGGGGTGGTGTCACTTGACAAAGGCCAACTCCTTCTTGTTTCCGAAGATGCCCTGTGGGCGGAAGATCACGATCAGCATGATCGCCACTCCGACGAGGATGAACCGCAGCTGTCCTGCCTGCACCTGCGTCATCCACGGCAGCCAGCCGGCTTCGACCGCGCGGGCGACGAAGCCCGAGAAGAACGACAGCAGCACCCAGAAGATCATCGAGCCGATGATCGGACCGAGGATCGTCGCAGCGCCTCCGAGGAGCAGGATCGCGTAGATGAAGAACGTGAGCGACGTCTGGTAGTTCGCCGGGACCACGGCTCGGGGGAGCACGAAGATCATGCCGCCGATGGTGCCGTAGACGCCACCGAGGATGAGGCTCTGCATCTTGTACGAGTAGACGTTCTTGCCGAGGGCTCGAACGGCGTCCTCGTCCTCGCGGATGCCCTTGATGACGCGGCCCCACGGGCTGCGGATGATGAGCGCGGTCAGCAGGCCGAACACGATCACGAGCGTCCACCCGACGATGCGGATCCACCAGTCGTAGGCATTGTAGGTGAACGGCCCGATTCCGTAGATGCCCGGCGGGATCGGATTGAGGTCGGCGAAGCCGCCCTTGTATCCCTGCAGTCCGCTCGCGGATCCCGTGACCGCCTCCCACGTTCCCGTGGTGAAGAGCAGTCGCAGGATCTCCGCGGCCGCGATGGTCACGATGGCGAGGTAGTCGGCCCGCAGTCGCAGGGTCGGGATACCGAGGATGAGGGCGAAGACCACCGACGATCCGATGCCGACCAGGACGGCGGCCCACACGGGGAAGCCGAAGGTGAGCGTCGAGATCGCGTACCCGTAGGCGCCGAGCGCCATGAAGCCCGCCTGACCGAAGTTCAGGAGGCCGGTGTAGCCGAAGTGGATGGCCAGGCCGAGCGCGGCGAGCGCGTACGCGGCCGTCGTCGGGCTGATGAGCTCCTGCGAGGCATTCGAGAAGATCTGGATCCAGTCGATCATGTGCCTGCCCCCTAACCGATTCTCTCTTTGCGACCCAGGATTCCCTGCGGCCGGAGCAGCAGGACCAGGATCAGGATGACGAGCGCTCCGACGTACTTGAGGTCGGAGGGAAGCCACAACGTGGTCAGTTCGGTGAACAGGCCGACGATGAGGGAGCCGACGAGGGCGCCGAACGCGGTACCGAGACCGCCGAGCGTCACCGCCGCGAAGACGAGCAGCAGGATCTGGAAGCCCATGTCCCAGCTGACGCCGGGACGGGCGTAGGCGTACAGGATGCCGGACAGGCCCGCCAGCAGGCCCGCGAGGATCCAGACGATGCGGATCACCCGGTCGACGTCGATGCCGCTGGCCGAGGCGAGGCTGGGGTTGTCGGACACGGCGCGCGTCGCCTTGCCGACGCGGGTGCGCAGCAGGAAGTACGCGACGCCGACCAGGACCACGATCGAGATGACCATGCTGGCGATGTCGACCCACGACAGTGCGACGGCGCCGAAGCGGATGTCCGACGGAAGGGTCGCACCCGGCAGCTGCCTGGTCGCACCGCCGTAGAAGAACTGGAAGACGTAGCGCAGGGCGAGGGAGAGGCCGATGCTCACGATCATGAGCTGGATCAGGCCGACGCCCTTGCGCCGCAGCGGCTTCCACAGCACGGCGTCGAGGGACCAGCCCAGTCCTGCGCTCAGAAGGAGGGCGATGAGGATGCCGAGCCAGAGCGGGAACGCCAGGGTGACGCTGAACGTGTACGCCATGAGGGCGCCGAACGTGATCATCTCGGCGTGCGCGAAGTTCGACAGGCCCGTCGTGCCGAAGATCAGCGAGACGCCGATCGCCGCCAGAGCGAGCAGGAGACCGAAGTTGAGGCCCGTCACGATGCGCTGCACCAGCTGGTCGAAGAAGCTCGTGGTGACGCGTTGACCCTCGCCGAGGAAGAAGTTGACCGCCTTGTTGTTGGTGAGGCCGAACTCCGCCTGGATGGTCGCACCGCCCTTGGCGACCACGACGCCCTTGGGGAGCGTGTCCTCGTCGAGGGTGACCTTGTAGGCCGCCTTCTCCGGGACGCCGATCTTCCACTGGCCGTTCGCATCCGTCTTCACCGTGGCCGTGTAGCCGTTGCCGGACACGGTGATCTCGACGCCTTCGAGGGGCTTCTGGTTGTATTGCACGTTTCCGGCGAAGATGTAGTCGTAATCGGTACCGATCTCATCCGCCTGGGCGGATGGGGCCGAGAACATGCTCAACGCCAGCGCGACGAACAGGGTTCCGAGAAGGATCACGAGATAACCCGGTGATCGCCGACGAGCCGTATCAGTGGAATTCACTGAACCTCCAGTAGGGGGTGCCCAGCCGGTCGTGCCGGCTGCGGCTCCTGGTCAATCCTGACAACTACGTCGTTGACAGTACGTGCTGATTATGTCCTATGTGTTTCGCGATTGCGCGAAGACGTTGCCCGATTGTGCTGTGTGGAATGCCCGGGATGCAAACTCGCTTAACATTGATCAACCGGTCGAATCGTCGCGGATTCGAGGCTTCACAACGATCTGCACAGCGCAAAGGACATGAGATGGGCGAGCACGACCCCTTCGGATTCATCGGACTGACGTACGACGACGTCCTCCTCCTCCCCGGACACACCGATGTGATCCCGAGCGACGCTGACACGCGCTCGCATCTGACCCGCCGCATCGACGTCGCCACGCCGCTGCTCTCCGCCGCGATGGACACCGTCACCGAGGCCCGCATGGCCATCGCCATGGCCCGTCAGGGCGGAATCGGCATTCTGCACCGCAACCTCTCGATCGCCGACCAGGCCGAGATGGTCGACCGCGTGAAGCGCTCCGAATCCGGCATGGTCTCCAATCCCGTCACCACCACCCCCGACGCCTCCGTCGCCGATGTCGACGCGCTCTGCGCCACCTACCGGGTGAGCGGCCTGCCCGTCGTCGACGCGGACGGGACCCTCGTCGGCATCATCTCCAACCGCGACATCCGCTTCGTCGCCGACTTCGAGAAGAGCTCGACACGCGTGAGCGACGTCATGACGCACATGCCGCTCATCACCGGTCGCGTCGGCATGAACCCCGACGAGGCCCTCGCCATCTTCGCGAAGCACAAGGTGGAGAAGCTGCCGCTCGTGGACGATGCCGGCAAGCTCACCGGCCTCATCACGGTGAAGGACTTCGACAAGAGCGAGCAGTACCCGAACGCCACGAAGGATTCGGAGGGCCGGTTGCGCGTCGGCGCGGCCATGGGCTTCTTCGGTGACGCGTGGGAACGCGCCGAGGCGCTCCGCGACGCCGGAGTCGATGTGCTCGTCGTCGACACCGCCAACGGCGAGAGCGCCGGGGTGCTCGACATCATCCGCCGCATCAAGGCCGACCCGACGTTCGCCCACATCGATGTGATCGGCGGCAACGTCGCCACGCGTGACGGCGCACAGGCTCTCGTCGACGCGGGCGCCGACGCCGTGAAGGTCGGCGTCGGACCCGGCTCGATCTGCACCACCCGCGTGGTGGCCGGAGTCGGCGTCCCGCAGATCACGGCCATCTACGAGGCCTCGAAGGCCACGCAGCCGGCCGGGGTGCCGCTCATCGCCGACGGCGGGCTGCAGTACTCCGGCGACATCGCGAAGGCGCTCGTCGCCGGAGCGGACACCGTGATGCTCGGCTCCCACCACGCCGGAACGGCGGAGAGCCCCGGGGAGCTCATCTTCCAGAACGGCAAGCAGTTCAAGACCTACCGCGGCATGGGCTCACTCGGTGCGCTCCAGACCCGCGGCAAGAAGACCTCCTACTCGAAGGACCGGTACTTCCAGGCGGATGTGCCGACCGATGACAAGCTCATCCCCGAGGGCATCGAGGGCCAGGTGCCCTTCCGCGGACCGTTGTCGGCCGTGGCGTACCAGCTCATCGGCGGGCTCCGCCAGTCGATGTTCTACGTCGGCGCCCGCACCATCCCCGTGCTGAAGGCCAAGGGCAAGTTCGTGCGCATCACGCCGGCCGGACTCAAGGAGTCGCACCCGCACGACGTGCAGATCGTCGTGGAGGCGCCGAACTACACGAGGTAGTCGCGGGGTCCTGCGTTTCGGCCGCGGACTTCGTCCGGGCCTCAACGAGCGGAGTTTGTGCCCTTTCGTTGATCGTGCTCAGCGAGCGGGGTCG
>JBEVEO010000034.1:0-6672 GCA_040512695.1 Leifsonia sp. | reverse complement strand
CTGATGGGCTGGATCGCCGACAACGCCGACGAGATCGTGGACGGCGGGATGCGGCAACGCGCCTGAGCGGCATCCGGACACAAAAAAAGGACCCTGCGGGTCCTTTGTCTGTTGGTGGCGAGTGAGGGATTCGAACCCCCGAATGCTGAGCAGTCTGATTTACAGTCAGATCCCTTTGGCCGCTTGGGTAACTCGCCGAAGCGCACCCGACCACATGCAACCACATGACCGAAGACGCGTCATAAGGATACTCGGCAGATCGCCAGTCGTGAAATCGACGGATGCCGCGGGCCAGGCACCCACCAGACAGGGTCGACGCGCAGCTCGGCGGCCCGCACGGCGACTGCACGGCGACCGGCCCACCCACCGGCCCACCGACCGGCGCGACGCCCCGCGCACGCCGGGCGCGTCGCGCGCCGATAGGATTCACGGGCAGACGAATCGAAGGGCACGTTCATGGCCGGCATCGAAGAGGTCGCCCGGCTGGCCGGGGTCTCCACAGCCACCGTCTCGCGCGCCCTCAGCGGCAACGCCCACGTCTCCCCTGCCACCCGCCTCAAGGTGGAGGCAGCGGCGCTGGAACTCGACTACGTGGTCTCCTCCAATGCCTCGAGCCTCGCATCCGGTCGCACCCGCAACATCGGCGTCGTCGTGCCGTTCCTCAACCGCTGGTTCTTCTCCTCGGTGCTCGAGGGAGCCCAGCAGTCCCTGCTGCGGCACGGCTACGACCTCACCCTCTACAACCTCTCGGGCGACGGCGACGAGCGCCACAGCGTGTTCGAGCACTTCCTGCTGCGCCAGCGGGTGGACGCCGTGATCGCCATCTCCCTGGAGCTCACCGAGAGCGAGGTCACGCGCCTGCACGCTCTGCGGAAGCCCCTCGTGGGCGTCGGCGGGCCCATCCCGGGCGTGCGCACCCTCACCGTCGACGACACCGCCGTCGCACGCCTGGCGACCGAGCACCTCATCGGACTCGGCCACACCCGCATCGCCCACATCGGCGGCACCCTCGAGTTCGACCTCGACTTCCACCTCCCCACGAACCGACGACTCGGCTACGAGCATGCGCTGACGGATGCCGGAGTCGAGATCGACCCGTCATTGTTCGCGCCGGCCGACTTCACCATCAAGGGCGGGTACCACGCGGCCAAGCAGCTGCTCGGGGTGCCGCACAACCGACCGACGGCCATCTTCGCCGCGTCGGACGAGATGGCCATGGGCTCACTTCTCGCGGCCCGCGACCTCGGCCTGGTCGTGCCCCGCGACGTCTCGATCGTCGGCATCGACGACCACGACCTCTCGGACTTCTTCGGCCTCACCACGGTGGCGCAGTTCCCCCGGGGTCAGGGCGAGAAGGCCGCCGAGATGCTCATGGAGGAGCTGGCGCCGTCGCCGCTCGCCGAACTGCCGGCCACGACGCCGCTGCCGTTCGAGCTGAAGGTGCGCTCGAGCACGGCGCGTCCGCCGGCCTGAGGCATCCGTCGCCGTATCTCGCTGCAGCCTCTCGCTGCGCTCGCTGCCTACTCGATCAGCGGAAGTGACGGCTGGATCGGTAGGCTGGGAGCATGGCTGATTCCACGTTTGACATCGTTTCCAAGGTCGACAAGATGGAGGCGGAGAACGCCGTCAACCAGGCGCGTAAAGAGGTCGAGCAGCGCTACGACTTCAAGAACGTCGGCGCCTCGGTCGAATGGAGCGGCGAGAAGATCCTGCTGAAGGCCGCCACCGACGAGCGCGTCAAGGCGGTGCTCGAGGTCGTCGAGTCGAAGTTCATCAAGCGCGGCATCACGCTGCGCTCCCTCGACACCGGTGAGCCGTACCCCTCCGGCAAGGAGTACCGCATCGAGATCGCGCTGAAGAACGGCATCGACAGCGAGAACGCCAAGAAGGTCTCGAAGATCATCCGCGACGAGGCGCCGAAGAGCGTCAAGAGCCAGATCCAGGGCGACGAGCTGCGGGTCTCCTCGAAGAGCCGGGACGACCTGCAGGCCACCATGGCGCTGCTCAAGGGCAAGGACCTCGAGGTCGCCCTGCAGTTCGTCAACTTCCGGTGACCGTCGACCGCGCGCCGCGGGAGGGCATCGACGTCCCCGACCGGCGTGGGCGCACCGGACTCGACCGGGTCGGGCTCGACCTGACGGGCAATCCCGGCGTCCGCGTGCGCTCGGTGCGGCTGCTCACGGCGAACTGGTACGTCACGCGGGCGACGACGTTCGACTTCCAGCACCGCGACGGCAGCTGGTCGACCCAGGAGCGCGAGACCTACGACCGGGGCAACGGGGCATGCATCCTGCTCTACGACGCCTCGGCACGCACCGTGCTGCTCACCCGCCAGTTCCGCTATCCCGCCTATGTGAACGGGCATCAGGACGGCCTGCTCGTGGAGGCGGCGGCCGGCCTGCTCGACGACGACGACCCGGAGACGGCGATCCGGCGGGAGGCCGAGGAGGAGACCGGCCACGCGGTCGGCGCCGTCGAGCACGTCTTCGACGCCTACATGAGTCCCGGATCCGTCACCGAGAAGCTGCACTTCTACGCGGCGCCCTACGACGCCGCGACCCGGACGGGGGCGGGCGGCGGCCTCCAGGACGAGGGCGAGGACATCGAGTTGATCGAGCTCGACATCGACGACGCGATCGCAGGGATCGGCTCGGTCATCATCGACGCCAAGACGATCATGCTGCTGCAGTGGGCCGTGCTGAGCGGACCGTTCGCCCGCTGAGCCCGACCGGCCCGCTCAGTGCGGGGCGTAGCCCTTCAGCCACCGCGTGATCGCATCGAACGCCGCCGAACGCACGGGCGGCGGCGACAGCGTCACGTCGTGCAGCGCTCCGGCGATGCGCGCCACGGTCACGGTGGATCCGAGCTTCAGCGACCGGTTGGCGATGTCGTCGACCACCAGCACCGAGTCGCTCGCGAGCATCGCCGGCGACCAGCGCGGGCTGATGGTCGAGCGGTCCGACATCATCGACAGCACCGGAGCCTGGATGTCGAGGCCGACCGCCACCCTCGCGTGCCCGGCGAAGATCGCGCTCAGCCAGGCCGGGTGGGTGGCGAAGCCCCTGGCGGGCCTCCAGTGGTGGTCGTAGTCCCATTCGCCGTCCTCCTCCTTCGACACGGCCCGGGTGTAGAAGCCGAGGTCGACGTTGGGGAGCGGGGCGAGCGGGTTGATCCGCGCCTGCGCCTTGGTGAGCGGCGCGATGGCCTGCCGGCCGATGGCGCTGGCCTGGAACTCGAGCCACGGGCTGTTGAGCACGACGCCGCGGGTGCGGTGCGGGTGCCGCGACGCCCACAGGCTGAGGATGAGGCCGCCGGTCGAATGCCCCATGAGCACGAGCGACCGCCCGCCGAGGTCGTCCGTCGTGGAGTGGCCCATCGCGGCGAGCGCGGCCTCGATGTCCTCGTCGTAGACGTCGAGGTCGGTCACGAAGCCCGGCGTCTGGTGCGGCCGGATGCTCCGGCCGTACTTGCGCAGGTCGAGCGCGTAGAAGTGGGCGCCCTGGCCGTGCCAGTACTCGGCGAGGTGGGTCTGGAAGAAGTAGTCCGACCAGCCGTGAACGTAGAGCACGTCGACGTCGTGGGCTGGGCCCCGCATCGGCAGCTCGATCGGCAGGCCGCGGCGCCGCACCAGGGTGGCGACGACCTCACCCTCCGAATCGTCGCGGAGGGGCAGGGTGAGCTGCTCGAATCCGCGACCGAGCACATCCGGCTTCCACTCCTGGGATCTCACCACACCCTCACTCTAGGAGGCCGGCGCCTCCCGCGTCAGGGCGATCGACGCCGCTAGAGTTCCTCCCACCGACCGACGAGAGGCACAGCATGATCGACAGGGCACGACTGGCGCGACTGACCGAGCGCGAGGCCGCCGTCTACGCCGAGCGCAATCCGCTGTCCGCAGCGGCCTATGCCGAGGCTGGGCACCTGTTCGGGCGCGTCCCGATGACCTGGATGAACAAGAAGGCCGGCGCCTTCCCGCTCTACGTGGAGAGTGCGCGCGGCAATCGCGTCGTCGACATCGACGGCAACGAGTACATCGACTTCGCCCTCGGCGACACCGGCGCGATGGCCGGTCACTCCCCCGCCGCCGTGGTGGACGCCGTCGGCCACCGCATCTTCGAACAGGGCGGCATGACGATGATGATGCCGACGACGGATGCCGAATGGGTGGGCGCCGAGCTCAGCCGCCGCTTCGGCATGGACGCCTGGAGCTTCGCGCTCACGGCCACGGATGCGAACCGCTGGGCCATCCGCCTCGTGCGGGCCGTCACGGGCCGCGGCAAGATCCTGTTCCACTCGTACTGCTATCACGGCAGCGTCGACGAGTCCCTCATCGTGGTCGGGCCAGACGGCGACGGCATGGACCGTCCCGGGAACGTGGGCGCGCCCGTGCCCGTCACGGAGACGAGCCGGGTGGCCGAGTTCAACGACATCGACGGCCTCGAGCGCCAGCTCGCCCACGGCGACGTGGCGGCGGTGCTGATCGAGCCGGCGCTCACGAACATCGGCATCGTGCTGCCGGAGCCCGGCTATCACGACGCCGTCCGGCGCCTCACCCGCCAGTACGGTGCGCTGCTCATCATCGACGAGACCCACACCTTCTCGGCCGGTCCCGGCGGAGCGACCAGGGCGTGGGGCCTCGAACCCGACGTCGTCGTCATCGGCAAGGCCATCGGCGGGGGCATCCCCAGCGGCGCCTACGGCCTGTCGGCGGACCTCGCCGAGCACATCCTGAGCCGCACCGACCTCGACCTCATCGACATGGGCGGCGTCGGAGGCACCCTCGCGGGGTCGCCGCTGTCGATCGCCGCCGTACGCGCCACCCTCGAGCGGGTGCTGACGGACGAAGCTTTCGCGGGCATGATCGACACGGCGACCGCCTTCACCGACGGCGTGCGCGCCATGATCGAAGAGTTCGACCTGCCCTGGTCGATCAACCAGCTCGGGGCACGAGCGGAGTATCGCTTCGCCCAGCCGTACCCGACGAACGGGACGGCCGCTGCTGCTGCGGCCGACCCGGAGCTCGAGGACTACCTGCACCTCGCCCTGGCCAACCGCGGCATCCTGCTGACGCCGTTCCACAACATGGCCCTGATGTGCCCCACGACGACGATCGACGACGTGGAGGCCCACCACGCGGCGTTCCGCGAGGTCGTCGCCGAGCTCGTGGGCCCGTCGGTCGGGTAGGCCTCCACCGTCGGGCGTGATCTCGATACGCGTCCGACTCCGTCGGGCGCTACTCGATCAGCGGGCGGGCGCTACTCGATCAGCGGACGGGCGCTACTCGATCAGCGGACGGTCGAGCGGACGCGGACCCCGCCGGTCGAGTGAGCCGCGAGCGCAGCGAGCAGCCGTATCGAGACCACCACGGGCGGAGGGCGGTCAGCCCCGCGAGATCTCCACCATCTCGTCGCGCGGCACGACCTTGACGCGCACCCGGCCGTGCGGCTCGCCGAGCGCCTTCTCGTGCTCGTCGAGCCGGTGCCAGCCGTCGAGATCCGTGTACGCGATCCCGCGTTCGTCCATGAGGGCGACGATCGACTCCTCGGACGGCGACTCGGGGCTCCACCAGTTGCCGAGGTCGTTGATGAGGTGCTTGATGGTCTCCATCGCATCCGACTTGGTGTGCCCGATGAGGCCGACGGGTCCCCGCTTGATCCATCCCGTGGCGTACACGCCGTACATCTGGCGGGACTGGCCCGTCTCGTGGTCCCTCACGAGCACCTGGCCCTCGTGGTTCGGGATCACGCCGCGCTTCTTGTCGAACGGGATGCCGCTGAGCGGCGACCCGAAGTAGCCGACCGCCCGGTAGACGGCCTGCACGGGGATCTCGCGGATCTCGCCCGTGCCCGTCACTCCGCCCTCACCGTCGGGGGCCGTGCGCTCGAACCGGATGGCGCCCACTCGCCCGCTGCCGTCATCGACGACCTCGAGCGGCTTCGCGAAGAAGTGCAGGTGCAGCCGGCGGGATGCCGCACCGACCTCGCGCTGGCGCCACTGCTGCAGCACCTTGTCGATCACGAAGACCTGCTTGTTGCCGCTCACGGCCGCGCGGGCGGCGTCGTCGTAGGCGAAGTCCTCGTCGTGGACGATCATGTCGACGTCGCGCAGCTCGCCGAGTTCGCGCAGCTCGAGCGGCGTGAACTTCACCTGCGCGGGACCGCGCCGCCCGAACACGTGCACGTCGGTCACCGGGTTCTCGGCGAGCAGGCGGTAGACGTTGTCGGGCACCTCGGTGGGCAGCAGGTCTTCGGCGTGCTTCGCGAGCATGCGAGACACGTCGAGCGCGACGTTGCCGTTGCCGACGACGCCGATGGATGCCGCCTCCAGCGGCCAGTCGCGGGGCACATCGGGGTGGCCGTCGAACCAGCTCACGAAATCGGCGGCGCCGTACGACCCGACGGCGTCGATCCCCGGGATGTTGAGGTCGGTGTCGCGGATCGCGCCGGTCGCGAAGATCACGGCGTTGTAGTGGCGCTTGAGGTCGTCGAGCGTGATGTCCTCGCCGAAGCGCACATTCCCGAAGATGCGGATGTCGCCCCGGTCGAGCACTTCGCGCAGCGCCGTGATGATGCCCTTGATGCGCGGGTGATCGGGAGCCACGCCGTACCGCACGAGCCCGTACGGTGCGGGGAGCTGCTCGAAGAGGTCGATCGACACGTCGAACTTGCGCTC
>JBEVEO010000025.1:0-11374 GCA_040512695.1 Leifsonia sp. | reverse complement strand
CCTCAGCGACATCACGTACCACCACTCGACCGACGGCCGGATCGCCCGGGTGGCCTTCAACCGGCCGGAGGTGCGCAACGCCTTCCGTCCGCACACGGTCGACGAGCTCTACGCGGCCCTCGAGGACGCCCGCACGAATCCGCGCATCGGCGTCGTGCTCCTCACCGGCAACGGACCGAGCCCGAAGGACGGCGGCTGGGCGTTCTGCTCGGGCGGCGACCAGCGCATCCGCGGGCGGGACGGCTACAAGTACGAGGCGACTGATGATGCGGCCGGTCTCGATCCGCGGTCGCCTGCGTCGAGCGCCGCCCGACCGGCGGTGGATTCGGCTCGGGCCGGCCGGCTCCACATCCTCGAGGTGCAGCGCCTCATCCGCTTCATGCCCAAGGTCGTCATCGCCGTCGTCCCCGGCTGGGCGGCCGGCGGCGGCCACTCCCTGCACGTGGTCTGCGACCTCAGCATCGCGAGCCGCGAGCACGGGCGCTTCAAGCAGACGGATGCCGACGTCGGATCCTTCGACGCCGGCTACGGCAGCGCCTACTTCGCCCGCCAGATCGGCCAGAAGAACGCTCGCGAGGTGTTCTTCCTGGCCCGGGAGTACTCCGCAGACCGGGCGTACGAGATGGGGGCGGTGAACGCCGTCGTGCCGCATGCGGAGCTCGAGGCGACCGCGATCGACTGGGCCAGGGAGATCCTCACGAAATCGCCGACCGCCATCCGCATGCTGAAGTTCGCCTTCAACGCCGTCGACGACGGACTCGTGGGCCAGCAGGTGTTCGCCGGCGAAGCCACCCGCTTGGCCTACGGAACGGATGAGGCCGTCGAGGGGCGGGACGCATTCCTGGAGAAGCGCGAACCCGACTGGTCGCCGTACCCCTGGCAGTTCTGACGTGACCCGCCCGCTCGTCAGGATCGACGGCTCGCAGCCGTCGGTCGTGCTGGCGGCCCTCCGCGCGGCCCTCACGGGCGACGGGCCGGCGGTCTTCCCGACGGCAGAGACCGCGTCGGCCGTCCCCGCGCCCGCCGAGGTGCAGAAGGCGGTGGCCCTCGTCGTCGAGACCAGCGGATCGACGGGGGCGCCCAAACGGGTCGCCATCACGACCGACGCCCTCCTCGCCTCCGCAGCGGGCTCGGCAGCCGCGCTCGGCGGAGCGGGACAATGGCTGCTCGCCCTGCCGGCGCACTACATCGCCGGGGCGCAGGTCCTCGTCCGCTCGATCGCCGCGGAGACCGAACCCGTGCTGCTCGGACCGGGCCACTTCGATCCCGTCGGGTTCGCCCGGGCTGCCGAGTCGCTCGACGCGGACCTGCGCTTCACCTCCCTCGTGCCGGCCCAGCTCGGCCGGATCGTCGACGCGGCCGCGACGGATGCCGGCGTGCTCGCCGCTGCGCGCCGGTTCACCCGCATCCTCGTCGGAGGGCAGGCGACGCCGCCCGCGGTCCTCCAGCGGGCCGCGGAGCTCGGCATCGCCGTCACCCGCACCTACGGCTCGAGCGAGACCTCCGGGGGCTGCGTCTATGACGGCGTGCCGATCGGAGCCACCCGGATCGCCATCCGCGACGGCGCCGTCGAGCTCTCGGGCCCTTCGTTGGCGTTGGGCTACCTCGACGACGAGGAACGCACGGCGGCCGTGTTCGTCGAGCACGACGGCCGGCGCTGGTACCGCACGGGCGACGTCGGGGAGATCGACGCCGACGGTCGCCTGCGGGTGCTCGGCCGGGCCGACGACGTGATCATCTCGGGCGGAGTGAAGGTCCCGTTGGGGGCCGTCGAGCGCCGCGTGCGCACGATGCCGGGCCTGGAGGACGCCGTGGTGGTGGCGGTCGCCCATCCGCTCTGGGGCGAGGCGCCGGCCGTCGCCGTGTCCGGCACCCGACCCCACCCGTCACTCGAGGAGGTGCGCGGGCACGTCGGCGCCGAGCTGGGCAGCGCGGCGAGGCCCGCGCTACTCGAGGTGTTCGACCTGCCGACGCTCGCCTCCGGCAAGCCGGATCGACGGGCGATCGCCGCACGGATGCAGGACCAGGCGCGACACGGCGACGGATAGCGGCCGAGTCGCGCCTGGTCCTGCATCCGTCGGCCACCGCGCGGCGATGCCCACGACGGCGGCGCGGGCGGGAACCCGGACGGCGGCGGCCTGCGCTCAGAGGATTTCCTCCTAGGATTCACCTCGTGGCACAGACTTCACGGCAGACCAAGCAGCAGACCTCCCGCTCCAACCCCGCGCGCAGCGGCAATCCGGCCAAGCGCGCCGCGGTCGTCCAGCAGCGCGGACCGGTGACCTTCGGCGACTGGCTGGCCGGGGCGCGCCTGCGCACCCTGACGCTCGCCATCGCCCCGGTCGCAGCCGGCACCGGAGCCGCGCTGCTGGTCTCCGGCCCCGGCGCCTACCACTGGGTGCGTGCGCTGCTGGCCCTCGCCGTGGCGCTCGCGCTGCAGATCGGCGTGAACTACGCCAACGACTACTCCGACGGCATCCGCGGCACGGATGCGCACCGCGTCGGCCCGGCGCGCCTCACGGGCTCCGGTTCTGTCGCGCCGCGGAACGTGCTCACCGTGGCCATCGTCTTCTTCGGCATCGCCGCGATCGCCGGTCTCGTGCTGGTCGTGCTCACCCAGCAGTGGTGGCTGCTCGTCGTGGGAGCCGTCGCCATCCTGGCCGCCTGGTTCTACACCGGCGGCAAGCGGCCCTACGGGTACTACGGCCTCGGCGAGCTCGTCGTCTTCGTGTTCTTCGGGCTCGTCGCGACCGCCGGAACCATGTACGTGCAGGTGCTCACCGTGAACCTCGAGGCATGGGTCTCGGGAGTCGCCGTCGGCCTCGTGGCCTGCGCGGTGCTCATGGTGAACAACATCCGCGACCTCGAACAGGACCGTCTCGTCGGCAAGCGGACGCTCGCCGTGCTCATCGGACCGGTCGCATCGAAGGTGCTGTTCTGCATCTTCCTGCTGGCCCCGTTCGTGATCGTCGTGTTCTTCGCGCTGTTCTACCCGCTGGCGTGGTTCGTGCTGTTCGCCCTGCTGATCGCGCTCCCGGCCTGCCTCATCACGGTCACGGCGAAGACCGCGCCGGAACTGGTCCTCGCACTCAAGCTCACGAGCGTCGTCGGACTGGTCCTCGGGCTGGGGCTAGGGGCGGCGTTCGCCTTCTGAGTCCGCAGCGGTCGCGGCGTCCCGGTTCGTGGTGACGGCATCCCGATCGGCGGATGCCGCCTCGTCGATCGCGGCGTCCTCGCTCTCGTCATCGGGGTGCACCACCGGCGTCTCACGGTGACGGGCGTCGTAGATGGAACTCGCCACCTTCTCGCGCGGACGGCGCAGGAAGATGTACGAGAACGCCAGGCCGAAGACCGCAGCGACGAGCGCCGAGATCCAGCCCTCGATGCCGGCGAGCATGAGGATCGCGAACGGCACGAAGAACGCGAGCAAGCGGAGCACGGTGTACATCACCCAGGAGGAAGCCTTCACGCCTCGATTCTACGATCGCCGGCTGGACGGCTCATCCGGGCGAGGACGGCGCCGGTCGCCCCGTCGGGGTCCAGCCGAGCTGATGTTCTGCTGCGCAGTTCCAGCAGCCCCCGGATCGCAGCCCAATCGTGCCTACACTGGGGTCATGACCCGTTTGCTCGTCGGCCTCGCTGTTGCGGCCGTCGTGTTCATGATCTACGCGATCATCGATTGCGCGCTGTTCGACCGCAGCCGCATCAGAGGGCTGCCCCGAGCGGTGTGGCTGATCATCGTCATCTTCGTCCCCATCGTGGGAGCGGTCCTGTGGTTCCTCGTCGGCCGGGGTCGCCGGCGTGCCGGGTCTCGCGGGGGATCGCACACCGTCGCCCCCGACGACGATCCCGAGTTCCTCAGCCAGCTGAAGCGCGACGCGGCACAGGAGGAGCGCATCCGTCGGATGGAGCAGGAGCTCGCCGACCTCGACGATCTCGGCGACGGCACCGATCCCGATCATCCCGATCAGCCGGGTGACAACAAGCCCGGCCGGGCGGATGCCTGAATCCGCCGACTCGCATCCAGCGAGCCCTGCGAGCACCGCTGCCCTCTCACTGCTGCGCGCCTTCGCGCTGAACGGCGTGCGCGACATCGTGGTCTGCCCGGGATCCCGTTCGCAGGCCCTCGCCCTCGCGGCGGCCGCCCTCGCCGATGCCGGGAGCCTGCGGCTCCACGTGCGCCTCGATGAGCGCGGAGCCGCGTTCCTCGCCGTCGGCCTGACCGTCGAGACCGGCCAGCCGACCCTCGTGGTGACGACGTCGGGCACCGCCGTCGCGAACCTGCACCCGGCCGTGCTCGAGGCGCACCACTCCCGGGTGCCGCTCATCGTGCTGACGGCCGATCGTCCGGAGGAGCTGCGCGGCGTCCGTGCGAACCAGACCACCGTGCAGCCCGGCATCTTCGGACCGGCGGTACGGCTGCTCGTGGATGCTCCCGCTCCCGTGGGAGCTGTCGGCGAGAGGGAAGCCGCTGCGGCGCTGGCCACGCGAGCCGTCGCGGCGGCCGTGAACCCGGCCGACCCCGGGCCCGTGCACCTCAACCTGCAGTACCGGGAACCGCTCTCGTCTGCCGGGGCTTCCGACGAGGATGCCCTCCCGAGCGCCACCGCGCCGGCCGACCCGGCAGACCCGGCCGGCGGGGCCGCCGCGACCACGGTGCTCGACCTTCCGCATGGGCCCCGCACCGTCGTGATCGCCGGGGACGGAGCGGGCGACCGGGCCGAGGCCATCGCCCGCACAGCCGGATGGCCCCTGATCGCCGAGGTCTCGAGCGGCTCCCGGTTCGGCCCGCAGCTGGTCGTCGCCTACCGCGACCTCCTCGTCGATGAGGAGTTCGGCGGCCGGGTGGAACGCGCCGTGGTGTTCGGCCACCCGACCCTCAGCCGTGAGGTTCCCGCGCTCCTGCAGCGCCCGGGAGTGGAGGTCGTGGTCGTCACGCCGGCGGATGCCGAGCGCTACGATCCCGGCCATCGGGTCGCGGCCTTCGCCGAGGACGTCGACGTCGCCGTCCACGAGCAGAGCGCCGAGGAGCGCCGCTGGACGGGACGCTGGATCGCCGCCAGCCGCGCCATCCGCGATGCGGCCGACGCCGACGTTCCCGTGGTGCCGCTCGGATCCGGCCTCGACGCGCGTCGGGAGTTCCTCAGGACCGAGTTGTCGGCGGTGAAGCAGCGTGTGGATCGACGCAGGCTCGTGGAGTCGGTCTGGAACGCCACCTGGCCGCACGACCGCCTCGTCTTCGGCGCCTCCCGCCTGATCCGCGACGCCGACCGAGCCGTGCCAGGCAAACGCATCCGGGTGCATTCCAATCGCGGGCTCGCCGGCATCGACGGCACCGTCGCCACCGCCCTCGGCATCGCCCTGGCGAGCCAGGCCGACGGCGGCGCCGGGGTGACCCGTGCGGTCATCGGCGACCTCACGCTGCTGCACGACGCCGGTTCACTGCTCATCGGCGTCGGCGAGACCCGGCCGCGGATCATGCTGGTGGTCGGCAACGACGGGGGAGGGACGATCTTCGACGCCCTCGAGGTCGCGGCCACGGCGCCGCCCGCTGCGTTCGACCGGGTGCTGTACACGCCGCAGGCCGTCGATGTGGCAGCGCTCGCCGCCGCCTACGGCTGGGAGTACCGCACCGCAGACACGCATGGACGGCTCAGCGAGGCGATGACGGCTCCGGTGACCGGTCCGACGATCCTCGAGGTTCCCCTCCCACGCTGACACGGCGTGCGGCAGGATGGGGGAACGCGACCCAGGAGGAACCGATGGCCGATGTCGAGAGTTTCTGGCAGGAGGAGCCGTCCGAGCTGATCCGGGTCCGGCCCGGTTTCCGCCTCGACGAGCAGTCCCCGGATTCGAAGCCGGGCTTCGCCGGCGACAAGAAGGACGCCCAGGCCGCCTTGGCCGAGGGCGCCGGGATCCTCTCGGAGCTGCAGGAGATGTTCTTCGCCGACAGCACGGCCGATGGCGGGCAGAGGGTGCTCGTCGTGCTGCAGGCCATGGACACGGCCGGCAAGGGTGGGATCGTGCGTCACGTGATGGGCGCCGTCGATCCGGCCGGCATCCGCTATCGGGCGTTCAAGGCCCCGACGAAGGAGGAGCTCTCGCACGACTTCCTCTGGCGGGTGCGGAAGGAGCTGCCTGCTGCCGGGCAGATCGGGGTCTTCGACCGGTCGCACTACGAGGACGTGCTCATCGGCCGGGTGCGCTCGCTCGCCCCGCCGGCCGAGATCGAACGGCGCTACGGGGCCATCAACGAGTTCGAACGGGAACTGGCCGCCGACGGCACCGTCATCGTCAAGGTGATGCTGCACATCAGCTCCGACGAGCAGAAGCGCCGCCTGGCCGCGCGACTCGAGCGGCCCGAGAAGCAGTGGAAGTACAACCCCGGCGATGTCACCGAACGACTGCGCTGGAACGACTACCAGGCCGCCTACCAACGCGTCTTCGACGAGACCACGACGCCAGAGGCGCCGTGGTACGTCGTGCCGGCCAACCGCAAGTGGTACGCGCGACTCGCGGTGCAGCACCTGCTCATCGACGCCCTGCGGAGCACCGACCCGCAGTGGCCGGCGCCCGACTACGACGTCGAACTCGAGAAGGCACGGCTCGCGGCGAGCTGAGCGGACGCGCGTCGCTACGCGAAGACCTCGACGATGGGGCGGAACTTGATGCGGGACTCGGCAAGTTCGTCGGCCGGCACGGAATCCGCCACGATTCCGCAGCCGGCATAGGCGCGCACGGTGTCGTCGGGCGAGACCTGGGCGCACCGCAGCGCGATCGCCCACTCGCCGTCGCCGGCGGCGTCGATCCAGCCGACGGGCCCGGCGTAGCGTCCGCGATCGAACGGCTCCAGCTCGTCGATGAGCGCCAGTGCTGCATCGGTGGGGGTACCGGCGACGGCGGCCGTCGGATGCATCGCGGCCACGAGGTCGAGGGACGTCGATCCGTCGTGCAGGACACCCTCGACATCGGTGGCGAGGTGCCACAGGTTCGGCAGCCGGAGGGTGAACGGGCGGGAGCTCTGCAGCCGGTTGGTGTGGGGGCCGAGGGTCGCCAGCACACTCTGCACCGCGAAGCCGTGCTCCTCCACGTCCTTCGCCGACCGTGCGAGCGACGCAGCGGCGCTCTCGTCGCTCAGCGCCTCCCGCCCTCTCGGAGCCGTTCCGGCGAGCACGCGGGCCGAGACCGTTCCCGATTCGGACCGCACGAGCGTCTCGGGACTCGAGCCGAACAGGCCGTCGACGGAGAAGGTCCAGCAGTCCGGGTAGCCGATGGCCAGTTCGGCGAGCACGCGGCGCAGGTCGCAGCCGGCGGGCACCGTCCCGACCAGGTCTCGCGCCAGCACCACCTTTCGGAGGTCGTGCTCGGAGATATGCCGCACGGCGGATGCGACGGCGTCCATGAACCCCGCCGGCGACAGCTCGCCGGGGCGCAGCGGCACGCGGTAGTCGTCGCCGAACGCCGTCGCGATCGGATCGCTCCGCCGGCGGCCGGCGCCGGCATCCGTACCCTCGATCGGCGCGATCCGGGTGACCCAGGACAGCGAACCGCGGCGCCCGACGATCATCTCGGGAACGATGAGCACGCTCGTGGCGGCCGACTCGTCCGAGAACGCGAAGGCGCCGAAGGCGACGAGGCCGGTGCCCGGGCGGCGGACGGGGTCAGTCACCTCGGCGCGGGCGGCGACGTCGCGCCAGGCCTCCGCAGCATCGGCGAAGCGTGTGGGTCCGGAGAACTCGAGGCGCAGCGCCTCTCCGATGCCGACGAAGCCCTCTCCACTGCGCATCCAGAGCAGCGGATCGCGCCGGTCGGCGAAGAAGACCAACGACCGGATGCCGTCGACGGGGGTCGTCTCGATTCGCAATGCCCGCACCCGGGACTCCGTCGCCGTCACCCTGTCAGCCTACGCGTGCGCGTCCGTGAACCGGCTGCACGCGGATCAGGCGTCGACGACCTCGACCCCGCGCCAGAAGGCCACGTAGCCGGTGATGTTCTCGGCGGCAGGAAGCGGCGTCGGGTACGTCCACGCCGCGTCGGCGTTCCGGGCGCCGTCGACGCTCACGTGGAAGTAGCTCGCCGTGCCCTTCCACGAGCACACGGTGTGGCGCTGGCTCTCGCTGAAGTACTGCGGGTCCAGCGCCGCAGCCGGGAAGTACTGGTTCCCCTCCACCTCGATGGTCTCGTCGGACTCCGCGAGCACTGCGCCGTTCCAGATCGCCTTCATGGCATTCCTCTCGTCGTACACGAACATCGCCGTGCACCGTGGCGGCGGGGCTCGAATGGGCTCCGCCGGTCATCGACAACGACAACCGCATGCGTACGCATCCTGTTCCCGTTGTCAGGGTGTTCGCAGCGGGCGCGGCATCGGATCGCCCGCCGCCTAAACTCGAACCATGACGCGCGCCGATCTCCGCAAGCAGCCCGAGCAGGTCTCGGCGATGTTCGACGACGTCGCCGCCAGCTACGACCGCACCAACACCGTGCTGTCGGTCGGCAATGCCGCGCTCTGGCGCGCTGCCACGACCCGGGCGGTCGCCCCGAAGCGGGGGGAGGCGATCCTCGACGTCGCGGCGGGCACCGGCACCTCGAGTGCATCGCTCGCGGCGAGCGGCGCCTACGTGACGGCAGCGGACTTCTCGCCGGGGATGATCGAGGTCGGGCGCCGGCGTCAGGCCGGCGCCACCAACATCGTCTTCGTCGAGGCGGACGCAACCGCTCTCCCGTTCGACGACGACTCCTTCGATGCCGTGACCATCTCGTTCGGCCTCCGCAACGTCGTCGAGCCCCAGAAGGCCCTCGCCGAGTTCCTCCGCGTGACGAAGCCCGGCGGCCGGCTGGTGATCTGCGAGTTCTCCACGCCGCCGAACTCGATCGTGCGGCTCGGCTACTCGGTCTACCAGCGCTACGTGATGCCCCCGCTGGTGCGTCTGTCGAGCTCGAACGACTCCGCGTACGACTACCTCAACGAGTCGATCAACGACTGGCCGGACCAGGCCACGCTGAGCGGATGGCTCCGCGCCGCCGGCTACACCGACGTCGCCCACCGCAACCTCACCGCGGGCGTCGTCGCCCTGCATCGTGGGACGAAGCCGCCAGCGGCTTCCTGACTCGGCGCGTTCGTCCAGCCGCACTGGGTAGGCTAAGGGTGTGATTTCCCCTGTCGTGCGCCGCGGCAGTGCGCTTGCCTCGCAGTTGGGCCTCAGCGACCGACTGCGCGCCACCCCCGCAGACCGCGAGTTCTTCCGATCCGTCGAATCGGGGCTCGAGGATGTCGAGGCCGGTCTGCGCGACCAGGTGGAGTTCGCCGACGAGATCGCCGATGTCACCACCCGCTACCTGCTGAACGCCGGCGGCAAGCGGGTGCGGCCGATGCTCACGCTGCTCACGGCGCACCTCGGCGCCGGGGTCACCCCCGACGTGATCACGGCCGCCACGGCCGTCGAGATCACCCACCTCGCCTCGCTCCACCACGACGACGTCATGGACGACGCCGACAAGCGTCGGGGCGTGCCGAGCGCACAGACCGTCTGGGGCAATTCCGTGGCCATCCTCGCGGGCGACCTGCTGTTCGCCAGGGCCAGCCAGCTCATGGCCAGCCTCGGCGAGGGCGCCATCCGGCTGCAGGCCGCGACGTTCGAGCGCCTCGTCCTCGGACAGCTGCACGAGACGGTCGGGCCCCGAGCCGACGAGGACCCCGTGGCCCACTACATCGACGTCCTGGCCGACAAGACCGGATCGCTCATCGCGGCGGCGGCCCGGGCCGGTGTCATCTTCTCCGGTGCATCGTCCGAGTACGAGCAGCCCATCGTGGAGTACGGCGAGCGGATCGGGGTGGCCTTCCAGCTCATCGACGACGTCATCGACCTGTCGCCGCAGCCCGCGGAGACCGGCAAGGTGCCGGGCACCGACCTGCGCGCCGGTGTCGTGACCCTGCCGCTGCTCCGCCTCCGCGAGTACGCGGTGACGGATGCGGCATCCGCCGACCTGCTCGCCCGCCTCGAGGCCGGCGTGATCGGCCTCCTCGATGTCGACGAGGCGACGGCGGACGCCCTCGTCGCCGAGCTCCGCGACCACCCCGTCACGGCGGCCACCCTGGCCGAGGCGCACCGCTGGGCGCGCGAGGCCGTCGCCGCCCTGGACCCCCTCCCGAAGGGCCACGTGAAGAAGGCCCTCATCCGATTCGCCGACACGATCGTCGAACGCAGCAGTTAGGAAAGCACGATCCGATGACAAAGCTCCGCCTCGCCATCGTCGGCGCCGGCCCCGCCGGGATCTACGCGGCAGACATCCTGCTCAAGGCCGAGCGGAACTTCGACGTCTCCATCGACCTGTTCGATCACCTTCCGGCCCCCTACGGCCTGGTGCGCTACGGCGTCGCCCCCGACCACCCGCGCATCAAGGGCATCATCACGGCCCTCCGCGAGGTGCTCGATCGTGGAGACATCCGCATCTTCGGGAATGTGCGGTTCGGTGAGGACATCACCCTCGACGACCTCAAGAAGCACTACAACGCCGTGATCTTCGCGACCGGCGCCGTGAAGGACGCCGACCTGCACATCCCCGGCGTCGACCTCGAGGGCTCCTACGGCGCAGCCGACTTCGTGAGCTGGTACGACGGGCACCCGGACTACCCGCGCGAATGGCCGCTCGAGGCGGAGTCCGTGGCCGTCGTCGGCAACGGCAACGTCGCTCTCGACGTGGCACGCGTGCTCGCGAAGCATGCCGAGGACCTGCTGCCGACGGAGATCCCCGAGAACGTCTACGCGGGCCTGAAGGCCTCGCCGGTGACGGATGTGCACGTCTTCGGCCGTCGCGGTCCGACGTCGGTCAAGTTCACCCCGCTCGAGCTGCGCGAACTCGGCGAGCTGCGCGATGTCGACATGGTCGTCTACGACGAGGACTTCGACTATGACGACGCCTCGCGGGCCGCGATCGCCAGCAACAAGCAGGTCATGGTCATCGACCGGGTGCTGCAGTCGTGGCGCACGCGCGCATCGGTCAACAATGCCGGCGGCGAGGCATCCCGTCGCCTTCATCTGCACTTCTGGGCAAAGCCGGTCGAGGTGAAGACGGATGCCGACGGCCGCGTGTCCGCACTGGTGTACGAGCGCACCCGCCCAGACGCCGAAGGCGGGGTCGTCGGCACCGGAGAGCTTCGCGAGGTTCCGATCCAGGCGCTGTATCGCGCCGTCGGGTACTTCGGTTCGCCCCTGCCCGGTGTCCCCTTCGACGAGCGACACGGCGTCATCCCGAACCACGAGGGGCAGGTCCTGCACGCGGAGAGCAACGAGATCGTGCCCGGCGTCTACGCGACGGGCTGGATCAAGCGCGGACCCGTCGGCCTCATCGGCCACACCAAGTCCGACGCCATGGA
>JBEVEO010000017.1:0-30041 GCA_040512695.1 Leifsonia sp. | reverse complement strand
GAGGCCATCGCCTGGATCACGGCTGAGCGCGAGTCGGCCGGCCTCGGAGACCGACCGTTCGACATCCTCCAGGAGGGCACGACGAGCGGTCGCGACCACTCGGCGGACGCCGACGTCGTGCGTCCCTGGGCGTCCGCCGGGGCCACGTGGTGGCTCGAGGCCGACTGGCAGGTGCCCGCCGACGAAGTGGCGGCGTACGCCAGGAGCCGGGTGGCAGCCGGTCCTCCGCGGATCTGACCATCAGCCGGCAGGATCAGGCCGGCAGCACCTCGACGCCCTCCGCACGCAGGGTATCAACCGTCGGATCCCCGGCTGCGGCATCCGTGACCACACCGGCCACGTCGCACAGGCCGACCACCGGGAACCATGACGCCGCGCGCTGTCAGCCGCTGCGTGGCAGCGGGGCGACCCGGGAGAGGAAGCGCAGGATCGTCGTCCGATCCGCAGCATCGAAGGTCCCGAGCACGCGATCGGCGATGCCGGTCACCCGGTGGATCTCGTCGAGCAGGAGGGCTCTGCCCGTCGCCGTGGCGGCCGCGGACGGGGCCGTGCCGTCTGGGGCCTCGAGGAACGAGACCAGGCCGTCGTCCACGAGGGCGTCGATGAGCCTGCCCGCCTCCGCAAGTGGGATCGACATCGCCGCGGCCAGGCCGTCGGTGCCCACCCGGTCGGAGGCGGCCTGCAGATGGAACAGCGCCATCAGTCGATCGACCTGCATGCCGTCTCCCTCATTCCCGCTGTACGGTGGGACCGATTCGTCTCGGTGATCTGATCTCTCGGTCACCGAGAGTATATCCCGCCGAGCAGTGGGAGGAGAATGGAGCCATGGGTTCGGAGTCGGATGACAGGGAGGCGCTGCGCGAGCGCATCACCCACCTGCACCAGCGACTGAACACGGCCACCGAGCGGGTGTCCACGACGTTCGCTGCCCAGCAGGGCCTGCATCCGATCGACCTGGAGGCGCTCCTCGCCGTCATGCACGCGGAGCGGGCGGGGCGACCGCTCACCCCGGGGGAGCTCGGTGTCATCGTCCGGTTGAGTTCGGCCGCCACCACGGGGCTCATCGACCGCCTCGAGGCGGCGGGTCACCTCACCCGCCGACGGGACGCGCGTGATCGGCGCCGCATCCACCTGCTGTATGCCGACCACGGAATGCGAGTGGCGGAGGAGTTCTTCCGCCCCCTCGGCGTCATGACCCAGGGCCTCCTCGACCGGTACACGGTCGAGGAGCTCCGCGTCATCATCAGCTACCTCGCCGCGGCCGCCGACGCCATGGCCGAGCATGCCGACCGGCTGGGCGGCGCGGGCCCGACGGCGAACTGACGCCGAGTCCCGCCTCGCCGCGGCTCGGCTCGATCGACGGCGCCGGCGGGCCTAGCGACCGCGTCAGGTCTCGTCGTCGGGAAGTCCCACGTCGGACGTGTTCACGTGCTGGCTCGCCGGGGTCGGAGCGGACCTGACCACGGAGGTCGAACCCGTTGCCGTCGGTACGCTGCGGGCGTGGTCGTCGTCCGGCCCAGCCGCGAAGGCCCCGCCCCGCTGCAACGACTCGATCAGCTGCAGGTTCTGGTTGTGCAGGTCGACCGTGATGTTGGTGATGGCCGTCGTGAAGTTGTCGGCCGCCTCGAGCGAGGTCTCCGTCGCCCGACGCATGATCTGCGTGGCCTCGCTGCTCGCCTTCAGCGCGATGGTCACGCCGTAGTACGCCGCTGCGATCGAGACGATGGGAGCGATGACGGATGCCGTGATGGCCAGCACGTCGGTGAGCGCCGGCCGGTCGAAGCCGTCGGGCACCGGCCCCATGAGGAGGTAGACGCCGGCCAGGGCCACGACGGCGAGGACCACGATCGCGAGGATCGCGACGAGGGCGGGTTTCGGTGTTGCTTCCGGTGCAGCCATTGCACTCCAATCAGCGAGAGTGCCCCATTCTTGCGTACCCCGGTGCTCCGGCGACAGGGGTGGACGCGAGCGCGACGCAGCGGGCCGGCCGCAGTGGACGACGTCGACGGGTCAGCTGCCCGCCTCGATGTCCGCGCGGTGCTGCACGGCGAAGGCCGCCACACGGGCGATGAGCTCGTACGGGATGGGCTGGGCGTAGACGAAGTTCAACGAGTCCTTCCCCGACCGGTAGGCGGCGATGTCCGCCTCCAGGTCGGGACCGGCCGTCGCGACGGGGTAGAGCCCCAGGTGCTTCTTCCATGCCGCGTAGTGCAGGGCGTACCGGCCTCCCAGCATGACGGCGGGGATTCCGTAGCGCACCCTCTCCTCGCCGTCGGGGATGACACCCAGGATGGTCGCACGCACCCGGCGGAGGATGTCCTGCACGTCGGAGGGGTAGGAGGCGATGTACTCCTCGACGGTGGTCGGAGCGTCGGGCACGATGGTCTCCCTCGGTCGGTCGGTGCTGGTCGGAATCAGTCAGTCAGTCAGGCGGCGCCGGCGCCATCGTGTCGATGACGGGCCGGTCACGACACGTTCACGGTGACGGAGTGCCACCCGGTCGCGCCGTCCGGCGCCGGTGGTGCCTCGTCGGATGTCTGGGTGTCGCCGTTCGCATCCGTCGCGCGCACCTCGATGGTGTGGTCACCGGTCGGCGCATCCCACTCGTACACCCACTGCCGCCAGGTGTCTGCCGAGGCGGAGTCGGCCAGCCTGGCCTTCTGCCATGCTCCGTCGTCCACCCGGACCTCCACGGCGTCGATGCCCGTGTGCGGCGCCCACGCCACACCGGCGACGGCGGTCGTCCCTGCCGGCACCGAGCTGCCGTTCCGGGGGGTGTCGATGCGCGACTCCGTCTTGACCGGTCCCTTCTCGGACCAGCCCTTGTCGCTCCAGTAGCCGAGGTCCTTCGCGAAGGTCGTGACCTTGAGCTCCGTCACCCACTTGGTGGCCGAGACGTAGCCGTACAGCCCGGGCACCACCATGCGCACCGGGAAGCCGTGCTCCAGGGGCAGGGGCTCGCCGTTCATGCCGACGGCGAGCAGCGCCTCCGTCCCATCGTCCATGAGCACATCGAGCGGGGTACCCGCCGTCCAGCCGTCGGCGCTGCGGGAGAGCACCATGTCGGCTCCCGATGCCGGTCCGGCGCGCTTCAGGAGCTCTCGGATGGGATAACCGAGCCAGAGGGCGTTGCCGATGAGGTCGCCTCCGACCTCGTTCGAGACGCAGCTGAGGGTGGCGAGGTGCTCGGTGAGCGGGAGGGCGATCAGCTCGTCCCAGCCGATCTCCACCTCCTCGTCCACCATGCCGGTGATCCGCAGCGACCAGGTCGCCGGGTCCACCGATGGCACCTGCAGCGCGGTGTCGATGCGGTAGAAGTCGGCGTTGGACGTCACGTACGGCGTGAGGTCCTGGAGTCCCAGCTCGGCTCCGGCCGGCACGGCGGGGGCCGGCGTCGTGGGTGCCGGCAGGGTGAGGGCGGTGCGCACGGTCGACACGGCGGTGGCGCCGGCATTCATGACGCGGGCGCCGGTGCCGACGATGGCGGCTCCCACGGCGGCCAGGGCCGCGTACAGCACGAAGGATCGGCGGTCCACATCGGCACGGGCCGCGTTCTCAGCCCCGGGCGGTGCTTCGCGCCAGAGCCGGAGCCTGCGCACGAGGGCCCGGAGCACGAGGACCCCGGCGACCATCCCGAGCACGGTGGGGATCGCCCAGATCCCGCTCGCCTCCGGCCGGGTCACCACGGCCAGGGCGGCGACCCCGGCGATGACGATGAGCAGCACCGTGCCCCACGGCGGACGGCGGTACTCGGCCAGTCCGACCAGGCCGGCGAGCACGAGGATGAGGAGGCCGAGGCAGAGGAGGAGCACGGCCTTGTCCGCGGTGCCGAACAGGTCGATCACCACCTCCTTGAAGCCGCCGGGGACGAGATCGATGATCCAGGAGCCGACGGCGAAGATGGGGCTGCTCCCCGCGCCGACGAAGACCGCGACGAGTTCGGCGACGGCGAGGGTCGCGGCTGCGGCGATCACCCCGCAGAGCACGGCGAGCCAGACGGTTCCGGCGCGACCGCGTCGTCCGGATTCCGGCTCGGGACCTGCGGACGTCGACACGGCTCCACCCTAGATCCGCTCGCCATGCGATGCGGGGGATTCCCCGGTGCCGCACAGCAATCCGGCAGCGGGCTGGACCGGATGCCGCTCGTTCGTAGACTGGTCGGACGACGATTCCACCCGGGGGAGGCCCATGCGTCCGTTGACGGAGGACGAGATCCGCGCGTCGCTCGTGAACAGCACGGCGGACGAGGCGAAGACCCTCGCCCTGCCCATCGACTACCTGCTCATCGAATGGGAGCACATCGACTTCCTCGGCTGGCGCGATCCGCGGGCCCCGCGCCGCGGTTACATCGTCGTGGAGCAGGACGGCGAACCGGTCGGCGTCGTCCTCCGCGCCTCGGACTCGTCGATGTCGCACCAGCGCAGCGCGTACTGCAACCTCTGTCACACCCTGCAGCCGGCCGACCAGGTCTCGATGTTCACGGCCAGGCGCACCGGCCCGGCCGGCGACCGCGGCGACTCCATCGGCACCTACATCTGCGCCGACCTGTCCTGCACCGAGAACGTGCGGCTCGGCGCCCCGCTGGCTCCTCACGAGGTGATCCCGGCCGGCCACACCGAGGCCAGGATCTCAGGACTCGTCGAGCGCACGAACGGCTTCATCGGTCGGGTGCTCGCGTAGCGGTCCGGCCTCCGGCCATCGCGGTGGGCGACGACGTCGGGCATGCCTCGACGCCGGAACCCCGGCGGTCCTATGCTCGATTCACCACGCAGTGGACGGAGCACCGTGACCGAGGCGCGCATCATCCCGAGAAGCACCGCAGCCGACGTCGAGACGCGGGCGCTCGTCGTCGCCACCGGAACGTTCCCGATCGCCGCCGTCAGCGGGGTCGTCGTCGTCGCGGTGCTGGGTCTCGAGCACGACGGGCTCGGTTCGCTGGCCACCCTCACCGGCATCGTGAGCGCCGTGATCGCGATCGCCGTGTTCGCGACCGGCTATCTCCGCTCCGGTGCGACCTCGTCGGGCGCACCGCTGCGCCGCGGTCGCCTCCTCGACCTCACGGCGCTCGCCGTCGCGCACGGCGCCCTCTGCCTCCTCGGCTTCGGCCTGGTGTTCGCACTGCTGCAGCAGGCATTCGTCGACGTCTCGTTGTCTCCGATTCCTGCCGGTGTCGTCGTCGGAGCGGCCTGCGCCACGAGCAGCTACTTCGTGTACCTCTCGGCCGTGCGCGTCTCCAGCGTGCGGGTGGTGACGACGATGTCGGCGCTGTTCGTCATCGGCCTGGGAACGAGCATGCTGACGACGTCCGACCCGCACTGGTGGATGAGGAATCTCAGCATCCTCGGCGTGCACGACGACCTCTCCAGTTGGATCTTCAACCTCATGCTCGTCGCCACAGGTCTGGTGCTCATGAGTCTGGCCGGCCACCTGAGCGCGGACCTCCTGGCGGGAGGCCTCACCCGCACCGACACCGCCACCACGGATGCGAAGGCCCGGAGCCGCACGCGCTACGTCGGATTCCTGATCCTGCTCATGGGCGTCCTCCTCGCCTGCGTCGGGATCTTCCCGACCAGCGAGTACTTCGTGCTCCACAACTCGGTGGCCACGGGCTTCACGCTCGCCTTCGGCGGCATCGTCTTCCGCGTGCCGTGGGTGGTGCCCGGCCTGCCGCGCTCGTTCTCGATCACGGGGTTCGCGTTCAGCGGGATCATGCTCGCGGCCGTGGCGGCCTTCTTCGTCGGTTTCTTCACCCTCACCGAGCTGGAGGCGATCGCGTTCGCGCTCATCCTCAGCTGGCTGTACGTGTTCGCCCGCATGGTCGATGCCGCTGCGCGCGATGCCGCGGCCGACTACAGTTCGACGGTCTCCAGCACGGCACGCTTCGCCGCGCGTCCGTCTCCCGACGAGCGTCCCGTGAGGCGGCGCCCGATCCAGGGCAGCACGAACTCGCGGTAGTACGCGGCGGTGTTGCGCGACCGCGGTCCCGGCGGGGCCGCAGCCACCTCATCGACTCCCCACTCCGCCGGAACGGGCACCCCGAGACCGGTGAGCACGTTGCTCGCCACGCGGGCGTGGCCGAGGGCGTTGAGGTGCAGCCGGTCGGCCGACCAGTAGCGGATGTCGCGGAGCCCGACATCGGAGAAGTTGTCGACGAAGGTCACGCCGTCGAGTTCGGCGAGGTCGCGCAGCGCCGCGGTGAGCTCGCGGCCGCGGCGGTCGAAGGCCGAACCGAGCGGCAGGTGGTCGAGGGGGTTGGCCCCCGAGAGCATGAGCGCGTGAATGCCCTCGTCGCGGATGCGCTCGATCGCGCCGCGGAACCGCCCGGCGATCCGCTCGACGTCCATGCGGGGGCGGAGGATGTCGTTCCCGCCGCCGTTGAAGCTGATCACCTCCGGCCGCAGGTCGATCGCGGGCTGCAGCTGCTCGTCGATGATGGGGCCGAGCTTGCGGCCGCGAATCGCGAGGTTCGCGTAGCTGACCTGCCCGGGGGCGGCGGCCTTCGCCAGCCCGACGGCCACGAAGTCGGCCCAGCCGCGCACCGATCCGTCGGGGAGGTCGTCGCCGACCCCCTCGGTGAAGCTGTCGCCGATGGCCACGTAACTGCGGTAGAGAGGCACCAGAGCAGCCTAGACCCGGCCCGGGACGGGGAAGGGACGGGAGGCGCGGCGGCACGGCGGGTAGGCTGGCGGGGTGTCTGTGAACCCCGAGCTGTTGGGCCGAACGTTCCCGCCCGCCCCGCCCTATCTCGTCGGCCGTGAGAAGGTGCGCGAGTTCTCGCGCGCCGTGTTCGCCACCAATCCGATCAACCTCGATGTCGAGGCGGCGCGCGCCGCCGGCCACGCCGACCTCGTCGCCCCTCCGACCTTCGCCATCGTCGTGCAGGAGATCACCCTCGCCCAGCTCCTCGCCGAGGAGGACTCGGGCATCGACTTCTCCCGCGTGGTGCACGGCGACCAGCGCTTCACGTCGACGCGGCCCATCGTCGCCGGCGACGAACTCACCGCCCAGCTCGCCGTCACGAGCGTGAAGACGCTCGGCGGCCACGCCATGGTCACGGCGGAATCCACCGTGACGGATGCGGACGGCGCCCACGTCGTCACCGCCATCTCCACCCTGGTCGTTCGAGGAGACGAGTGATGCCCGACCTGTCGACGCTCACCGTCGGGGACATCGTCGCCGAGGGCAGCTTCCCGCTCACCCGCGACTCGCTCGTGCGCTACGCCGGCGCCTCCGGCGACTTCAACGCCATCCACTACCGCGACGACGTCGCGGCATCCGTCGGCCTGCCGGGCGTCCTGGCCCACGGCATGCTCACGATGGGGCTCGCCGTGCAGCCCGTTGTGGACTGGGCGGGCGACCCCGCCCGCATCGTCGACTACCAGGTGCGGTTCACGCGACCCGTCCTCGTCGACCCGCAGATCGGCGCCGTCGTGAACGTCCTGGCGAAGGTCGGCACGATCGACGCAGACGCATCGGTCGCACGCATCGACCTCACCGTCACCTTCAACAACGAGACCGTCCTGGGCAAGGCCCAGGTGCGCGTCCGGCTCTAGGCCATGCCCGACAGCACCCCGATCGCCCTCCGCGAGCTCACCACCATCCGCGTCGGCGGGGTGCCGGAGCGGATGCTCACCGCCACGACCCAGCGCGACCTCGTCGACATCGCGCTCCAGGTCTGGGGCAGCGGCGACGACTGGCTGCTGCTCGGCGGCGGCTCGAACACCGTCGCGAGCGACGAGCCGTTCGACGGCACGGTCATCCGGATCGCCACCCGGGGTGTCGAGGTGCTGCCCCAGGCGTCGGCGCCGGGACTCGTTCGGGTTCGGGTGCAGGCCGGCGAGCCGTGGGACGACCTCGTCGCCTACACGGTCGGTCGTGGCTGGGCGGGCCTCGAGGCCCTGAGCGGAATCCCCGGTCTCGCCGGCGCCGCCCCCATCCAGAACATCGGCGCCTACGGGCAGGAGATCTCGAACACGCTCGTCGCGGTCGATTTCCTGGACTACGCCTCCGGCGAGGTCGAACGCCTCACCGTCGCCGAGCTCGAGCTCGGCTACCGCACGTCGGTCATCAAGCAGGGCCGGCACGGCGTCGTCGTCTCGATCGAGCTCGAACTGCACGACACGGCCGTCCAACGCGACGTGCTCGGCGAGGCCCTCGGCCAGCCGATCGCATACGCCCAGCTCGCGTCGACGCTCGGCGCCCAGCTCGGCGACCGGCTCCCCATCTCCGCCGTGCGCGACGCCGTCCTCACGCTCAGGGCGTCGAAGGGCATGGTGCTCGACGCCGACGACCCGGACACCTGGAGTGCCGGATCGTTCTTCACCAATCCCATCGTCCGCGAGGGCTTCGCCCGGTCGCTGCCGGCTGACGCCCCGCGCTGGCCGCTCACCGAGGACGCGCCCGACGTGATCGAACCGCTCCACGCACCGGCACTCGATCCATGGGCAGCAGCCCAGGTGGCGCTCGCCCCGCCAGCCCGCCCGGCCGAGCCGGAGCCGCGCCTCGTGAAGCTGTCGGCGGCGTGGCTCATCGAGCAGTCCGGCATCCGTCGCGGATTCGGCCTGCCGGGCTCCCACGCCGCCATCTCGAGCAAGCACACGCTGGCCATCACCACCCGCGGGGAGGCGACGGGCGACGAGATCGCGCAGCTCGCCCGCTACGTGCGCGGCAGGGTGCAGGCCGAGTTCGGCGTCATCCTGCAGCCGGAGCCGGTGATCATCGGCCTGGAGGTCTGAGCACGCCGGTCGAGCGCCGGATGGTCAGGAGACCAGCGGTGCCGTGGCCAGAGCCGACGCCGGGTGCGGGAGGTGCATCCGCGACCGCAGCCGGGTGAACGCCGCGGCAGCCGTCCCGTGGTGCCGGCGATCCTCGTTCGCATCGCGCCGGGCCCGGGCCGGCCGGAGCTCCACGAACTCGGCCGCGACGTCGTGCGCGGTGGGGCGGGACGCCGGAGTGCGGATGGTCATCGCGCTCAGCACCGACGACCAGCCGGCCGGCAGGCCATCCGGGATCTCGGGGTCTCGGGCCAGCCGGGCGACGGCGGACGCGGCCCTGGTGCCGGGGAACTCGTCGTGGCCGGTGAGGCAGCGCAGCAGCACCAGACCGAGCGAATAGACGTCGCTGGCGCCGGTGAGAGCCCGCCCGGCGACGTGCTCCGGACTCATGTAGGCAGCAGTCGCCACGATGGAGGAGCCGGGGAGGCGAGGGGCGGCGTCGACGCGCTGGGCGAGACCGAAGTCGATGAGGCGCACGCGGCGGCTGAAGCCGAGGGTCGGCGCCGACTCGACGAGGATGTTGCCGGGCTTCACGTCGAGGTGCAGCACGCCGCGCAGGTGCAGGGAGGCGAGCGCGTCGGCGATCTGCGCCGCGATCTCGGCCACGAGCACCGTGTCGGGGCGGCCGTCGGCCAGCAGCTGCTGCAGCGAGGGTGCCGCGACCCGCTGCATGACGAGGTACCGGACGGGGGCACCCATCCACGTCGTGAACCCGGCATCCAGCACGTCCACGAGGGCCGGATGATGCGCGTCGCCGGCCAGGCGCATCTCGCGTTCCGCCCGCTCGCAGGCATCGCTGCCGCCGTCGCCGATGAGGAACTTGATCGCGACCTCGCGGTCGAGCACCCGATCGTGAGCCGAGTAGACGATGCTCATGCCGCCGCGTGCGATCGGTGCCGTGAGGGCGTAGCGCTCGCCCACGAGTGTCTCCCGCATGATCCACCTCCCGACCCGTTCGGCACGAACCTGCCGATGATGCTTCCGGTCTACCGGGGGAGCACCCCGTCGCGGAACCGGGTCAGCACCGATTCGGGGAGGGGGTGGGCGACGGGTCTGCGCGGTGTCAGTCCGCGGCGAGCAATGCTGCCCACAGCTCGGCCCGCGCCGGGAATCGCGACAGGTCGCGGCCGAGCACGCTCTCGGCCGCGGCGATGCGGCCGCGCATCGTGTGCCGGTGCACCCCGAGCGCGAGAGCCGCGGCGTCGAGCCGTGCGTCGTTCTCGAGCCAGACCCTGAGGGTCCTCAGCAGGTCGGATCCTGTCTCGGCATCGTGGGCAGCGAGTGGGGCGAGGATCGCCCGCGCGATCTCGCGCGCATCCGTCGTTCCCAGGGAGGAGAGCACGCCGGCCGTGGCGATCTCCTCGAAGTCGACCACCCCCGGACCGGATGCCGCGCCGAGCGCGCGGAGCGCCTGGGCGCGAGCGCGCGCGAGGTCGGTCATGGCCGTCGGAGCCGAGAGGCCGGCACGGGCGTCGACGGCGGAGGCCAGACGCTCGAGGAGGGCGGCGCCGGAAGGCGTGACGACGGCGATGACCGCTCCGTCGACCTCGCCGAAGAACAGGGCGTCGGCATCCGTGCGGGCTGCGCTCTCGAGCAGTTCGCGGAGCGGACCCCGACGCTCGGCGTCGACGGCGATGACCGCGACGCGCACCTCGCCGTGCGGCATGCCGCCGCAGAGATCGGTGCCGACGGCGCCGGCGAGGTCGATGTCGCCGTCGAGGAGGAGACGCGCGACCCCGCTGCGCATGCCGGAGCGGGCCTCGTCGAGGTCGCGGTCCCGTTCCAGGGCCAGGCTCGCGAGTCCGACGACGGAGGCGACCACCTCGCGCGCCGACTGGTCGAGCGTCGTGCCGCCGCCCACCGCGAGCACCCCCCTGAGATGCCCACGCCGTCCGAGGGTGTGGAGCGTGAGCGTGTCGGGTCCGGCGGAGACGGTGGCGCTCGCGCGTGCACCGCGGGTGAGCAGTCTGGTCACGTCGCGCCGGACGCCCCCGAGGGCCGTCGGCGCGATGGCGTCGGCCGGGAACACGCGATCGAGCGTGCCGGCCGCGTCGAAGAGCGCCACGCCGAGCCCGAGGCTGCGGGCGAGCTCGGCGAGGGCGGCGCGCAGCCCGTCGGGCCGCAGCGCCGCCGACGAGATCGCCCGCTGGGCGTCGAGGGCCCACGTGTGCCTGGCATAGGCGTCTGCGGCGAGCAGGTCGGCCGTGGTCCTGGCGATGGCGATGAACGGAACGCGGTACGGCACCTCGAAGAGCGGCAGTCCGCGCGTGCGGCAGGCGTCGACCAGCGCGTCCGGGGTGCCTGCACGCACCACCTCGGTGCCGAAACCGAGCCCGACCACACCCCGGGCCACGAGGCGCGCGACGTAGGCGTCGACATCCGCCGTCGCCTCGAACTGGGTCCCCGTCGTGAGGAGCACCTGGTCGTCGACGAGGAAGGGCGTCGGGTCGGCGAGGTCGGAGCTGTGCACCCACTGAACCGGTCGGTCGAGCGCGCCTGGCGGGAGCGTCGCCGCATCGCTCAGCAGTGTCAGCGCGAGGTCCTCCTGACGGAGCACGGCGGCGAGCGTGGGGAGCATGGCGCCCTTCTCCCAGGTGTACACGGTGGACAGGTGACTCTCCATCAGTGTACGTCAGGGCCATGTGTGGATCCGCGACTGCGTCCTAGCATCGGGGAATCGTCGTCACCGCCGTACCGTCAGGAGATCGCCCATGACCATCGCCGCTTCCGCTCCCGTCATGACCGGGGGCCCGACGCTGCCCCAGGAGCGCCGCCTCGTGACGGCGATTCCCGGCCCGAAGTCGATCGAGCTGATGAGCCGCAAGACCGAGGCCGTCGCGGCCGGGGTCGGTGCGACCATCCCGATCTTCACGGCGGCGGCCGGCGGCGGCGTCGTCGTCGACGTCGACGGGAACTCTCTCATCGACCTCGGCAGCGGCATCGCGGTCACCGGCGTCGGCAACTCCAACCCCCGCGTCGTCGCGGCGGTCGCCGAGCAGCTCGAGCGGTTCACCCACACCTGCTTCACCGTCGCGCCGTACGACTCCTACGTCGAGGTGGCCGAGGCCCTGAACCGCCTCACCCCCGGCGATCACGTCAAGCGCTCCGCCCTCTTCAACTCCGGCGCCGAGGCGGTGGAGAACGCCGTCAAGATCGCGCGCCACTACACCCGGAAGCAGGCCGTCGTGGCGTTCGACCACGCCTACCACGGCCGGACCAACCTCACGATGGGCCTGACGGCCAAGAACCAGCCGTACAAGAACGGCTTCGGACCCTTCGCGCCCGAGATCTACCGCGCCCCCCTGTCGTACCCGTTCCGTGACGGCGGCCTCGACGGCGTGACGGCGGCCGAGCGGGCCATCCTGCAGATCGAGAAGCAGGTCGGCACCGAGAACCTCGCCGCCATCATCATCGAGCCGATCCAGGGCGAGGGCGGATTCATCGTCCCGGCCGACGGCTTCCTCCCGACCCTCCTCGAGTGGAGCCGTGCGAACGGCGTCGTGTTCATCGCCGACGAGGTGCAGTCCGGATTCGGCCGCACCGGACAGTGGTTCGCGAGCGACCACGAGGGCATCGTTCCCGACATCATCGTGACCGCCAAGGGCATCGCAGGCGGCCTGCCGCTGTCGGCCGTGACGGGACGCGCCGAGATGATGGACGCCGCCCAGGTGGGCGGCCTCGGCGGCACCTACGCCGGCAGCCCGATCGCGTGCGCCGCCGCGCTCGCCACCATCGACGCCTACGAGCAGGACGGCCTCATCGAGCGCGCGGCCGAGATCGGCACGATCCTGCTCGACCGCCTCGGCGCGATCGCCGCCGCCGACCCGCGCGTCGGTGACGTGCGCGGACGCGGCGCCATGGTGGCGATCGAACTCGTGGACCCGGCGACCGGAGACCCGGATGCGGCGCTCACGGGGCGCATCGCGGCGGCCGCCCACGCCGCCGGCGTCATCGTGCTCACCTGCGGAACCTACGGCAACGTCATCCGCTTCCTGCCGCCGCTCACGATCGGCGACGACCTGCTGCTCGAGGGCCTCGGCGTGATCGCCGACGCCCTCGCGGCCGATGGCGCGGTGAGCGCATGAGCATCGTCGTGACCTCCTCGCGCGAGGACGAGCTGCTGGCATCCGTCCCATCCGATCTGTTCATCGGCGGCGAGTGGACGGCCGCGGCCGGCGGCGCGACCCTGGACGTGCGGGACCCGGCCACCGGCGCCGTCATCGCGACGATCGCCGACGCCTCGGTCGAGGACGGCGCGCGTGCGCTCGACGCGGCCGTGGCCGCCCAGGCCGAGTGGGCGGCCACTGCGCCGCGCGTGCGGGGAGAGATCCTGCGGCGGGCCTTCGACCTGCTGCAGGAGCGCACGGAGGACTTCGCCCTCCTCATGACGCTCGAGATGGGCAAGCCGCTGGCGGAGGCGCGCGGCGAGGTCGCCTACGGCGGCGAGTTCCTGCGCTGGTTCAGCGAGGAGGCCGTGCGCATCTCCGGACGCTACGGGCTCAACCCGGAGGGCACCGGGAACATGATCGTCTCGCAGCAGCCCGTCGGGCCGTGCTTCCTCATCACGCCGTGGAACTTCCCGCTCGCGATGGCCACCCGGAAGATCGCACCGGCCCTCGCCGCCGGCTGCACCGTCGTCGTGAAGCCCGCAGAGCTCACCCCGCTCACGACGCTCGCGTTCGTGGCGCTCCTCGTGGAGGCCGGGCTGCCTGCCGGCGTCGTCAACGTCATCACGACCTCGCGCTCGTCCGCCGTCTCGGCACCGATCATCGCCGATCCGCGACTGCGGAAGCTCTCGTTCACCGGGTCGACCGCCGTCGGGCGCCGGCTCATCGAGCAGTCCGCCCAGGGAGTGCTCCGCACTTCGATGGAACTCGGCGGCAACGCTCCGTTCGTGGTCTTCGAGGACGCCGATCTCGACAAGGCCGTCGACGGCGCGATGCTGGCCAAGTTCCGCAACATCGGCCAGGCCTGCACCGCGGCCAACCGGTTCATCGTGCACGAGTCCGTCGCCGACGAGTTCGGGCGACGGGTGGCCGACCGGGTGCGCGCCATGCAGGTCGGTCGCGGCACGGACGACGGCGTCACGATCGGCCCGCTCATCGACGACGCCGCGGTGAGCACCTCGGCCGATCTGGTGTCGGATGCCGTCGCGCGCGGCGCGTCCGTCCTCACCGGAGGAGCGCGGATCGAGGGCGCCGGAACGTTCTTCGAGCCGACGGTCGTCACGGGCGTCCCCGCCGGGAGCCGGATGCTGAGCGAGGAGATCTTCGGACCCGTGCTGGGCATCTCGACCTTCAGCGAGGAGGATGAGGCTGTGCGGCTGGCGAACGGCACGGAGTACGGCCTCGTGTCCTACGTGTTCACCGAGAACCTCGCGCGGGCGCATCGCATGATCGAGCGACTCGAGACCGGGATGATGGGGGTGAATGTGGGCGTCGTCTCGAATGCGGCCGCCCCGTTCGGCGGCGTCAAGCAGTCGGGCATCGGGCGCGAGGGCGGCCTCGAGGGCATCCACGAGTACCTCTCGACCAAGTACACACTCATCCCCGTCTCGTAGGCGGTCGTCGGTCGAGGCGGCCGCGAGCGACGCGGGCGGCCGTCTCGGACCGCGCCTGATCTCGATACGGGTCCGGCTGCGCCGGACACTGCTCGATCAACGGTCGACGACTCGCCGGGCACTACTCGATCAACGGACGAAATGAAGGAACCACGCACCATGCAGAAGATCGAACGCGACGTCGTCGTGATCGGAGCCGGCGCATCCGGCCTCACCGCCGCGACCGAACTGGTCAAGGCCGGCCTCACGGTGTCCGTGCTCGAGGCGCGCGACCGCGTCGGCGGCCGCCTCTGGACCGACGACATCGACGGGGCGACCCTCGAGATCGGCGGCCAGTGGGTCTCGCCCGACCAGGACGCCCTCATCGAGACGCTCGCGGACCTCGGCCTCGAGACCTACGAGCGCTATCGCGACGGCCTCAACGTCTACATCGGCCCCAACGGCGAGAAGCGCACCTTCGAGGGCGAGATCTTCCCGGTTCCCCCGAAGACCGAGGCCGAGATCCTCAGCCTCATCGAGAAGCTCGACGCGCTCGTGGCCGAGATCGATCCCGACAAGCCGTGGGAGCACCCGCAGGCCGAGGAGCTCGATGAGATCTCGTTCTCACGCTGGCTCGAGACCCAGACCGACGACCAGGAGGCCCGCGAGAACATCGGCATGTTCATCGCCGGTGCCATGCTCACGAAGCCCGCGCATGCCTTCTCCGCCCTGCAGGCACTGCTCATGGCGGCATCCGCCGGCAGTTTCTCGAACCTCGTCGACGCCGACTTCATCCTCGACAAGCGGGTCGTCGGCGGCCTCCAGCAGGTGCCGCTCCTGCTGGCGGAGCGCCTCGGCGACGACGTGCACCTCGACTCCGCCGTGCGCACCCTCCGCTGGGGAACGGATGGCGTCACCGCCGTCACCGATGACCTCGAGGTGCACGCACGGTTCGCGATCCTCGCGGTCCCGCCGATCCTCATCAGCCGGATCTCCTACGAGCCGCCGCTGCCGCGACGCCAGCAGCAGCTGCACCAGCACCTCTCGATGGGCTTCGTCATCAAGGTGCACGCCGTGTACTCGACGCCGTTCTGGCGTTCGGCCGGGCTCTCGGGTACGGCCTTCAGTCCCTACGAGCTCGTGCACGAGGCCTACGACAACAGCTACCACGGCGACCCGCGCGGCACGCTCGTCGGCTTCGTCGCCGATGAGGCCGCAGACGGGGTGTTCGAGCTCAGCGAGGAGGAGCGGCGCAACCGCATCCTGGAGTCGCTGTCGCACTACTACGGGCCGGAGGCCCTCACCCCCGAGGTCTTCTACCTGAGCGACTGGGGCAGCGAGGAGTGGACCCGCGGCGCGTATGCGGCCAGCTTCGACATGGGCGGGCTCGCGCGCTACGGCCACGACCTGCGGACGCCTGTGGGGCCCATCCACTTCTCCTGCAGCGACATGGCCGGCAAGGGCTACCAGCACGTCGACGGCGCCATCCGGGTCGGCCGGGAGACCGCCGCGGCGATCATCGCCCAAGCGGGGCGTGCCTAGACTGACGAGGTGCAGCCAGCTACCGATGTCGTGACGCTCCAGGATGTCGCGGATCGCGCATCCGTCTCCCGGGCGACCGCGTCGCTCGCGCTCAGCGGCAAGGGGCGGATGACGCCTGCCACGCGTCAGCGCGTGCGGGACGCAGCCGAGGAGCTCGACTACGTCGTCAACGTGACGGCACGCAACCTCCGCAGCTCACGCTCCGGCGCGATCGGCCTGTACGTCCCCGACCACACCCTGAGCTTCCGCTACTACATGGACGTGGCGTTCGGCGCCGTGGAGGAGGCCCAGGCCTCTGACCTGCTGGTGACGCTCATGCCCACGGCCTTCGCGCCGCGCTCGGGGATCACGGAGCACCTCGACGGCTTCATCATGATCGACCCGATCGACGACGACCCGATCGTGGAGCGATTGCTGAACGGTCGGAGCCCCGTCGTGAGCGGGGAGCAGTCGCCGTCGTCCATGCCCGCGCCGTATGGCACGGTGTACGGCGATCATTACCACGGCATCCGCCTCCTGCTCGATCACCTGTGGGAGAACGGCAGCCGACGTCCGGCGTGCCTCCTGCCCGATCGCTCGATCGCATGGGGTCGCGGGATGCAGGACGGCTACCGCGATTGGTGCGTCGACAGGGGCGTCGAGATGCAAGCGCTCATCGGCACCTTCCAGACCACGACGGAGGAGGCGCGGGACCTCATCGAGGGTCTGCTCAGCGGCTCCGCCGAGGTCGACGGACTCATCACCGCCCCCGAGGGCACTGCGCTCATCGCGCTCGACGCGATCCGCGCCGCAGGCCTCGAGCTCGGCCGGGATCTGTTGCTGGCGAGCTACGTCGACAGCGACTCGCTCGCACTGACCGACCCCTCGGTGACCGCGCTCGACCTGCAGCCGCGCGAGTTCGGCCGACAGTGCATGATGCTCCTCGCGGATGCGCTCAACGGCCGGTCGCGGGAGGGTGAGAGCGTCGAGGTCGCGATTTCCGTCATCGCCCGCCGATCGACGCAACGGATTTCAGCGAACTGACGCGCAAACCGTGCGAAAATCGTCGTGAAAAATCGGTTATGCAATACGGAATCAATAGTGCATAATCGATTTACTTTACGAAATCGGTTGAATTTCGTGACGTGCTCGAAACATCCGACTTCTAGCTTTGCTCCATCGCAATCGCTTATCGAGCCGTCACGTCGATCGACATCGTCGACCTGAACGTCTCGAGCAAAGGAGCTCAGCCATGGACCTCATCGACTCACCCCCTGCACAGCAGCAGGCCGCGCCAGTGACAGCGCCCGAAGGCTCAACCGGCCTGCGGAAGAATGCCCTCGGCACCGGGGGCATCGTCTTCATGGTGATCTCCGCTGCTGCGCCGCTCACGATCATCGCCGGCGTCGCGCCGCTGGCGATCCTCATCGGCGGCATCTCGGCACCCCTCGTCTACGCAGTAGCCGGCATCGTCCTCGGCATCTTCGCGATCGCGTTCATGGCCATGACCCGTTACGTCAAGGCTCTCGGCGGCTTCTACACCTACATCTCCCAGGCCTTGGGCAAGGCCGTCGGCCTCGGATCGTCGCTCGTGGCGCTGGTCTCGTACAACGCCCTGCAGATCGGCCTCTACGGCCTCATGGGCGCCCAGGGCCACGATCTCCTCATGGTCGAGTTCGGCATCGACGTCCCGTGGTGGGCCATCTCGGGCGTCGGAATCGCCGCGGTCTTCCTCGTCGCGTGGCGCGGCATCGACGTCGGAGCCAAGGTGCTCGGCGTGCTGCTGGCAGCCGAGGCGCTCATCCTCGTCGCCCTCGCCGTCGTGATCCTCGTGAAGGGCGGTGCAGAGGGCATCACGTTCGGCACCTTCGACCCGGCGAACATGTTCAACCCCGCCATGTTCGCCCTCCTCGGTGTCGGCTTCGCCGCGTTCATGGGCTTCGAGTCCACCGCGCTCTATCGCGAGGAGGCCCGGGACCCCGACAAGACCATCCCGCGCGCGACCTACATCTCCGTCGTGTTCATGGCGGTCTTCTACGGCTTCATCCTCTGGGCGATCATCATCGGGCTCGGCGAGTCGCAGGCCGTGGGCGCTGCCGCGGAGAACACCGCCGGTCTCGTGTTCGCCGAAGCGGGCAGCTACCTCGGCGCCTGGGCGCAGCTCGTGATGTACCTGCTCATCCTCACGAGCGTCTACGCCTCGCAGCTCGCATTCCACAACGCCATCAACCGCTACACCTTCGCCCTAGCCCGCGACGGCGTGCTTCCCGCCGCTCTCGAGCGCACGGATCCGAAGACGGGCTCGCCCGTCGCATCCGGTCTGCTGCAGACCGTCATCGCGGTGATCGTCGTGGGGATCTTCGCGATCTTCGCCCTCGACCCGTACCTGCAGCTCCTTCTCTGGGTGAACAGCCCCGGCGTGATCGGCATCATCCTGCTCCAAGTGCTGACGTGCGTCGCGGTCGTCGTGTTCTTCGCCAGGAACAAGCACGCCGAGCGCAAGTGGTACGTCCTGCCCGCCGCGATCGTCGGTGGACTCCTGCAGGCTGCCATCCTGTACATCCTGTGCACGTCGTTCGACCTGCTCACGGCGGCCGGCCCGGTGGTCAACGGCATCCTCCTCGCCATCGTCCCCGTGACCTTCCTGGTCGGAGTCGTGCTCGCGCTGGTCTGGAAGCGCACCCGCCCCGGCGTCTACGCCAGGATCGGCGGAGCGAACGAATACACCGAGGTCGGCTGATGGGCGGCCGATGCGACCTGCTGGTGCGGGCCGGCACGATCCTCACCCCCGACGTGATCGCCGGAGCGGATTCGTCCCCGGGCTTCGTAGCGATCGCCGACGGCGTCATCGTCGGAGTCGGTCCTCTCGCCGGCGCCGACGACTGGACGGCAGGACGCGTCATCGACCTGGCCGGCGGCACGCTGTCGGCCGGATTCGTCGATGCTCACATCCATCCGATCATGGGCCTGCAGATGGCACGCGGCCTCGACCTCTCCGGGGTCACCGACCGGGCGGCGGCGCGAGCCGCGATCGCGGCCCACGTCGCGGGCGCCACGGAGGACTGGGTCATCGGATGGGGCCTCGACCCGGCGGTGTTCGACGGGGACACCTTCGACAACACCCTGTTCGACGGCATCGCCGACGACCGCAGACTCTTCATCATCCTGTTCGACGGCCACTCGGCGCTTGCCTCGGATTCCGCTCTCGCTGCCGCCGGCGTGACCGGTGCCGAGGCCTTCCCCGACGCATCGAGCGTCGGCGTCGACGCGACGGGCCGTCTCACCGGGATGCTGTTCGAACTCTCCGCCATGGCCCTCGTGCAGGCTCACGTTCCCGACCCGACCTTCGAGGAGCGGGTCGACGGGCTCGACGAGCTCCTCCGGGGGATGGGCGCGTCGGGACTCACCGGTGGCCAGATGCTCGACATGATGGCGCCCGACTCGCTCGACCTGCTCGAAGCGCTCGAGGAGCGGGGCGACCTGGGCATCCGCCTGCGGGTGTCGCCCATGGCCCTTCCCGGCCACACGGATGCCGACCTCGAGCGCCTGGTGGACCTGCAGGGCCGCCACGGCCGCCGCTGGGAGGTCCGCGGGATCAAGCTCATGATCGACGGTACGGTCGACAATGGAACGGCCTGGCTGTTCGAGCCGGACAGTCGCGGAGAATCGACGGACTCGCTCTGGCTCGAGCCGGCCGAGTACCAGCGCGCGCTCGCGTATTTCCACGAGCGCGGCATCCCGACGACCACGCACGCCATCGGCGACCGGGGCATCGCCTTCGTCGCCGAGACGATCGCGGCGCAACCCGCGAACGGCACGCAGCACCGCATCGAGCACATCGAGACACTGCCGGACGGGGTGCTCGATCAGATCATCCGCGCCGGCGCCGCGGCCAGCATGCAGCCGACGCACTGCACCCACTACACGCGCGCCGACCACACCGACAACTGGTCGCAGCGCCTCGGCGACACCCGTGCCGACCGGGCCTGGCGCATCCGGGACCTGCGCGAGCGCGGCGCCATCGTGGCGCTCGGCTCCGATTGGCCGATCGCCCCCTACGATCCGCGTCCGATCATCGCGGCGGCCCAGCTTCGTCGGCCCGCAGGTCGACCGGACGTCGCGGCTGTGCATCCCGAGCAGGGCATTCCGGCCGCGCACGCCGTCGCCGGCTACACCAGCGAGTACTGGCGCTCGGTCGGTGAGACGGGCGGTCTCATCGCAGTGGGCATGCCGGCCGATCTGACGGCATTCGCCGACGATCCGCTCGCGACGGATCCCGATGCCTTCGCCGAGTCTCCGGTCCTGCTCACGGTGATCGCGGGCGAGGTGGTGGTCGACAATGTGGGCCAGCTCGTCGGGTAGCGAGCGGAGCTCAGCGCCGAGTCGCCACCTGTGGCCGCTATGACCGCGGCGCGGCGGCCGCAACCGGCGACTCGGCGCCGCGCGCGCCGGCCGCATCCGTCTGGCGTTCCGAGCGCACGAAGGCGATCCCCGCGATGATGAGCGCACCGCCGGCGAGCTGCAGGATGCTGGGCGCCTCGCCGAGCAGCAGCCAGGCGAACAGCGCCGCGAAGACGACCTCGAGGAGGCCGACGAACGAGGCGATGCGGGAGCCGAGGCGCGCGGTCGCCGCGATGCCGGTGGCGTAGGCCACGGCCGTCGCCACGATCGCGACGACGAGCATCGGGACCCACCACGGCACGGACGCACCCAGCAGGTCGACGACGCCGAACGTGGCGCTCAGGGGGAGCACGCCGACGGCCCCCAGCGCGCCGAGCGCGGCAGCACCCACGAGCAGCCCCGAGGATGCGAGCGCGACCGGCGGGAGGCCGTCGTCCGGCATCGCGCCGATGAGGAAATAGCCGGCCAGGCCGACAGCCGCCAGGGCGGCGAACAGCACGCCGAGAGCGTCGAGGCCGCCGGCATCCGTCGGCCCGATGACGAGCACGAGACCGGCGAGGGCGAGCACGCTGCCGATGAGCACGACCGCACGCGGCACGCGGCGGGTGCGCACCCAGGCGAGCCCGACCAGCAGCACCGGCGCGAGGTACTCGATGAGCAGGGCGGTGCCGACGGGGATGCGTGCGATGGCCGCGAAGTACGCCAGCTGGGTCGCCGCGACCGGGATGAGGCCGAACGCCAGGATGCGCCAGCGGCTGCGCCACAGCACGGAGGCGTTCCCGCGGAGTGCGATCCAGGCGAACGGGGCGAGCACGACACCGGCGATGAGCGCCCGGAGGATGACGGCGGACGCCGCCGACCAGCCGTCCTCGAGCAGTGGCTTGACGAAGGCGCCGGACAGTCCGAACGTGAGCGTCGAGGTGAGTGCGAGCAGCAGCCCGCTCACCGACGTGGTCGAGCGTGTCGCGTGCGTCGTGGTCGACATGCCGACCTCCCGATGTCATGGTCTAAATCCGGTACACTCATGACAGTAGCGTCCGGCCTGTAAGGAGTCAACATGCATTTCGCCCATGACACCGAGGCCTCGCTGGACTTCGTGGTCGCCCTCGCCAACACGGCTCCGTCCGCATCCGCGAGCGGCGCGGACGAACTCGCGGACCAGGACCAGCTCGCGGCGCTGCTCGTGGAGCACCAGTACTCGGGGCGCTTCGACCGCGACGACACCGAACTCGCCGAGGTGCGGGCCGCACGCGACGACCTGCGTCGCGTCTGGACGCTCGACACGGACGCGGCGGTCGCTGAGATCAACACGATGCTGCGTGCAGCCCACGCGTCGCCGCACCTCGCGCGCCATGATGCCCTCGACTGGCATCTGCACGCCACGGAGCCGGATGCGCCGCTCGGCGAGCGCATCCGGGTCGAGGCCGCGCTCGCCCTCGTCGACGTGATCCGTTCCGGCGCCACCGATCGGCTCGGCGTCTGCGAGGCCGACGACTGCGATGGCCTGTTCATCGACCTCAGCCGCAACGGGTCCAAGCGGTTCTGCACGGTGCGCTGCGGCAATCGGATGAACGTCAACGCCTACCGGGAGCGCCGCGCCGACGCCGAGTGAGACGGCGGATCGCCACATGTGGCCGCTCAGGAACGAGCGGAGCGGCCACACGTGGCGATTCGATGCAGGAGTGTGCCCGAGCGGGGCTAGCCGCGGGGGCGCGTCGCCCGGCGGAGGATGCCGGCCAGGCCGGCCACGAGGAGCAGGGCGCCGATCACCAGGAGGACGTAGAGCGCGAAGGTCCCTGCTGTCAGGGTGCCGAGCCAGGCCGTCACGTCGTCGCGGCGGCTCGCATCCGTCACGATCGCGAGCGTGATGCCCGCGATGCCGGCGATGACGAGGCCCCAGATGACGGCCGCCCACCGGATGACCGGGCCGGCGGGCGTCGAGCCGGCGACCGTGCCGTCCGGCGTGGTCGGGTCGGCGGCGGGGCCGGAGCGTCGCAGACCGTCCACGGTCTCGAACGGGATGGTGGGTTGCGTCTCGTTGCTCATGAGCCGGCCTTTCCGGGGTCGAAGCCGTCGTCGTCGACGACGGTGATGGTGGTGGCGCCGGCACGGATGGCGAGGGAGGCGTCCGCGGTTCCCGGGGTCAGGCCGATGCCGACGGAGCCGGTCCAGGTCGACGCCTCGCCGTCGCGGGCGAGCTGCAGGCCGGACTGCGAGGTGAGGTTGCCGTCGTCGTCCGCCTTGAGGAACGAGACCGAGCAGTTGCCGCAGTCGATCTCGAGCTGCACGCGCGCACCGTCGCGGATCTCGAGGTAGATGGAGCCTGCGCCCTGCACGACGGTCACGTCGGGCCGGAGGACCGCGTCGGCGAGGGTGTCGTCGGCGACGAGGGTGAGGCTGCCGACGGGTTGCAGGATGTCGGCGCCCGTCGAGAGCGACTGCGTCGCCGAGCTGAACACCAGGCGGTCGGTGCGCGGGATCAGGGCCGAGACGAGGGAGATCACCAGCAGCACGATGGCGACGGAGGTCAGGAAGCCGCTGCGGCGACGGGCGAATCCGGCGACCACCATCGAGAGCGCCACCACGATCGTGGCGACCAGCGTGCCGATGGTGCCGGCGTACGCGGCCTGCGTCGACGAACCGAGAGCCACGATGGAGACGGCCGCCCCGGCCACCAGTGCGGCTCCGAGCGTGGCGACGATGTACGCGAAGCTCGTGCGCGGACGGGTGAGCTTTCGGATGCGCCTGGCCTCGTCGGCCTGAGCAGCGAATGCGGCGGCGCGCACCCGGTTCTCGGCGACGAGCTGGTCGCGCGCGGCCCGGTTGGCATCGGCCTGCGACTGCTTCCAGGCCGCATGGTCGATGCGCCAGGCCTCGTGCTGCGCTTTCCAGGCCTCGTACTCCGTGGTTCCCGAGGCGGCCGTCGGCTGGAGCGGGGCGACGGGTTCCGCAGCACGGGGATCGGCGGTGACCGCGCCGCCCTCGGTCCCGGTCGCGGCTGCGGCGCCCGTCGTCGCGGCCTCGGCCTCGTACTGGGCGAAGGCCGCCTCGGGGGAGGTCGACGCGGCAGTGGCCCGGCCACCGCTGGTCTCACGCTCGCGGCGGACGAGCCAGATGACGAGGGCGGTGATCCCGCCGATGAGCACCAGGGTCCAGAGGACGGGCAGGCCGAAGGTCCACGGCCCGGCGGTCCAGGGGTTCCCGTACTCGACGGATCCCCAGAGGCGCCCGACGAGCGAGTCGCCGGTGAATGCCAACGGGGTGAGGCCGATCAGCAGGAGCACGGCGATCCCGACGAGGGCCTTGTCGAAGACGCCGCGGAACAGCTCCTCGAGATGGATGCGGCCGCCGAGGTCCGGCAGCAGCAGCCACGCGATGGCGTAGAAGAGCACGACGGGTGCGCCGAACAGGGCGCAGACGACGAGCACCCCGCGCATGATGATCGGATCGATGCCGAGTCGCGCCGAGACTCCGGCGGCGACACCGCCGAGCCAGCCCGGCTGCCGCGGGACGCCGAGCGAGCGGAGCCAGCCGAAGAAGCCGGTGTCCGGCCCGGGCGGGGTGGTGCGGCCGGCGGCGTCGCCCCCCAGCGCGCCACCGGCCGTCGTGCCCTGTGCGGGCGTGGCGGTGGACCCCTCCTCCGTCGGTCCGGGCTCGGCTCCCTGCGCCGATGGCTCCTGGTTCGCGGTCTCTTCTGGTGGGGTCGGTTTCACTGCCATGGAACGATCGTGCCCGGGGGAGCGGACCGGCCGCTATCAGGTACCACCCTGACCCGACCCTGATTCCCACGCCTCGGCCGACTCGGGGACGGGGCGATCTGGTTGGATTCAAGGGTGTCCACAGCATCCGTTCCCGTCGTGCTCGTGCGCGAACGCGACTGCTACGTCGCCGGCGTCGCGGGTGGGCTCGCCGTGCACCTGCGCTGGCCTGTCGGACTGGTCAGGGGCATCTTCGTCGTCACCGGACTCCTGGGCGGCGCCGGCGTGCTGCTGTACGCCTGGCTGTGGGCCTTCACGCCGTGGGCGGAACCGACGGATGCGCCAGGCAGGATCACCCGCAGAGCCCCCGTTGCGTGGATCCTCGTCGCCGGTTCCGTGGCCTTCGCGCTCCTCGCCCTCGTCCAACTGGTGCGCGGCGACCCGGCAGTCGACGTCGCCGGCTGGCTCTCCCCGGTGATCGCATCGGTGGCGCTCGCCGTCGGGGCCGGAGCCTGGGCGAGCTTCATCGACCGGCGCGACCCGGCGCGGGGGACGCGGACCGAGCGGGCGGTGCGCGCGGTGGCCTCTGCGACCCTCGCGGTCCTCGCGATCGCGCTCCTCGGGAGTCCCGGAGCGAACGAGGACCCCGTCCTCGTCTTCGTGGTCGCGCTGGGCGTCGTGCTCGGCATCGGCCTGGTCTTCGCCCCGGCGCTCGTCACGCTCTGGCGCGATCTCACCGCGGAACGGGTGCGGCGCATCCGCGACGAGCAGCGATCCGAGATCGCGGCGCACCTGCACGACTCGGTCCTGCAGACCCTGGCCCTCATCCAGAACCGTGCCGGCGCCTCGAGCGAGGCCGGCCGGCTGGCGCGTGCCCAGGAACGCGAGCTGCGCAGCTGGCTCTTCGAGGGCGATTCGCCGGCCGACAGCGACCTCGCCTCGGATCTGCGCGACTTCGCCTCGGCCCTCGAGCTCGACTACCCGGCTCGCATCGAGGTCGTTGCCGTCGGCGCATCCACGGAACGGGCGAGCGGGGAGCTGGCTGCCGCTGCGCGCGAGGCGATGCTCAACGCGGCGCGGCACGCGGGCGGCGAGGTGTCGGTCTACATCGAGGGCTCGGCCACGGCCGTCGACGTCTTCGTCCGTGATCGCGGGCCCGGATTCGATCCGGCCGCCGTGGCCTCCGACCGCCTCGGCGTCCGCCAGTCGATCATCGGACGGATGCGTCGCGCCGGCGGAGGCGCGACCGTCGGGCCGGGCGCCGGCGGCATCGGCACCGAGGTGCACCTGAGGTTCGAGACCGGGGAGGCAGTCCATGGCTGAGCAGGTCACCGTGGTGGTCGTCGACGACCACTCCATCTTCCGATCCGGATTGCGGGCCGACCTCGACGCCTCGGTCCTGGTGGTCGCGGAAGCCGACGACGTCGATTCGGCCGTCGCCGCCATCGTCGCAGCACGGCCGACCGTCGTGCTGCTCGACGTGCACCTCCCCGGAGGCGCCGATCCCGCATCCTCCGGCGGTGCCGAGGTCATCCGTCGCACCATGGGACTCGTGCCCGGCACCCGATTCCTCGCGTTGAGCGTCTCGGATTCCGCCGAGGACGTCGTCGGCGTCATCCGCGCGGGTGCCCGCGGGTACATCACCAAGGGCAGCTCCGGAGCGGACGTGAGCCGTGCCGTGCAGGCCGTGGCCGGCGGCGACGCCGTCTTCTCGCCACGACTGGCCGGCTTCGTGCTCGACGCGTTCGGTGCGGCCGGCGGGGAGATCGCGTCGACGGACGAGGAACTCGACCGGCTGTCCGCCCGGGAGCAGGAGGTCATGCGACTGATCGCACGCGGCTACGCCTACAAGGAGGTGGCGAGCACGCTGTTCATCTCGACCAAGACGGTCGAGACGCACGTGTCATCCGTGCTCCGCAAGCTGCAGTTGTCGTCCCGGCACGAACTCACGGCATGGGCCACGGCGCGGAAGCTCCTCTGAGCCGCGGCGGCCACTCCAGCTCCGGCATTGGCGACCGCTGCTCGCTGGGTCGTAGGGTGTGGACATGCTCATCGCCAGCCTGGTCCTGCTCGCCGTCGCCGCTCTCCTGCACGTCTACATCTTCACGCTGGAGTCGATCACCTGGACGGCCCCGGCGACGCGCAAGACCTTCGGCACCACGGTCGAGACCGCGGAGATCACCAAGGGCCTCGCCTTCAATCAGGGCTTCTACAACCTGTTCCTGGCGATCGTCACGGCGATCGGCGTGATCTTCCTGGCCGGCGGATGGCTGGAGGCCGGCGCCGCGCTCGCCTTCGCTGGCGCCGGATCGATGGTGGCCGCCGCCCTCGTGCTCATCCTGTCCGACCGCTCCAAGGCCCGCGCCGCCGTCGTGCAGGGCACGGCTCCGCTGCTCGGCGTCGTCCTGCTGGTCGTCGCGCTCAACGTCTGAGCCGGGGGACCCGCCTCAGGCGGCGCTGCGCCGGCCTTCGGTGCGCATCGGGCGACGACTCCGTCGTGCCCTCGGCGAGCGGAAAGGCGAGCGGGAAGGTGAGTGGTCTCGGCGAGCGGAGGCTCAGAGCAGGCCGAGCTCCATCGCGCGCGTCACGGCGCGGGTGCGATCGCTCACCTCGAGCTTCTCGAAGACGTGCAGCAGGTGCGTCTTCACGGTGGCCTCGCCGATGAAGAGCTCCGCCGCGATCCGCGGATTGCTGTGACCGGCCGCCACGAGCCGCAGCACCTCGAGCTCCCGAGCCGAGAGGCGGGGTACCGCCGACTCGGCATCCGCCCCTGACCGCACCCTCTCCACCAGGGCTGCGGCGATGGTCGGCGCGAGCACCGTCTGGCCGCGGGCGACGGCGCGCACGCCCTCGATGATCTCGGCCTGGGGCGCGGCCTTCAGGAGGTAGCCGCTCGCTCCGGCCTCGATGGCGCCGATGATGTCGACGTCGGTCTCGTAGGTGGTGAGCACCAGCACCCGGGTGGCGGCGTGCTCGGACACGATCCGGGCGGTGGCCTCGACGCCGGTGACGCCCGGCATCCGCAGGTCCATGAGCACCAGGTCGGGGGAGTGCTCTGCCGTGAGGCGCACGGCCTCATCGCCGTCGGACGCCTCTCCGACGACCACGATGTCGTCGGCGGTTCCGAGGAGGCCGACGATGCCGCCGCGCACGATCGGGTGGTCGTCGGCGACCACCACGCGGATCACGAGGCCACCTCAGGCCGCGGAGCCTGCTGACCGACGACCGGCGATCCGGTCACCGCGGGGATGACGATGGTGAGGGTGGCGCCCCCGCCCGGCGTCTCACCCACCTCGAGGCTGCCGGCCACGAGTGCGACGCGCTCCCGCATCCCCGCGAGCCCGAAACCGCTCGACCCGCCGGCCGGTTCGGCCGAAAGGCCGGCGCCGTCGTCGCTGATCGTGAGGGTGATGGCATCGGCCGACTGGTCGATGCGCACGGATGCGGTGGCAGCACGCGCGTGCTTCCGCACGTTCGCGAGTCCCTCCTGCGTGCAGCGCAGCAGCACCACCTCCCGGTCGCGGTCGAGATTGGCGACGTCGACGGACGTCGTGATGACCACCCCCGTCTCGCGCTGGAACCGCTCGGCGATGCGACTGATCGCCTCGGCCAGGGTGGAGTCGGCCGGAACGGCCGCCATCGATGCCACCAGCGATCGCGCCTCGGCGAGCGACTCGCGGGCGAGGGACTCGATCATGTCGATGCTCTCCACGGCCCGCTCGGAACCGTCGAGGCCGGCGACCTCGGTGCGTGCGCGTTGGGCGACCATCACGAGGCCTGTGAGGCTCTGCGCGATCGTGTCGTGGATCTCGCGCGCCAGCCGTTCCCGCTCGCTCGCGACTCCCGCGTCACGCGAGAGCGCGGCGAGCTGGCCCTGGGCGGCCTGGAGGTCGGCCAGGAGCCGGGCGCGCTCCTCCCCGTAGGCGGCGATGCGCGTGATCCAGAGGCCGAGGGCCAGGGAGAACACCACGGAGAGTGCCGCGATGGCGATTCCGCTGACCAGCCCGTCCATGCCGTAGTGGACGGTGTAGCCGACGACGATGGCCGATCCGATGACCAGGTTGGCGACGATGGCGCTGCGGAGGGTCGGAGCGATGGACCACACGTACGGGTAGATGAAGGTCTGGAGCACGGCGAACGACGGGTCGAAGGCCACGCCGACGGCGAGGATGACGGCGAACAGGGCGATGACGACCGCATCGTGCACACTCGGCGGCGCCGTGATCCGCCAGCGCCCGTAGCCGAAGTACACCGCGAGGAATGCGGCCGTCGCCGCCCACGCCCCCCACCCCGGCGACCCGTCGGAGGGCGCGATGGCGGCGAGCACCACCACCACGATCGCCACGGCGACCGCGGCGACATCCCACCAGCGCCGGTTCTGCATGGTCCTACTCTGTCACTCGCCGCTCAGGCGTCCTTCCTGATCCACCGGAAGGTCACCCGGCTGAGCACCAGGCCGACGACCAGCCAGATGAGGAGCGCGATCGCGACGCCGGCGAGGTTCCAGGACCCGTCGACCTCGAGGGTCTGGAAGTCCTCGGGCAGGAAGACGGAGCGCATGCCCTGCGCCATCCACTTGAGCGGGAAGATGCTCGCGATGAACTGCATCCACTCCGGCAGTTGGTAGAAGGCCAGGTACACGCCGGAGATGAACTGCAGGATGAGCACGATGGGGATGACCACGGCGGTCGCGCTCTTCCCGGAGCGCGGAACGGAGGAGAGCGCGATGCCGAGGAACGCCGACGTCACGACGCCGAGGACGAACACCCAGGCGAAGGTCGCCCATTTCGACGGCTCGGTGGGCAGCGCGATCCCGAACAGGGTGGATGACACCAGCAGGAGGAGAAGCGCCTGCAGCGTCGCGGTGACGAACACCTGCCCGATCTTGCCGAGGAAGTAGCTCACCGGCGAGAGCGGGGTGCCGCCGAGGCGCTTGAGCGTGCCGTCGCTCTTCTCGCCCGCGATGTCGACGGCGAGGTTCTGCACCCCGGACAGCAGCATGCCGGCGGCCAGCATGCCCGGCAGGTAGTACGCCCCGACGCTGATGCCCTCCGTGCCCGGCCCGGCGGAGATGTCTCCGGCCGAGCTCAGGGCGGTCGTGAAGATGCCGAGCATGACGACGGGGAAGAGGAAGGTGAAGAACACCGTGTCCGGCGAGCGGAAGTAGCCGATGGTCTCGTAGCGGACGCGCGATGCTCCGAGGGCGATGGTGCTCATGATGCCAGGACCTCCTCGTCGGTCGCGTGGTCGGCGACCAGGCGCAGGTAGATGTCCTCGAGACCCGGGCGGATCACCTCGAGCTCGGGAGGTTCGGACCCGAACTCGGTGACGAGGGCGGCGACGAGGGTGCCGGGTTCCGTCGTCCGGCGTTCCCTGATGCCGTCGCGGTCGCGCCAGCGCACGAGCGGAGTCCGCGCATCCGCCCCGCCGATCTCGTCCATGCGGCCGATGTCGATGAGCTTGCCGCCCGCGATGACGCCGGCGCGATCGCCGAGCTGGGCGGCCTCGTCGAGGTAGTGGGTCGTGAGCAGGATGGTGGTGCCCTCGGCCTTGAGCCGGCGGATGAGCGTCCAGAAGTCGCGGCGTGCCTCCGGGTCGAAGCCGGTGGTGGGCTCGTCGAGGAACAGCAGCTCCGGCCGGCCGATGATGCCGAGGGCGACGTCGACGCGTCGACGCTGACCGCCGGAGAGCTTGGAGATCCGCGTCTTCACTTTGGCGTCGAGGCCGACGGCTGCGATGACCTCGTCGACGTCGCGCGGGTTCGGGTAGAGACCGGCGAAGTGGCGCAGTTGCTCGCCCACCGTCATCACGCCGTTCTCGCCGCCGGACTGCAGCACGATGCCGAGGCGGGCCTTCCAGGCCAGTCCAGCGCTGCCCGGGTCGGCGCCGAGGACGCTCACCTCGCCCGACGTGCGGTCGCGATAGCCCTCGAGGATCTCGATGGTCGTGGACTTCCCGGCGCCGTTGGGGCCGAGCAGCGCGAAGGTCTCGCCGGGGCTGATGTCGAAGCTGATGTCGTTGACGGCGTCGAACGGGCCGTACGACTTGCTCAGCCGCGAGACGCGCACGGCCGGAGGTGAAGTAGTCATGTCTCCACAATCGTCCCTG
>JBEVEO010000253.1:0-43251 GCA_040512695.1 Leifsonia sp. | reverse complement strand
CACCACGCGGAAGTTCACCGCGGGCCAGCGCAGCTGGGCGTTGCGGATCACGTCCTTCTCGGCGTCGGAGTCCTTGCCGGTGATGAGGCCGATGCAATGGGGGAGGAACGGGAGCGGCTTCTTGCGCGATGCGTCGAACAGGCCGTCCGCGGCCAGCTGCCTGCGCAGTCGCTCGAGACGTTCGAGCAGGTCGCCGAGCCCGACGTGCTTGAGCTGCACGACGTTCATGGTGAGGCTTCCGCCCTTGGTCCACCAGTTCGGCTTGACGAGGGCGACCACTCGATCGCCCTGCTTGAACTCCTCGGAGAGGCGCGCCTTCACCGACGACCAGAGGTTGAAGCTCACGGTGGCGTCGACGGTGAGGTCCTTCAGCTTGCCGTAGACATTGCCGCCCGAGACGCCCCACTGGGTGATCTCGCCCTCGACCCACACGGTGCCGAGACGGTCGATGTAGTCGCGGATCTTGCCGGACAGCACGGCGACGGGCCATGGCGACTCCATGCTCGGCGGTCCGCCCGCCGCCGCAGCGGGAGCGGCCGGGGCGGCCGTCGACGCGGTCGCATCCGTCATGAAGGCCCCTCACAGTGTCGCGCCGGGACACCCCCGTAGAATCGACGGGTGACCAGCAGTACGGAAGCCCCGCCCATCGGCCTCGGAATGCCGCGGATTCCCGGCGTGCGGGGGCGGCTCAAGGATACCCCCGTCCACGGACGGAAGAAGGTGCTGCTCGCCGCTCCGCGCGGGTACTGCGCGGGAGTCGACCGCGCGGTCATCGCTGTGGAGAAGGCGCTCGAGCATTACGGAGCCCCGGTCTACGTGCGCAAGCAGATCGTGCACAACATCCACGTCGTGACCGAGCTCGAGAGGAAGGGCGCGATCTTCGTCGAGGAGGTCGACGAGGTTCCGTCCGGCGCGCACGTCGTCTTCAGCGCCCACGGCGTCTCACCGGCCGTCGTCAACGCGGCGGCCGACCGGGGGCTCCTGGCCATCGACGCCACCTGCCCGCTCGTGACGAAGGTGCACCGCGAGGCCGTGCGTTTCGCCCGCGACGACTTCGAGATCCTGCTCATCGGCCACGAGGGTCACGAGGAGGTCGAGGGAACGGCCGGCGAGGCGCCCGACCACGTGACGATCGTCAACAGCCCGGATGCCGTCGACGACATCGAGGTGCAGGACCCGGACAAGGTCGTGTGGCTGTCGCAGACCACGCTCTCCGTCGACGAGACGATGGAGACCGTGCGCCGGCTGCGCGAGCGCTTCCCCAAGCTGCAGGATCCGCCGTCGGACGACATCTGCTACGCCACCCAGAACCGGCAGGTCGCCATCAAGAAGGTGGCTGCAGACGCCGAGCTCGTGATCGTCGTCGGCTCCGCCAACAGCTCCAACAGTGTGCGCCTCGTGGAGGTCGCCCTCGAGTACGGCGCTTCCGCCGCGTACCGCGTCGACTACTCCAGCGAGATCAAGCAGGAATGGCTCGACGGAGTCGCCACCGTGGGCGTCACGAGCGGGGCATCCGTTCCGGAGGAACTCGTCGAGGAGGTGCTCCGCGATCTCGCGGACGCCGGCTACGGCGAGGTCGAGGTCGTCAAGACGGCGGAGGAGGACCTGATGTTCTCGCTGCCGAAGGAGCTCCGCAAGGACCTGCAGGGCAAGCAGGACGAGCGCGCACTGGGCGGACGCGTCTCGAGCTGAGCCCAGCCGCCGGCAGCCGAGGCCCAGCCGCCTGCAGCCGAGGCTCAGCCCGTCTGCTTCGCGAAGTGGTCGATGAGCGTCGGATCGGTCAGCAGCACGGCCATCAGCACCAGGAACAGGGCGATGACCGCGAGCACGCCGACGAGGAGCGGGATCCAGAAGGCCCGCCGACGACGCACCATGAGGGAGATGGACAGGCCGGCGGCGAGCACCCAGAGCGCGATCTGGATGATCCCGCCCCAGAGCAGGATGGTCGGCACGATCGTGGACGGCGTGTAGGCGCCGAGGCCCTCCTGCTGGTAGAGCAGGGCGATCGACTGGGTCGCGCCGGCCTGGATGCGTACGAACGAGAACAGCCCGAACACGCCGAGGACGAGCAGCGCGATCGTGACGGGACGGTCCCAGGCGGGCGGCTCGGTGCCCTCGAGCGCGGCGCCGGACTTCGGCTCGGCGGCCGGCTTCGGAGCGGCGGGCTGGCGGGTGTGCGGCTGCTTGTGCACGACCATGGGCTCCTGCTGGTGCCCGGTGTGCGAATCGGCCGGGGGCTTCCAGACCCAGCCGGGTGGGGCGAGTTCGCCGAACTGCGGCTTCGGCCGCGGATCGACGGGCTGAGAGCCCGATCCGTCAACGGGTTCCGGGTTCGGGCTCTCCGCCATCAGCGACCTACGCCGAATGCCCGGCTGAGCCGAGCTGCTTGGTGGACTCGACGACGCGGGCGGCCATCGCCGACTCTGCGACCTTGCCCCAGGCGCGGGGGTCGTAGAGCTTCTTGTTGCCGACCTCGCCGTCGACCTTGATCACGCCGTCGTAGTTCTTCAGCATGTAGTCCGCGATGGCGCGGGTGAACGCGTACTGGGTGTCGGTGTCGATGTTCATCTTCACGACGCCGTTGGCCACAGCCGCGGCGATCTCGGCATCCGTGGATCCCGATCCGCCGTGGAAGACGAGGTCGAGCGGCTTGGGACCGGTGCCGAACTTCTCGGCGATGCCGGCCTGGATCTCGCCGAGCAGCTCCGGGCGCAGCTTCACTCCGCCGGGCTTGTAGACGCCGTGCACGTTGCCGAAGGTCAGCGCGGCGATGTAGCGGCCGTTCTCGCCGAGCCCCAGCGCTTCGACGGCCTTCGTGACGTCTCCCACGGTCGTGTACAGGGCCTCGTTGCTGCCCTCGTGCTCGACGCCGTCCTCCTCGCCGCCGACGACGCCGATCTCGACCTCGAGGATGGCGTTGATGGCCCGGGTGCGCTTGAGCATCTCCTGGGCGATCTCGATGTTCTCGTCGAGCGGCACGGCCGATCCGTCCCACATGTGGGACTGGAAGATCGGGTTGCGGCCGGCCGCGACCTCCTCCTCGGAGGCGGCGATGAGCGGGAGCACGAAGTCGTCGAGGGCGTTCTTCGGGCAGTGGTCGGTGTGCAGGGCGACGGTCACCGGGTAGTTCTTGGCGACCTCGGTGGCGAACTTCGCGAAGGCGAGGGCGCCGGCGGCGCGGTTCTTGACCGTCTGGCCCGCGAAGTAGTCCGCCCCACCCGTGGTGACCTGGATGATGCCGTCGGACCCGGCCTCGGTGAGGCCCTGCAGGACGGCATGGATGGTCTGCGACGACGAGACGTTGAAGGCGGGATACGCGAATCCGTTCGCCTTGGCCTTGTTCAGCATCTCGGCGTACTGCTCGGGTGTTGCGACGGGCATGGCGGCTCCTTCGGAAGTCTGTGGGGTGTACCGGCAGTCTACCGAGTCGGCGGGAGCGGCCGGATGCCACGTGAGGGCTGCCGGGACGGCAGGATGGGGCCATGGCTGAATCCGACCTTCCCGAGGCGCTCGTCGATGCGCTCCTCGCCGCGACAGCGGCCGCGGCACGGGCGGCACTCGCCCGGGTCGGCTCGGGCGATCCCGACGCGGTGGACGGCGTCGCCGTCGACGCCCTCCGGACGGCGCTGGCGCCGCTCCCCGTCGCCGGACGGGTCGTGGCGGGGGAGGGCGAGAAGGACGACGCACCGATGCTGCACCCGGGGGAGGTGTTCGGCACCGGCGGCCCCGCCGTCGACATCGTCGTCGACCCGGTCGACGGGACCCGGCTCGCCGCAGCCGGGCGGCCGGGCGCGATCGCGGTCCTCGCCGCCGCCGAGCGCGGAGCCTTCATCGACATCGGACCGGCGCACTACCTCGACAAGCTGGTCTGCGCGTACCCGGATGCCGGACTGGCCCTCTCCGATCCCGTCTCGGCCAATCTCGAGCGGCTCGCCGCGGCACGAGGCCGTGCGGTGGCCGACCTGCGCGTGGCCGTGCAGTCGCGCGAGCGCAATCGGGCGATGGCGATGGCGGTCGCCGATGCCGGGGCCCAGGTCGTCGGGTTCGAGCACGGCGACATCGAGCGCACCCTGGCCGCCGCCTCCGTCGACGGCGAGATCGACCTCCTCCTCGGAATCGGCGGTGCTCCTGAGGGTGTCATCGAGGCCGCGGCCGTCATCGCCATCGGCGGGGCGATGCAGGCGCGATTCGCTCCGCAGAGCAGGGCGGAGCGATCGCGCCTGGAGGCGCACGGCCTCGATTCCGATCGCGTCATCGACCTCGTCGAGCTCTGCTCGAGTCCGCGCCCGCTGGTCGTCCTCACGGCGGTGACGCCGTTCGCGGTTCCCGGCCGGATGCTCGCCGCCGGAGACGGCTGGTCGGCCGGAGCCTGATCGGCGCATCTGTTGTTGACAGATGGTCAGACCAAGTGCATACTCGTTTCTATCAGATGGTCTGACCATCAATCCGAAGGAACGATCGCACCACCTCGGCTCCGCCGGGCTACAAGGAAGTAGTGACATGAATCTCTTCTCGCTCCTGCAGAAGCGCACCGCGGAGGCTGGACCCATCCGCGTCGGAGTCATCGGAGCCGGCAAGTTCGCCTCGATGTTCCTCACCCAGGCCGTGAACTCCGAGGGCATCCACGTCGTCGGCGTCGCCGACATCGACGTTCCCAAGGCGCGCGGGGCTCTGCACCGCACCGGATGGCCGGAAGAGCGGTACGCGGCCGTGTCCCTCGACGCGGCGGCCGCCACCGGCGGCACCTGCGTGCTCGACTCGGCCGACGCCCTCATCGCGCATCCGTCGGTCGAGGTCATCCTCGAGGTGACCGGCAACCCGATCATCGGCACGTACCACGCGCTCGGCGCGATCGACAACGGCAAGCACGTCGTCATGGTGAACGTGGAGGCGGACTGCATGGTCGGACCGATCCTCGCCCGTCGCGCCGCCGCCGCCGGCGTCGTGTACTCGATGGCGTACGGGGACCAGCCCGCGCTCATCAGCGAACTCGTCGACTGGTGCCGCACGGTCGGATTCGACGTGGTCGCCGCGGGCAAGGGCACCAAGTACCTCCCCGAGTACAACTACTCCACGCCGGACACGGTCTGGGACTACTACGGCTTCACACCGGAGCAGCTCGCCTCGGGGGACTACAACCCCAAGATGTTCAATTCCTTCCTCGACGGCACCAAGTCCGCGATCGAGATGGCGGCCGTCGCCAACGGCACCGGTCTCATCCCGCAGGACGAGGGACTGAACTTCACCCCTGTCGGCGTCGACGACCTGCCGCAGATGCTCAAGGAGCGCTCGCGCGGCGGCACGCTCTCGCGCCGAGGCACGGTCGAGCTCATCTCGAGCCTGAACCGTGACGGCACCGAGGTCGAGCGCGACCTCCGCTGGGGCGTCTACGTGACGTTCGAGGCGAAGACCGACTACGCCGTGCAGTGCTTCGCCGAGTACGGCGTCAAGACGGACGACAGCGGACGCTACGGATCGCTCTACCGGCCGTATCACATGATCGGGCTCGAGCTCGGGGTGAGCGTCGCGTCGGCCGTGCTCCGTGGAGAGGCGACAGGATCGCCGACCGGCTTCCGCGGTGACGTGGTCACCACGGCGAAGAAGGACCTCCGTGCCGGAGACACCCTGGACGGCGAAGGCGGCTACGCGGTCTTCGGCAAGCTCGCCCCCGCGCACACCTCGCTGGAACGACGCGCCCTTCCCCTCGGCCTCGCCCACGGCGCCAAGCTCATCCGCGACGTGCCGAAGGACCGGACCGTGTCGTGGGACGACATCGTCGTCGACGACTCCCTCCTCGCCGTTCAGGTACGCCAGGAGCTCGAAGCGGAATTCCGCGCCGAGTCCCTCGCAGCGGCCTGACCACCAGACCATCCACGGCCATGGAAACTACACTGGACGAGAAGGCCGGCCGGTCGGCCCATGGCCTTCACGTCGAGGGGATGACCGATCGTGGCGAACGTCAGTGGCTGGGAGCCCGTGCAGCGGGTGCGGACCTACGAGCAGGTCATGTCGCAGATCGAGGAGCGCATCCTCGATGGGCGGCTGAAGGCCGGGGACCATCTGCCCAGCGAACGCGACCTGGCGATCCAGCTGGGCGTGTCGCGCCCGTCGTTGCGGGAGTCGCTCCGCGTGCTCGAGGCACTCGGGATCGTCGAGATCCGTCGTGGGGGCGGCTCGGACGGCGGAGCCCTGCTGGTCGGGACTCCGGGCGTCGGCATGGTGAACCTGCTCAAGCTGCAGATCTCCCTCGGGCACTTCAGTCAGAACGACGTGCTCGAGACCCGGCTCGCCCTCGAGACCTGGTCATGCGCAGAGGCGGCCATGCACTCGAGCGCCGAGGACCACACGGAGCTCGAAGCGATCCTCGACCGGATGGACGACCCGTCCATCGAGGCTGCTGAGTTCAACCGTCTCGACGCGACCTTCCACGTGAGGATCGCCGAATCGACGGGGAACGCCCTGACCGCCCACCTCATGGGCTCGCTCCGTGAGGCGATCAACCGCCAGATGATCGAGGCCTACGCCCGGCTCGAGAACTGGCGGGAGACGGCGAAGACCGTCAGACAGGAACATCGCGACATCCTGGACGCCATCCGGCGCCGGGACCGGGATGCGGCCGTGCACCTCGTGCAGGACCACATCACGGACTTCTACAACAACGGCCGAATCGGCGAGGTGATCCTCACCGGGTAGAGCGACGGGACTCCCGATCCTCACCCGGCGGACGCCGGCCGCGAGGCCCGGGAGCACACCAGCTCCCATATCAAAGGAGATATGGACGATCATGACCACCATCAGACAGACACGAGCCGAGCAGGCGGCCAACGGGTCTCCCGACAAGCTGAAGACCGCGATCGGCAGCACCGTCGGCACGACCATCGAGAACTACGACTTCCTCGCCTACGGCACGGCGGCGGCGCTCTACTTCGGCGCTGACTTCTTCCCCGGCTCCGATCCGGCCACCGGCATCCTCCTCGGGTTCCTCACCTTCGGCATCGGTTTCGCCATGCGGCCGATCGGCGGCATCATCGGCGGGTATCTCGGCGACAAGTACGGACGCAAGCCGGTCCTCGTCGGCGCCCTGTTCGTCATGGGCATCGCGACGGTCCTCATCGGACTGCTGCCGACCTACGCGCAGGTCGGGATCTTCGCGCCGCTGCTGCTCACGCTCATCCGCGTGATCCAGGGGCTGGCGTTCGGGGCGGAGTGGGGAGGCGCCATCCTCATGACCTTCGAGCATGCGCCGTGGAAGAAGCGCGGCAAGTACGCCGCCATCCCGCAGCTGGGTGTTCCCCTCGGCGTGTTCCTCGCGAACGTCGCCTTCCTCCTGGCCGCCGGCCTCGACAGCGAGCTCGCGTGGCGACTGCCGTTCCTGCTGAGCTCCGTGCTCATCATCGCCGGAATCATCATCCGCATGAAGGTGAGCGAGTCGCCGGAGTTCCTCGACACCAAGGCGATGGGCAAGCTGGTCAAGAACCCGACCTGGACGGTCATCCGCGACGACTGGCGCACCATCCTCCGCGTCATCGCCCTGCGCCTGGCCGAGACCGGCGGCTTCTACGTCATCGTCACGTACCTCATCAGCTACATGACGACCGCCGAGCTGGCCAGTCGCGAGACCGCCCTCACCGGCCTCATCATCGCCACGGCGATCGGTGCTTTCACGACGGTCGCCTGGGGCGCGTTGAGCGACAGGATCGGGCGCAAGAAGCTCTACCTGATCGGATGCGTCGCGACGATCGCGTTCGGGTTCCCGCTGTTCCTGATGATCAACACCGGGATCCCCGCGTTCATCGTGCTCGTCTACATCATCGGCCTGCCGATCATCCACGACATGCTCGCCGGAACGCAGGGTGCCTACTTCAGCGAACTGTTCGCGACGAACACCCGCACCTCCGGTGCCTCGATGGGCTACCAGTTCTCGGCGGCCATCTCCGGCTTCATCCCCTTCATCGCGGCTGCCGTCGCGGTCGGGGCCGGCTGGGGAGGCGTCGCCTGGATCTACGTGGGCGTCGGGGTGATCGGCCTGGTCGGAACCCTGCTCACCCGGGAGACCTGGGGCAAGCGCGAGCGAGAGGCCGTCGACCGCGTCATCGCGGGCGAGACCCCCGAGCCGGCGCAGACCGTCAGCGCCCGCTGACGATGACGGGAGGGCGGACGGTCGCCGTCCGCCCTCCCGCATCGTCCTCGATCCTGATCCCGCCCTGTGGTCGAAAGGACCCATCATGAAGACCGTCGTACTCGATGACGACCCGACCGGCACGCAATCGGCCTCCGGCGTCGCCGTGCTCTTCGACAGCTCGCCGGAGCTCATCGCCGCGGAGCTCCGCATCGCGGACAGCGTCTACGTGCAGACCAACTCCCGGTCGATCGACGAGCGGGCCGCCGTGGCACTCGTCAGCGGCATCCGGGCGGACGCCATCGAGGCCGGGCGGATCCTCGGCTCCGATGTCGCGTTCGTGCTGCGCGGCGACTCCACCCTCCGCGGCCACGTGTTCGCCGAGACCGAGGTCTTCCTGGACGCATCCGCCGTCATGGTTTTCGTGCCCGCGTTCCCCGACGGCGGCCGCACCACCCGCGACGGCGTGCACTACGTGCGCGTCGACGGCGTCGACCTGCCGGCCAATGAGACGGAGTACGCCGATGACCCGGTGTTCCCGTTCGCGAACGCCGACCTCGTCGCCTACGTCGCCGAGAAGTCGGGAAGGTCGGCTGTCGGCTTCCCGCTCGCCGAGCTCCGCGACGACGGCAATGCCCTCGATGCCGTGCTCGTCGCCGCCCGTCCGGGAACCGTCGTGGTTCCGGATGCCGTGACCAACGACGACATCCGACTGATCGCCGCCGCCATCGAACGCGCACGGCGGCGAGGTGCGACCGTCGTCGTGCGCGCCGCCGCGCCCCTCGCCGCGGCGCTCGCCGGAGTCGAGAGCAACGGCCTCCTCGACCGACCGATCGTCGGGGAACCCGGCGCCGTTCTCGTGGTGTGCGGATCCCACACGCAGGGCGCGACGGCCCAGCTCGCGGCCCTCACCGGGCTCCGGGGCGAGCCGGTGACCGTCGACACGGCCGCCGCCCTTGCGGACCCCGCATCCGCTGCCGCCTCGGCGGTCGGCATGGCGATGGACCAGGTGACCGGCAGCGGTCTCGCCATCCTGGCGACGGAGCGCGTGCGCTCGAGCGAGCACAACACCCTCGCCCACGGTGAACGCGTCATGGATGCGCTCACCCGCGCCGTGCGTTCCATCGTGCCCTTCGTCGACGTCGTCGTGTCCAAGGGCGGCATCACCTCATCCGACGTGGCCAGGATCGGCATCGGCGCACGCTCGGCGCAGGTGCTGGGACAGGTGCTCCCCGGCGTGTCGGTCTGGTCCATCGAGGCCTTCGACGGCCGCACGCTCACCTACGTCGTGGTGCCGGGCAACGTCGGTGATCCGTCCACCCTCGTCGACGTGCTCGCCGCCGTGGGCGGTACGACGCCGCAACGTCGCCGCAGGCGGCCGAGCACCGCGGAACCGGTCGGCTGATGCCGACCAGCGGAAACCACCACGCCGGAACGTTAAGAACCGCTGAACTTTCCTCCGCCGGAACCGGATGCACCGGTTCCGGCGGAGGGCCGAAGGCTAGGCTCGAAAAGGCGGTGGCCGACCGGTCGACCGCGGTCCGACGACGGGCCAGAGCCTCGATGCGTCCGGGAGGACCCAGATGAGCACCACGGAAACCGCCAGCCTCGATCAGCACCCCGATCGCAACCTCGCCCTGGAGCTCGTGCGAGCGACGGAGGCCGCTTCCATCCGAGCGGTGCCGTGGATCGGTCGAGGCGAGAAGAACAGCGCGGACAAGGCCGCCGTCGACGCCATGCGTGCGTTCCTCGCCACCGTCAACTTCGACGGACTCATCGTCATCGGCGAGGGTGAGAAGGACGAGGCGCCCATGCTGTTCAACGGCGAGCACGTGGGCAACGGCCGGGGTCCGGCGTGCGACATCGCCGTCGATCCCATCGACGGCACGAGCCTCACGGCCGCGGGGCGCCAGAACGCCCTCTCCGTCATCGCCGTGTCGGATCGGGGCACGATGCTCGACGCGTCGAGCGTGTTCTACATGGACAAGATCGTCACCGGGCCGGCGGGCGCCGGCGTCATCGACATCGAACGACCCATCGGCGACAACATCCGCGCCTTCGCGAAGGCCGTCGGCAAGGACGTCGGCGAACTCAGAGTCGCCGTGCTCGATCGGCCCCGTCACGAGCAGCTCATCGCCGACATCCGCGCAGCCGGCGCCGGCACCAGGCTCATGCTCGACGGCGACGTCGCCGGCGGCATCAACGCGGCCCGCTACGAGTCCCGCATCGACATGTGCGTCGGGATCGGAGGAAGCCCGGAGGGCATCACGACGGCGGCCGCCATCAAGGCCCTCGGCGGATTCATGCAGACCAGGCTGGCGCCGCGTGACGACGCCGAACGGGAGAAGGGCATCGCCGCCGGGCTCCTGATGGACCACACCTACGAGGCCGACGACCTCGTCGCAGGCAACAACACCATCTTCGTGGCGACCGGCGTGACCGACGGCGGCCTCGTCGCCGGCGTCCGCCGGATGGGACCGATCCTTCGCACCGAGTCGATCGTGCTGCGTTCGCACTCGGGAACCATCCGCCGGATCGTGGCGGACCACCTCGTCTCGAAGTGGAGCTGAGCGCGCCACGGAGCAGCAGGGTGACGCCGGCCCGCCGCCTGTGTACGGTGGTGGCGTAGGGGGCTGACCACCGACGGGGGAGAGATCGCCATGGCGGACACAGAGGCCGCGGCACGTCTGCCGCGGGCGCTGAAGCCGTTCGCCAGTGGACAGTACCGGCTCCTCGTCGTCGCCCTCGCCTTCTCGCTGTTCAGCGGCGGATGCTGGCTGGTCGCGTCGGTCTGGCAGGTCGTCCTCCTGGGCGGCACCCCCACCGACCTCTCGGTCGTGGCCGTCGGGGCCAGCCTCGGCCTCGTGCTCGCCGTGCTGTTCGGCGGGGTCGCGGCGGACCGCATCCCGCAGCGCCGCATCCTGCTGACCTGCGAGATCGTGCGCGGCCTCGCCTTCGCGACGGCGGCGGTGCTCGCACTGACCGGGGCCGTGCAGGTCTGGAATCTCGCCGTGATCGCCTTCGTGCTCGGCGTCGCGGATGGCTTCTTCTACCCCGCCTACTCGGCCTGGCTGCCGGCACTGATTCCCGGCGACCAGCTCCTGGCCGCCAACGGCGTGGAGGGCGTGCTGCGCCCCGCCGTCATGAACGCGGCGGGGCCGGCCGTCGCCAGCGCGCTCATCGCCGTCGTGTCACCGGGACTCGCGTTCCTCGTCATCGCCGTCCTGCAGGTCGGCGCCGCGGTGTCCCTGGGCCTGATGCGCACCACGGCGGTCCGTCGCGATCTGGAGGGCGAGCGCAGGCACGTGCTCGTCGAGACCTTCTCCGACCTGCGCAACGGCTTCGGCTACATGATCAGGACCCGGTGGCTCTTCGCCACGCTCATGTTCTCGATCCTCCTGGTGCTCGTGATCATGGGGCCCATCGAGGTGCTGCTGCCCTTCGCGGTGAAGGACCAGACGGGCGGCGGCGCCGGGGCGTTCGCCCTGGCCCTCGCCTCGTTCGGCATCGGCGGGGCGATCGGCTCACTCGCCGTGGCATCGATGCGCCTCCCACGCCGCTATCTCACGCTGATGATCCTCGGTTGGGGGCTCGGATGCGCCCCGCTCGCGATCATCGGCTACACGAGCCAGCTCTGGGTGATGGTGATCGCCCTGTTCACCTGCGGACTGCTGTTCTCGGGCGCGAGCGTGGTCTGGGGCACCCTGCTGCAGCGCCGCGTCCCACCGGCCATGCTCGGGCGGGTGTCGAGCCTCGACTTCTTCGTCTCGCTCGCGTTCATGCCGATCTCGATGGCCGTGGCGGGTCCGGTCGGGGAGTTCATCGGCATCGCCCCCGCGTTCCTCTTCGCCGGGCTGATCCCCGTCGGGCTCGCGGTCGCCACGCTCCTCATCGCCAGGCTGGGCCCCGACGAGCTGGCCCATCCGCTCGATGACCTGCCCGTGGAGGGTGACGCCGTCACCGGGGGAGAGGCTGCCGCCGGGTTCGAAGCTCCGGTCGACGAGCGTCGCCCCGAACAGTGACGGGATCAGCCGAACCGGGCTGAGCGTCGGCGGCCCGGCGCAGCGTCGCCGGCCACGGTCGGCCGGTCAGATCAGGCGGATGTCCGCGTCGATCTCGGCCTCGACATCGACATCATCGGACTCATGATCGACATCGGATGCCGACGCCTCCAGTACCGGCAGCACCAGCACCGCTTCATCGCCGGCATCCTCGGTGAGCTCGGCAGCGGTGAGCCGGCGTGGCGCATCGTGGATGACAGCGGGCTCGGCGAGCAGCGCGATCTTGGTCTCGTCGATTCCGGGGAACTGGCGTGCAGTCACCAGCACGCGCGACTCGAGCGAGTTCGCGAAGTTGTTGTAGCTCGCGACCGTGCGCTCGATGGCCTTGCGCAGGCTGTCGGCGTGGCCCGCGAGAGTGCCGATGCGCTGGTAGAGCGTGTTGCCGAGGTCGAAGAGCTTCTTCGCGTCGTCGGAGACGGCCTGCTGCTGCCAGGTGAACGCGACGGTCTTGAGTACAGCCCAGAGGTTCACGGGCGAGGCCAGGGCGACGCGCTTGCCGAAGGCGTAGTCGAGCAGCGCCGGGTCGGCCTCGAGAGCCGAGGAGAGGAGCGACTCGTTCGGGATGAAGGCGATCACGAACTCGGGGCTCGCGTCGAGGCCCTCCCAGTAGGTCTTCTTCGCCAGCGCGTCGATGTGCGCGCGCACGGCCTTCACGTGCCTGTCGATGAGCGACTTGCGGCGTGCACCCTCCTCGCCTGTCGCCGTCATGGCGATCTGGCTCGCCTCGATGTAGGCCTCGAGCGGCACCTTGGCGTCGATCGGGATCGTCTTGCCACCGGGGAGACGCACGACCATGTCGGGGCGGCCGGATCCGGCATCCGTCGTGATGCTGTGCTGCGTGTAGAAGTCGACGTACTGCGTGAGGCCTGCCGCCTCGACGACGCGGCGCAGCTGGGTCTCACCCCAGACGCCGCGGGTGCTGTTGGAGCGCAGCGCCGAAGCGAGCGACTCGGTGGTGGCGCGCAGTTCCGCATCCGACAGCTGGGCCTGCTTGAGCTGCTCGGCGAGCGAGCCGTACTGCTCGCTGCGCTGGCGCTCGAGCTCCGTGACCTTGGTCTGCATGGTCTGCAGGGTCTCTCGAACCGGACTCAGCGCCTGCAGCACCGCGCTCTCGCGCTTCTCGCGTTCGGCCCGCTCCAGCTGGTCGGCGCGGTTCTGGTCGACCAGCTCGCGATACTGAGCGCGGTGGTGCTCGATCTGCTCCTCGAGCGATTCGGCCTTGGCGAGCGCCGAAGCGAGCTCGGACTGCAGGGCGGATCGCACCTCGTGCTCCGCTGCACGGAGCTCGGCCTGGGCGGCGAGCTCCGCCGTGCGGATCTCGTTGATCTCGGCCTGATGCCGCATCTCGACCATCGCCGGGTCCTCGACGGCCGCGCCGTTGCGCTGGGCGGACTCTCCGGCCGCTGCGGCACGACGCTGCAGGATGAACGCCGTCGCGAGCGCGCCGAGGGCGATGCCGACGACGAGGCCGATGATCAGTCCGAGGATGTCCATGGCTCCAGTGTCGCCTGCCCCGCCGACACTCGGCGTCCGCGGGCCCGCGCGCCGCGGCATCCGTCGGCGATCAGACGAGCGGGCTCGCAGCCCTGGACGGCGGACGAGTGCCTAGGCGAGTGCCATCGGGCCGTGCGTCGCTGCCCTGTCGGCCGTCGCGACGGGGCCGATGGCTCCGAACTTCACGCCGGCGACCGCGGCGAGGGCGTCCATGTCCGAGGCGTCGTGGCGCCTGGCCGCGTGCATGATGATGTGCGCGCAGGCCTCGGCATCGGCCAGCGCGTCGTGGTGGCTGAAGTCCTCGAAGCCTGCGGCCATCGCGGCGACGGGCAGGCGGTAGGAGTCGAGCGTGTACGTCTTTCGAGCCACCTGCAGCGAGCACAGGTAGCGGAAGTCGGGAACCGGCGCGCCGACGAACAGCGACGCCGCCTTGATGACGCCCATGTCGAACCCGGCGTTGTGGGCCACGAGCACGTCGCCGCCGGCGAAGGCGAGCAGGTCGGGGAGCTGGTCGCCCCACTCGAGCGCATCCGCGCACTGCTCGGGCTGGATGCCGTGGATGCGGATGTTCCACTCGTTGAACTCGTCGTGCGGGAACGGCGGGCGGATGAACCAGCCCGCCCGATCGACGACCCTGCCGTCGCGCACCTTGGCGAGGCCGACCGAACACGCGGAGACGTTCGATCCGTTGGCTGTCTCGAAGTCGATCGCGGTGAAGTCCACTGGCACGCGTCCATCGTCACACGGCCGGGCGACACGGCTCGCAGCGGGCGCGGCCTGTCGGCATCCCGCACATCTGCAACCCGGCTCCGGTCGGACCCACCGGTCGGACGCGCCGGTCGGACGCGCCGGTCGGCCCCGGTCCCTCGCAACCCGCCGGTCGCGCCATCCGATGTTCAGACGGGTGTCAGTCGGCGGTCGTAGGGTGAAGGCATCCGGTCGTCCGGCCCCGTCGGTGACCAGAGTGCAGACAGGAGTCGTCAGTGCCAGCAGTCCCAGTCTCCGATGCGGCAGACAAGCCCGTCATCGAGACGCTCCTCCTCGACCTCGACGGAACGCTGCTCGACTGGAGCCATCTGCGAGAGGCCATCCGCTCCACCTGTGCAGGCATCACCGCGGCGCACCCGCACCTCGCCCTGGACCCCCTCGAGATCGAGAAGGTCAACGACGCCGTCTGGGACACGTACTGGCCCGAGGTCGAGCTCGACTGGTACCGCGGCGAACTCGACGACGAGGAGTTGGGGCTCGAGGCGTGGCGGCGCACGTTCGAGGCGTTCGGGCTGACCGACGACGAACTGATCCGCGCCACGACGGATGCCTGGCACCGGGCGGAGCGCGGAGGTCACACGCTCTTCGACGACGTCACGGAGACCCTCGCCGCAGCGCGGGAGGCCGGCATCCGACTCGCGATCGTCACGAACGGGCCGTCCGGCGCCCAGCGGGCCAAGCTCGAGGCCCTCGGAATCGACGACAGCTTCGACGCCGTCTTCGTCTCGGCCGAGGTCGGGGCCGCCAAGCCAGACCCGGCCATCTTCGACTTCGCCATGGCCGAGCTCGACGCCGACGCCGAGACCACCTGGCACGTGGGCGACCTGCTCGACAAGGACGTCGCCGGGGCGCAGGCCGCCGGCATCAGGGGCGTCTGGCTCAACCGCCTCGGCGAGCACGTCGGCGCCGACGACGCCGTGCCCGATCTCGAGATCTCCTCGCTGCGCGAGCTCCTGCCCGCGCTGCTCGTTCCATCGCCCACCGGAGGACACCGATGAACGCACTGCCGACGCCCGTCGACGACTTCTTCGAGGCCACGAACCATGCCGACGTCGACCGTTTCGTGGCGGCGTTCGCGCTGGACGGCGTCATCGACGACTGGGGTCGAACCTTCACCGGCCACGACGGCGTGCGCCGCTGGACCGAGGGCGAGTCGATCGGCGTGGCCCAGACCTTCGAGATCACGAGCTTCCGCGTCGAGGGCAACACCGTCGTGGTGAAGGCCGAGGTGGGCGGCGACGGCTTCACCGGGCCGTCGACGTTCACCTTCGACCTCACCGACGACCGAACCGCCATCCGCCGCATGGTCATCACGGCATAGGCCGCTGTCGGCGCCGTCGGTCGGCGCGCATCCGCGACCGGTACGATTGACCCCCGTGGCTCTTACAATCGGCATCGTCGGCCTGCCCAACGTCGGCAAGTCAACCCTCTTCAACGCACTGACCAAGAATCAGGTGCTCGCGGCGAACTACCCGTTCGCGACGATCGAGCCGAACGTCGGTGTCGTGAACCTGCCCGATCCGCGCCTCGAGACCCTCGCCGGCATCTTCGGTTCCGAGCGCATCCTTCCCGCCCCCGTGTCGTTCGTCGACATCGCGGGCATCGTGCGCGGCGCGTCGGAGGGGGAGGGGCTCGGCAACAAGTTCCTCGCGAACATCCGTGAGGCGGATGCGATCGCCCAGGTCGTGCGCGGATTCACCGACGACGACGTCGTGCACGTCGAGGGCGTCGTGGATCCCAAGGCCGACATGGAGACCATCAACACCGAGCTCATCCTCGCCGACATGGAGACCCTCGAGAAGGCCATCCCGCGGTTCGAGAAGGAGCTCAAGACCAAGAAGATCGGCTCCGACGTCGTCACCGCCGCCCAGGAGGCGCTCGCCGAACTGCAGAAGGGCGTGCCGCTCTCGGCCTCGAAGGTCGACATCGCTCCCATCAAGGAGCTCGGCCTGCTCACTGCCAAGCCATTCATCTACGTCTTCAACGTCGACGAGGCCGTGCTGACGGATGACGCCAAGCGTGCCGAGCTCGAGGCCCTCGTGGCCCCCGCTCATGCCGTGCTCCTCGACGCGAAGATCGAGTCCGAGCTCATCGACCTCGACCCCGCCGACGCGGCCGAGCTCCTCGCGTCGACCGGCCAGGACGAGTCGGGCCCCGACCAGCTCGCCCGCATCGGCTTCGAGACGCTCGGCCTGCAGACCTACCTCACGGCCGGTCCGAAGGAGACCCGCGCCTGGACCATCCCTCAGGGGGCGAAGGCGCCGCAGGCTGCCGGCGTCATCCACACCGACTTCGAGCGCGGCTTCATCAAGGCCGAGGTCATCTCCTTCGAGGACCTCGTCGCCACCGGGTCGATCGCGGAGGCCCGTTCGCACGGCAAGGCGCGCATCGAGGGCAAGGACTACGTCATGCAGGACGGCGACGTGGTGGAGTTCCGCTTCAACGTGTAGCCGGACCACCCTGCAGCCACGGAGCCGAGCGGGATCGGAGAAGTCCCCAGCCGTCGGGTGACGGTACCGTGGGGCCACCAGCCCAGCAGGAGGACCCCATGACGTACACCGTCGACTTCGTGAACGTGTCAACCGTCGGACTCGAGTCGTCTCCGGTCGCGGAGGCCCTCGCCGGGCTGCGCGCGAACGAGGCCCGCTACTACAAGAACAAGTTCGACCACGTCTTCACCGTCAGCACGGTGGACGAGGCACCGGATGCGCTCGACCGCGTGAGCCGCATCATCCGGGATGAGCGCGACATCGTCATCGCCTCCCGACCACTCGAGGTCACCGACTTCGTCGTCGACGGCACGCGCATGACCTATGTGTTCTACGAGTCCGGCCTCTCCATCAACGTGATGTACGGCCTCGAGGACGGCGGCAAGCGAGCCGTCGGGTTCAAGCTCTCCGATGGCATGGAGGTGCCGGAGGAGCTGGCGTCGCGGTTCAAGTTCGCGCGCCAGAAGTCGAAGCTGGCCGGCACCATCCGCGGATCCTTCTTCGTGATCAAGGGCGAGTACTGAGCAGCCGCCGACTCTGCCGCGGTGCGAGCGAGGTGCCGGAGTAGGGTCGGAAGACCCGCACCGCCGTGGTCGCGGGCGGACGGGAGCATCATGAGCAACCACACCTATCGCGTCACCGAGATCGTCGGCACGTCGCCTGAGAGCACCGACACCGCCATCCGCAACGGCATCGCCCGTGCCTCGCAGACGCTGCGGAACATCGACTGGTTCGAAGTCGTCTCGGTGCGCGGCGAGGTCGCCGACGGCGGTGTCGCGCATTTCCAGGTCACCCTCAAGGTCGGCTTCCGGCTCGAGGACTGACCGGCCCGACCGGTGGCGAATGACCAGGGCTGAAGGGCCCCGGTGCGTTCTCCCGTGAGTTCGACGCCGTCGCGTGCAAGACTCGCGGCGGGCGAGACACAGTCAGTGTGTGAGGATCGCCAGCACAGCAGCCGACATCGACGCCGAGGGAGTTGGGATGCCCGAGGGTGCCGACCCGTCAGAGACGAGCCACGATCCCGCCGCGACCGAGGGGGTGGCGATGCCCGATGGCGCCGAATCGTCCGCGGCGGGCCACGACGCCGCGTGGTTCACCGCGGTCGTCCGGGAGCATTCGACGGCGCTCGTGCGCTACTTCGCCCGTCGCGGGCCGCGACAGGACGCGGAGGACCTCGCGGCCGAGGTGTTCGCCACCGCCTGGCGTCGCCGCACCGACGTGCCGACGGATGCGGTGCTGCCGTGGCTGTACCGCACGGCGGGCTTCACGCTCGCCAACCATCGCCGCAAGACGATCGACCTTCCCGTCGACGAGGTGCCGGAGACCGGTACCGTCCGTGTCGGTGACGACCCCGAGCTGAGCGCCCTCTTCGACGCCGAGCTCCGCGGCGCGCTCGCGACCGTGGGAGAGCGCGACCGACGCATCCTCCTCCTGCACGCCTGGGAGGGTCTCGACGGCGCCGAGCTCGCAGTCGTGCTCGGAATCTCCCGATCCGGTGCGGATGCGGCGCTCTCGCGCGCCCGCAAGCGGCTCCGTGACGCCTGGGGCGAACGGATGTCGTTCTAGGCCCTCCTGCAAGGTTCCCGGCTCGCGGCACATATCCGTACTGAAGCGTTATCACGGAGGGTGATCGACATGAACGACGACAACGAGCTCGACCCGGTGGCACGCCTCCGTGCCGCCGATCCCGCGGCCGAGGTGGAACCGCGCGCCGGCTTCGTCGACGATGTGATCGCCCGGACGGCCGTTGATACGACGGCGCCAACACCGGTGACGGACCTCGGCGCCGAGCGTGCGCGACGGCGTCCCCGGTGGCTCCCGATCGTCGCGGTCGCGGCGTCCATCGCGATCTTCGGAGCCGCCGGGTACGCCGTCGGCGCATCCACCGGCGGGGGAGCGAACCTCGCCGACGGCGCGGCTCCTCCCATCTCGATGCAGGGCATCTCCGGCGGAACGGCCACCGATCCCGGCGCCGCTCAGCGCGACGCCATGGCCGGCGCGGCACCGGAGAGCCAGAAGATGGCAGGCTCGGCCGCCAGCATGCTCTACCCATACGGCTTCGGTCGCAACAGCTTCAGCTCCTCCGGCCTGTCCACCACCGACGGCACGGCGCTCGCCTACACCTTCGACGCCCGGGCGTCCTCGAACGCCGCGACGGTCACCGCGCTCGCGGCCGCACTCGGCGTCGCGGGAAGGGCCGAGCTCACGGACGGCGCGTGGACGGTCGGCCCTCAGGACGGCACAGCCCCGTCGCTGCGGGTGGGACTCGACGGCACGCTCTCGTTCTCGTACTCGGATCCGCGCGTCGACCCGTGGCAGTGCACGAAGGAGCCCGAGGTCACCGAGCCGTGCGAGCCGGCGACCGCCGCTGCCCTTCCCGGCGAGGATGCGGCCATCGCCGCCCTGCGCACGCTGATCGCGACGACGGGACGTGATCCGGAAGCCTTCGAGTACACGTCCGACACCTGGGAGGGCGCAGTCACCAGGACCGCCCAGGCCTGGCCCGTCGTCGACGGACAGCGCGTCGACCAGCCGTGGACCATCGAGCTCGCCACCGACGGGGTGCTCAGCGCGTACGGGGCGCTGGCCGACATCGTCCCCCTGGGCGACTACGCCGTCGTCAGCGAGCAGGAGGCGTTCGAACGGCTGTCGGACCCGCGGTTCGCAGCTCAGATGACGAACCTGCCGATCGCACTCCGCGACCAGGCGTCCATCGTGCCGGACCAGTGGGTGGCTCCGACCGAGCCGCCCGCGACACCGTCGGCCGGTGCGAAGCTGTCGTGGCCCGTGAATCGCGTCGAGATCGTCAGCGCCCGCCTGGGCCTCGCCAGCCAGTGGCAGCCGGACGGCACCGTGCTCGTCGTCCCGGCGTACGAGTTCACCGACGCCGCGGGCGGCACCTGGTCGGTCATCGCCGTTGCGGACTCGAAGCTCGACTTCGCCACCGAGTAGGCCCGCGGCTGCCGCGGCCGCGTGGACGCGCGCGGCAGCGCCCTGTTCCGTGTCGGCACCCTGTGGGAAGCTGGCGTCATGCCGGAATCTCCCGAGGTCGAGGCGCTCGCCGAGGAACTCGACGCGCGGCTGACCGGCCACGCATTGACGGATGTCGACGTGCTCGAGTTCCGCTCCACGAAGACCCGGGCACGTCAGCCGGCCACTCTCGTCGGGCAGTCCGTGACAGGTGTGACGAGGCACGGGAAGCTCATCGACCTCGCCTTCGGCGCACAGCACCTCGTGGTGTCGCTCGGCCGCCACGGCTGGGCACGATGGGGCGGCACGGCGTCGGCGGACGAACCGGGCGGCGCCGTCGTCGCATCCGATGAGGGCACCGGCCCGCCACCCGCCCTGGTGACGCTCGCCTTCGATGACGGGTCGGCTCTTGAGCTCACGGATGCGGGCGGCTGGGTCTCGCTCGGCCTCTGGGTCGTCGACCGGCCGGTCGAGGTGCCCGCCGTTGCCAAGCTCGGACCCGACCCGGCCGATCCGGGATTCTCCCGCTCGGACTTCGACACCGCGATCGTGGGTCGGCGCAAGCAGGTCAAGGCGGTGCTCCAGGAGCAGGAATCGCTCGCGGGAATCGGCAACGCATACTCCGACGAGATCCTGCACGCGGCCAGGATCTCGCCCGTCGTGCACGCGTCGGCACTCACGACCGACGAGCTGGACCGCCTCTTCGACGCGACGGTCGGGGTCATCACCGATGCGATCGCGGCGCGCCGGGGAGTGCCGATCGCGCACCTGAAGGCGACCAAGGTCGCTGCCATGCGCGTTCACGGCCGTGCAGGAGAGGCCTGTCCGGTCTGCGGCGGAACCGTCCACGACTTCACCTTCGCGAGCACCACGGCGCAGTACTGCCCCACCTGCCAGACGAACGGCGAGTTGCTGCCCCTGCGTGCGTCGTAGTCGCTTTCGGATCGCCACGGATCGACCATTTCCTGCCGAACAGGCCGCTCGGCACTGCCGGGGCGTCGACGGCGACCGGTGCGGACGACAGGATGGAGACCATGACCGTCACGGATGCCGACCTCGCCCATCTCGCACGAGCCGTGGAACTCGCCGGAATCGCGCTGGCCGAGGGCGACGAGCCGTTCGGCTCCGTCCTCGTCGGGCACGACGGCCGGGTGCTGTTCGAGGACCGCAACCGCACGAAGGACGGCGACGAGACGCGGCATCCGGAGTTCGAGATCGCCCGCTGGGCTGCGACGAACGTCGCACCGGCCGACCGTGCCCGTTCGACCGTGTACACCTCGGGGGAGCACTGCCCGATGTGCTCCGCCGCCCACGCGTGGGTCGGCCTCGGCCGCATCGTCTACGCGGTCTCGTCCACCCAGATCAGCGGCTGGCGTGAGGCGTGGGGGATGCCGCCGGGTCCCGTGGCCGTCCTGCCGATCAGTGCCGTCGCCCCATCGCTCGCCGTGGCGGGCCCCGTCGCCCGGTTCGAGCACGAGGTGAAGCGAATGCTCGACGAGAGCCACCGTCGGCAGCGGCCCGCCCGACCGTGACGCACAGCGCTCGGCTACGCCCGGGCCAGCGGCTCCAAGAGGGCGTCGCGCAGCTCGTCGCTGATGCCCGGTGTCGGATCGACGTCGATGGCGAGCGCCTGGATCGCGCGACTGTAGTAGTTGCGGGCTGCGGCGGCGAGGGTGATGTCGACGATCTCACGGTCGGTGAAGCCCACCTCCCGAAGCCGACGGCTGTCGGCATCCGTCATCGCACTGGCGTCGATGCTCACCTGCTCGGCGTACTCCATCATCGCCACCTCTGCCTCATCGAGGCCGGCGTGACGGTAGTCGCGGGCGATGCGGACGAGTTGCGCCTCGTCGAACACCGAGAGCGACTTGCGGCCGTGCGCGAGACGGCAGTGCCGTGACGACACGCCCAGCGCTGCCGCCAGCGTCACGAGTTCGTAGCGGCGGATGCCGAGCGAATCGGCGATGATCCCCGTGAGCGAATCCCACGCATCGTAGGCCTGCGGGTTGAGCGCCATGACCTTGGTGTGGGACGCGACGAAGCCCTGGCTGCCGACGTCGTCTGCGTAGAACTCGGCCACACGACCGGTCGCATCGGCCTCGGGAACGGTGGAGATGATCGACATGGAACCGCCTCGCCTTCTGGTGGCTCCCATGCTCGCACCGAGCCCAGCCGAGGGAAAGTGCATGAGAGCGATGGCGCACGGTCGGACCATGCGATCGGTCGTCATGTCACGCGGACGGCTCGTCGGGCTCGGTGAGCAGGCGCGCGTAGTTCGCCATCGACCGCTGATACCGCGGGAGGTGAGGCACGAGCGCCTCGATCACGAGCCGCAGTGCTTCCGCATCGCGACCGAGATCGTGCAGCGACAGGGCCCGAACGATGCTCGGAGCTCCGCCGAGCGCATGGGGGTCGGCGCGCGCGATGATCGCGAGCGCGGCGGCCGGTTCTCCGAGTACCCGGCGCGAACTGGCCATCTGCACGAGCGTGCGGCCCTCACGCACCGGGTCGAGTCCGGCGGCGAGACCGGCCTCGTAGAACGGGACGGCGTCCTCGGTCCGCCCGGTGGAGTCCCGGATGCACGCCCGCTCGAAGGCGGCCCGGCCATCCGGGACCGGGCACACGGCGGCCAGGTCATCGAGCCGCCGGACGTGCTCGACGTCCTCCGACGGATCTGCCTCGAAGGCCGTCCAGAATCCCCGGACCTGTTCTTCCCACTCGTCGATCGTCATTCCATCGACGCTAGCGGGCCCGATCAGGCGCGATGACTCGGATTCGGATTCGAGCTCGGATTTGGATTCGGATCGGCGTCGGCGGTCGCGGCCGTCTCGGCGTTCACATCCGGGTCGATGTCATCGGCCCGTCGGGCATGGTCCTGCGCCTCGGCCTGCAGGGAGGCGGCGTCCCGGTGGTGGGCGGCGCTGGATGATGCCAGTCGTTCCGCGTCGAGTTCGGCCTTCTGCGACGCTGCGCGGGCCTGCGCGGCGTCGGCCTGCGCCTGGGCGGCGTCCGCCTCGGCCTGCGCTGCCGCCGCCTCGCGTTCACGCGCGGCGGCGTCCGTCTCCTCCGCCTTCCGGCGCAACTCGTCGGCCTTCTCACGATCGGCCGCGGCCCTCGCCTCCGTGCGGCGCCGGGCCGTCACTCCCAGGACTGCGACGATCACGACCGCGACGACGATGATCGCCACGATGATCCAGATGAGCACGCTCATGTCCATGACTTCCGCCTCTTTCCAGGTTGGACCTCCCACGCAACTCCCGATCCGCCTGCAGATCAAGGGGTTGCGATCTGCGCAGAAGTCGGAATCCATCCTGTCGCCGGGAGGTGGCAGCATGGACTCATGCCGGAGATGCCCGAAGTGCAGGCGCTCGTCGACTTCCTCGCCGAACGCACAGCAGGGCTGTCCATCGGAGCCGTCGTCGTGAACTCCTTCGCCGCGCTCAAGACCTTCGATCCGCCGGCGTCGGCGCTCGCAGGCTCGGCCGTCGTCGCCGTCCACCGACGCGGCAAATTCGTGGATGTCGAGACGGATGCCGGCCATCTCGTCTTCCACCTCGCTCGCGCCGGATGGCTGCGCTGGTCCGATGACCTGCCCGCGACGCCGCTCAAACCGGGACGCTCGCCGATCGCAGCACGGGTGCGGCTCTCCGACGGGTCGGGGTTCGACCTCACCGAGGCCGGCACGAAGAAGTCCCTCGCCGTCTACGTCGTCAGGGACCCCGATGACGTGCCGGGCATCGCCCGTCTCGGCCCCGATCCGCTGGCCGTGGACTTCACCCTCGATCGTTTCGCCCAGATCCTCGCCGGGCGACGCACCCAGATCAAGGGACTGCTGCGCGACCAGTCGGTGTTCGCGGGCATCGGGAACGCCTACTCGGACGAGATCCTGCACGCCGCGCGGCTCTCGCCCTTCGCGCTGGCGTCGAACCTCGATGCCGCGGCCGTCGAGACGCTCTACACGTCGATGCGCACGACGCTCGCCGACGCGATCGAGACGGCGTCCGGTCGGCCGCCGGCCGAGCTGAAGGATGCCAAGCGCCGCGGCATGCAGGTGCACGCGCGTTCCGGCCTGCCGTGCCCGGTGTGCGGCGACATCGTCCGCGACGTGCACTTCGCCGACTCGTCGCTGCAGTACTGCCCCACCTGCCAGACGGGCGGGAAGCCGCTCGCCGATCGCCGACTGTCGCGTCTGCTGAAGTAGCGGCCCCGGCCGCGGCGATCCGCTGAGCGCACGGCTCTCTCCCGTCATTCGCCTCCGGTCGCGTTCCCAGCCTCGCATGGTTCGCTGGAGCCATGGCCGCGCTGCCGATGTTCCCGCTGGGTTCCGTGCTCTTCCCGCACATGCCGCTGCTGCTGCGCGTGTTCGAACCGCGCTACCTCGTGATGCTCTCGCGCATGCTCGATGCGACGCCGGCCGAGTTCGGCGTGGTGCTCATCGAACGCGGGCAGGAGGTGGGCGGCGGCGAGCGGCGGTTCTCGGTCGGGACAGTGGCGAGGATCACCGAGGTCGGCACCACGGACGGCGCGTTCGCGCTCGTAGCGCACGGCGGGAGGCGCATCCGGGTGCTCGACTGGCTGCCGGAGGATCCGCATCCGGTGGCCGAGACCGAGGAGCTGGCCGCACTCGTCTGGTCGGAGGACGCCAGGCCGCTGCTCGAGCAGGCCGAGCTCGTGGTCCGCCGCGCTCTCGCCCGGGCGAGCGAGTTCATCGAGTCGCCGTGGCCGTCCGACGTGGCGCTCTCCGACGACCCCGTCGAGGCCGCCTGGCAGCTCGCCGGGATCGCCCCGCTCGGCGAGATCGACCAGCTCCGGCTGCTCGAGGCCACATCGGTGCGCGGTCTGCTCGCTTCGATCCTCGACCTCACGATCGCCTCGGGCGAGATGCTGGCTCCGCCGTGGCAGGACGGCGGTGATCCCGGAGAAGGCGATCCCGAGGATCCCGACGCGTCCGGACCGTTCGGGCTGGGCGGCTGACGGACGGGGTCAGGCCGGCAACGACGTTCCCGTGAGCTCCTCAGCCACGCTCCAGAGCGATGCGGCGAGATCGACGCCCCGGGACGCACGCGGGGGATCGACGCGCCGGGTCGGGCCGACGAGACCGCCACGCAGGCTCGGGCCGTAGTAGGCGCCCTGCGGCGCGAAGGGATGCGTCGCGGCGAACAGCAGTGGCTCCGTGCCCTGTTCCACGCCCTGGGACGGCACGATCGTGTGCCTGCTCGCCACGATCGATCGACGCGGCTTGTCGCGACCGAGATTGGCGCCGGAGCTCTGCAGGTTGGTGCGGGTGAACCCCGGGTGCGCGTAGGTGCTGATGAGGTTCCAGCCGCGCTCGTCGGCCACCGCAGCGAGGTGCTGGGCGGCGAGCATGTTCGCGAGCTTCGACTGCGCGTAGGCCAGCATGGGGATGTACCGGCGGGTGACCTGCAGGTCGTCGAAGTGGATCCGACCCACATTGGCGACCCCGCTCGTCATGGTCGTGACCCGCGGATGCTCCGACTCGAGGACGAGGGGGAGCAGTCGGTTGGTGAGGGCGAACGGCCCGAGGAAGTTCGATCCGAACTGGAGTTCGAAGCCGTCCTTCGTGGTCATGCGCTTCGGTGGAGCCATGACCCCCGCGTTGTTGATCAGGGTGTCGACGGGACGGCCTGCTGCGATGAGCTCGTCGGCGAAGGCCCGGACGGTCGCGAGGTCGGACAGGTCGATGTGGCGCAGTTCGAGCCGGGCCTGCGGCACCTCGCGGAGGATCTCCGTGCGCGCCGCCTCGCCCTTCTCGGCGTTGCGCACCGCCATGACCACGTCGGCTCCTGCTGCGGCGAGCCGCTTCGTGGCCTCCTTGCCCGTACCGCTGTTCGCTCCGGTCACCACGATGTAACGGCCGGTCTGATCGGGCAGGGTGTACACGGGCATCGCCTCCGAGGAATAATAGACCGACGGTCTGTTACGTCAACGCTAACAGGCCGTGGTCCGCTCGCCGAGCTTGGAGGGGGAACACTCAGGATGGCATCGGCACACCCCTTCCACCGGGCACGGAGCGATGCGCAGCGCGCCGAACGTCGCGAGTCCATCCTCGCCGCAGCCTCGGCGATGCTCGTGGACCAGCGGGTTTCCGAGCTCACCCTGACGGGGCTCGCGCATCGCGTCGGCCTGGCGAAGTCGAACGTCCTGCGGTACTTCGAATCGCGCGAGGCCATCCTCCTGGAAGTCTACGAACGCGAGTTCACCGGGTGGCTCGACGCTCTCGAGTCCCGGCTCGCAGCGGACTCCGGAGCGGCAGCGGACGTCGACGGGATCGCGACGGCGATCGGCGAGACCGCGGCCGATCGTCCGGTACTGTGCGACCTCTGTTCGAGCGCCGCGGCGGTGCTCGAGCGGAACATCTCGGCGCAGGTGGCTGCCGACCACAAGCGTGCCGTGCTTCTCGCCACCCGGCGACTGGGGCGGGTCGGTCGGCCGGTCATGCCGCATCCGACGGAGACGACGGATCTGGCCCTCGGCGCGGGAACGGTCATCATCATCGGTGGCGTGTGGGAGGCGTCGCAGCCCGCCGATGCGCTGGATGCAGCCTACGCGGCGGATCCGGGTCTCGCCGTGCTGCGGATCGAGCCGAGTGCCGGCATCCGCGAACTCGTCGCCACGCTGCTCGCCGGTCTGCGGGTCCGTCCGCCCGTGCTCTGAAGTCCGGGTTGCGAGACGCCCGCGTTTCGATACACTCTCTACGATCTCCCCCGCTCGGGGGTGCTCGATGACACGTTCTCCGGCTGATGACGGCCCGAATCGCAATGGAGTGATCGTGGGGCGTCACAGTGTGGGGCGGCGACGCCGCGGTCTGGCGGCTGGTGTCGTCTCGATGCTCGTGGCCGTGAGTCTCGTCGCCGGAGGCGGGATCGCCTGGGCGACGGGCGGCCTGGACGAGATCCTTCCTGCGGCCTCACCCGCTCCTGAGCCGTGTGCGGCGACGACCTCGATCGACGTCGTCGCCGATCCGAGCGTCGTGCCCGTGCTCAGGGCGGTCGCGAAGCGCTTCGACGCGGACGAGCGCTGCGTCGAGACCAGAGTGCGGGCGGAGGACTCGGCAGACACCGCATCCGTGCTCGCCGCCGGAGGCGACGTCCACGCCGATGTGTGGGTGCCGGATTCGACGGCCTGGCGGCAGCGGATGGACGCGACGTCGGCGTCCCTCGGGCGACCGATCTCCGTCGCGGACTTCGGCGAACCCGTCGCCACCACCCCGATCGTGTTCGCGGCTCCCGCGACCCAGTCCGCGGTCCTCGCCGCTGCCTCGCTCGGTTGGGGGTCCGTGCTCGCGGGCGACGTGCCCGTCCTCCTGCCGGACCCCGAAGGCAGCGCCGCCAGCCTGGCCGCCCTCGGCGCCCTCGGGGCCCACGCCCCGGCTGAGGACCCGAGACGATTCGCCGGGGCGATGATCGCCCTCGGCAAGACCATCCCGCGCTCACTGGATGCCGCGCTCGCGGCCGCCCAGCAGGCTGAGGCGCCCACGGTGGTGGTCACGACCGAGCAGGCGATCACCGCCGAGAACCGACGCTCGCCCGACGAGCAGTTCTTCGCCATCTACCCGTCCGACGGCACGACCGCTCTCGCGTACCCGTTCGTACGGGTCGCGGGCGCCGCGACGCTCGACGAGGATCGGGATGCGGTGGTCGACGACGTGGAGGCCGCCATCCGCAATGCGCCGGACCTCGTCGCCCGCTGGGGCTTCCGCACCGGTGCCGGCAGCGGCGACCTCGATGACGCCGGGGTGCTCGCGGCCCCGGTCGAGGTGATCCCGGGCGCGGACGGCGCCGCGCAGCTCGGCATCCTCCGCACGTGGGGCGTGCTGACGCTGCGTTCACGGATGCTCGCCGTGATCGACGTCTCCGGATCGATGGAGGAGCCCTCGGAGAGCGGACTGCGACGCATCGACATCTTCCAGCAGGCGGCCCAGGGCGCCATGCAGAAGTTCTCCGGCGAGGTGGAGCTGGGCGTCTGGGTGTTCTCGACCCGGCGGGCAGGCGAACAGGACTGGGAGGACCTCGCGCCCATCGCCCCGCTCGGCGATGCGGCGCACAGCCAGCAGATCGCGGCGATCATCGCGTCCCTGCCCGACCGGCTCGGGGGTGCGACCGGCCTCTACGACACGACCCTGGCGGCCGTGCAGCGGGTACGCGAGAGCTACGACCCGTCGAAGGTCAATTCCGTCCTCGTCATCACCGACGGGCGGAACGAGGACGAGAACGGCTCGTCCCTCGACGAGCTCCTCGCCTCGCTCGCCGCCCAGGCCGACCCCGACAGGCCGGTGCCGGTCATCCTCATCGGTTTCGGGCCGGACACGGACCTCGACGCGATGACCCGGATCGCGAAGAGCACCGGCGGAGCCGCCTACTCGGCCTCGCGGCCGGAGGACCTCGGCAACGTGCTGGTGGACGCCCTGTCCCAGCGATCCTGTCGCCCTGACTGCTGACGACCGGCCCGTGACCGGGCATTCCTCTGAGGTGCCTGTGTCCTGTGGACAGGGCTGGCGGCGCGGCGATGCACCTGCGTAGTGTGACCACTACAGGTGTGACCCGTTGTGGTCACAGGAGGGGTTGTTTCCATGGCCGACGAGTACACCCGACGTCTCGCCAACCAGTTCGCCGTCGATCGCACGCAGATCGACAACCGCCGGATCCTCGGCGACGACCTGGCCAGGCTTCGCGAGGTAGAGCATTTCGCCTACCTCCCCACCGAGGAGGCGGCCGGTCGCGCCGTCGAACGACTGGAGAGCGCGGGATTCCGCTGCTCCACCATCTCCTACGGCGACACCCACGTGGTCAGCGCCGTCAGAGCCGATGCGGTCGACGAGGAGAGCGCCCGGTACTTCGTGCGCGAGGTCACGGGGATCGTGTCCTCCCTCGGCGGAGACTACGACGGCTGGGGCGCGCCCGTGGTCAACACCCGCCGGCCGCTCGTCGTCATTCCCGACAGTCCCGAGGAGATCGACTGGCGCTGAGGCGCCGCGGTTCGCCTCTGGCAGCTTCTTGACGCACCGTGACGTCTCTCGTGCGGCGTTCGGCGAGCCCCGCTGGCAGAGTGGGCGGATGAGACCGACCATCATCGTTCCCGGCATCGACGGCTCCGGCGACGCCCACTGGCAGACGCTGTGGGAGCTCGACGATCCTGAGGCGCTCCGGATCGCTCCGACGTCCTGGAGCGAGCCCGAGCTGGAGGACTGGCTGGCCGCGATCGACGACGCCGTCGAGCGTCAGGGGCGCGACGCCGTCATCGTCGCGCACAGCATGGGGTGCCTGGGCGTCGTCGAGTGGCTGCTCCGCAACCCGGGCGGCGTCGCCGGTGTGGTGCTGGTGGCCCCGGCCGACGAAGCCGGCCCGGCGTTCGAGCGGGTGCCGAGTTTCGTCGGCATCGGGCGCGGCGCGACCGGTGTTCCGTCGGTGCTCGTCGCCAGCGAGGACGACCCGTTCTGTGATGCAGCCCGGGTTCGGGAGCTTGCAGAACGCTGGGGCGCGACGCTCGTGTCCATCGGCGATGCCGGGCACATCAACGCGGCGAGCGGGCTCGGACGCTGGCCGGAGGGCCGTGCCATCCTCGAGGAGTTCTCGGAGTCCCTTGCAGCGGCGGCCAGCCGCGCCGGCTGACGACGACTCAGTGGGCGGCGACGCCCTCCGGCGCATTCTCCGGCTTGCGGATGAAGAAGGCGGCCACGATTCCGAACAGGGAGATGATCGCACCCGCGAGGAACGCCGCACGCACACCGCCTGCTGCTGCCGCACCGGCCGACGCCCCCGCGGCGGAGAGCGCGGCCGTCTGGGTGGCCATCAGGGTGATGAACAGGGCGGTTCCCGCTGCCCCGGCCACCTGCTGCACGGTGCCGATCACCGCGCTGCCGTAGGAGTACAGGGTGGACTTCACGGAGCCGAGGCCCGCCGTGAACAACGGCGTGAACAGGAAGGCGAGGCCGACGCTGAGCATGACGTGCGTGCCGACCACGAACCACGGCGAGGTGGTCTGCGAGACGGTCGTCAGCATCCACAGCGCGCCGCTCACCACGATCGAACCGGGGACGAGCAGCACGCGCGGCCCGACGCGGTCGTACAGACGGCCGACGAGGGGAGCGAGCAGGCCCATGGTGAGACCGCCGGGAAGCAGGATGAGGCCGATCTGCCAGGTCGGCAGCTGCAGCACCTGCTGCATGTAGATCGGCAGCACGATGATCGTGCCGAACAGCGCCATCATGCTCACGGCCATCATCGTCACCGAGACCGCGAAGGTCGACGAGAGGAACACCCGCAGATCGAGCAGGGCACGATCCGTGCGCTGCAGCAGGAGTTGGCGGATGATGAACGCGGCCAGGGCGACGGCGCCGACGCCGAGCGCGATCCACATCGGCATCGCGGCCGTTGCGGCGTCCTCGCCGGCTGACGGAGCCGCCCCGATGCGGCTGAGTCCGTAGATGATGCCGCCGAATCCGAAGGCCGACAGGATGACCGAGAGCACGTCGATCGGGACGCGCCGGATCTCGCCGACGTTCTCGATGCGGCGGGCGCCGAGGATCAGCATGGCCACGGCGATGGGGAGCACGATCCAGAACATCCAGCGCCAGGACAGCAGCGAGAGCACGAGACCCGAGATGATCGGACCGACTGCCGGTGCCACGGAGATGACGATGGAGACGTTCCCCATCGTGCGTCCGCGATCGGACGGCGGGACGACGGTCATGATCGTGGTCATGAGCAGGGGGATCATGATGGCCGTGCCGGACGCCTGGATGATGCGCGCGCCCAGCAGCACCTCGAATCCGGGGGCGAGACCGGCCAGCAAAGTGCCGACGGAGAACAGGCCCATGGCGGCGATGAACATCGCCCGCGTGCTGAAGCGCTGGAGCAGGAACCCGGTCACGGGGATGACGATGGCCATCGTGAGCATGAACGCCGTCGAGAGCCACTGGGCCGCTCGCGCGTCGATGCCGAGGTCGACCTGGAGGGTCTTGATGGCGACGCTCATGATGGTCTCGTTGAGGATCACCACGAAGGTGGCGACGAGCAGCACCCACAGCACGCGCCGTTCGCGGCTCGCCCGCGTCGCGGCCGAGCCCGTGTCGGCGCCGCTGACGACGGCGTCGGTCGTGGTCTTGTCGGTCACGTGGTTGTCCCCAATCGGATGATGGCCGGCTGCATCGCGAGGCGCTCGTTGAACGTGGATCTCGAACTCGTGAATCCCGAACCGATTCGATGAAGCGCCTACAGGTGCGAACCGCTCCGCCGTCGCCGCAATTCCCTGTCGAGGAATATCCGGGAGGCTTCATCGCCGGGCGGATGCTCCGACGCTATCCGACCCCGCCGACACCCGCCATGACCAGGCCGGGATCCGGCCGGGTCATGGCGGGCGCCCTGCGGTGGTTCCGCGACCGCTACCAGCCGGTTCCGATCCCGCTGACGGCGCCGACCGCGGCGCCGACGGCCGCCGATGCCGTCTGCAGTTCCTCCTCGGTCGTCGTGCCGGCGAGGGTGAAGCGCACGGCGGTCTGGGCGACGGTGGCCTCGATGCCGACCGCCGTGAGCACGTGCGACGGCTCGTCGCTGCCTGCAGCGCACGCCGAGCCGCTGGAGCAGACGACGCCGCGCTGCTCGAGTTCCAGCAGCACGGCCTCGCCGCTCGTGCCGGGGAAGACGAAGGACGCGGTGCCGGGCAGCCTGTCGGTCGGGTGTCCTGTGAGGCGCGCGGACGGCACGCCGGCCAGGACGGCCTCGATGAAACGGTCCCGGAGTGCTGCGATCCGTCGAGACGCCTCGGGGCGCTCGGCCTCGGCGATCCTGAGGGCTGTGGCGAAGGCGACGGCGCCCGCCACGTTCTCCGTGCCGCTGCGCCGGGTGCGCTCCTGCCCGCCGCCGTGGAGCACCGGTTCGAGCGGGATGCGTCCGCGCACGATGAGTGCGCCGATGCCCTTCGGGGCCCCGACCTTGTGCCCGGCGAGGGAGAGGGCCTCCACGCCGAGCGTGTCGAGACCGAGCGGCAGCCATCCTGCCGCCTGTACGGCGTCGGTGTGGAACGGGACACCCCGTTCCTTCGCGACGGCGCTGAGCTCGGTGATCGGCTGCACCGTGCCGATCTCGTTGTTCGCGTACTGGATGCTGACGAGCGTCGTGTCCGGGCGGATCGCGGCCGCGAGGTCGGCGACGGCGACCTGCCCGTCCGGTCCGACCGGCAGCATCGCGACCTCGAAGCCGTGGACCCTGGCGAGGTAGGCGACGGATTCCAGCACGGCCTCGTGTTCGATCGGGGTCGTGACGATGTGCCGGCCGCGCGGGGTCGCGAGGGCGATGCCCTTGACGGCCAGGTTGTCGGCCTCCGTTCCGCCGGACGTGAAGACGACGTCACCGGGCCGGACGCCGAGGACGGCCGCGACCGAGGCGCGAGCGTCCGCGAGCCCGGCGGCGGCTGACTCCCCGACGCGATGATGGCTCGACGGGTTCCCGAAGTCGCCGGTGAGGTAGGGCCACATCATTTCGACGGCCTCCCGGCGCACGGGGGTCGTCGCGGCGTTGTCGAGGTAGATCATGGCGTGATGGCGGGGGAGGCGGCCGCCTCGATGTCGACGTCGAGGCCGAGGTCGAGAGAGCGCACCGAGTGGGTGAGCGCGCCGACGGAGATGATGTCGACGCCGCTCTCGGCGATGGCCCGCACGGTGGCGAGGTTCACCCCGCCGCTGGCTTCCACGATCGCGCGTCCGCCGATGATGGCGACGCCCTCGCGCAGCTGCTCCGGCGTGAAGTTGTCGAGCATGATCGTGTCGACGTCGGCGGCCAGCACGGCCTCGATCTGGTCGATACGGTCGACCTCGACCTCGAGGTGCGTGGTGTGCGACAGCTGAGCGCGAACCGCGAGGAGCGCATCCGTCACCGAGAGGCCGCCCGCCGTGAGCACGGCCAGGTGGTTGTCCTTGGCCATGACCGCATCCGACAGGGAGTGCCGGTGATTGCGGCCGCCGCCGTCGCGGACGGCCTGACGTTCGAGCACCCGGAGCCCCGGCGTGGTCTTCCGGGTGTCGACGATGCTCGCGCGCGTGCCGACGGTCTCCGCCACGTAGCGGGCGGTGCTGGTGGCGATGCCGGTCATGCGCTGCACGAAGTTCAGCCCGATGCGCTCCGCCTGCAGGATGCCGCGGGCCGGACCGGACACCTCGGCGAGGACCGCGCCGGCGGCGAACGGCTCACCATCCTGCACCAGGAGGGAGACGGCGATCCGTGCGTCCGTGAGCCGGAAGGCGGCCTCGAAGACGCTCGCCCCGCTGAAGACGCCGGCCTCGCGGGCGACGAGTCGCGCCGTCGCCGTCGCGGCGGCTGGGATGAGGGTGGCCGACGTGATGTCGCCCCACGGCGCGTCCTCCTCGAGGGCGGCGGTCACGATGCGGTCGATGGATGCGCTGGTCACCATGCGATGGCGTCCTCTCGGAAGGGCGTGCGGACGGCGAGCCGGGGGTCCCCCGTCGGGAAGTCGGATCGGAAGTGGGCGCCGCGCGACTCCTCGCGGGCGAGGGCGGCGTCGACGACGAGCCTGGCGAGGTCGAGGAGGTTGGCATCCTCGATCGCCGCGACGGGGCACGGGACGCTCGTGTCGGGCCTGGCCAGTTCTGCGAGGCCGACCCGGGCGCTGCGGAGGCCGTCGCCGGAGCGGAGCACGCCGGCCCCCTCCCACAGGATCGCCTGGATGAGCGGCCGTATCGAACGCCCCGATGCGGATGGATCCGGCGACACGTCGACTGCGACGTCGGCCGGGGCGGCGTGGCGGGGATTCGATCCGCATCCGGGTTGCTGGGCGTCGGGGTCTGGCGGCGTGCTCGACGCCGTGGCGACGCCCAGATCGCGCACGGCGCGCTCGGCGAAGACCGCGGCCTCGAGCAGCGAATTGGAGGCCAGGCGGTTCGCACCGTGCACGCCCGTGCAGGCCACCTCGCCGACGGCGTAGAGGCCGTCGAGGGAGGTGCGGCCGTCCGTGTCGGTCGCGACCCCGCCCATCCAGTAGTGCGCGGCGGGGGAGACGGGAACGGGCTCGACCGACCAGTCGTAGCCCGCGGCCCGGCAGGCGGCGGTGATCGTGGGGAATCGCGTCTCGAGCATGTCCCGTCCGAGAGCGGTGGCGTCGAGCAGCACCGGGGCGCCGCCCTGCGCCGCCATCTCCACGGCGATCGCCCGGGCGACCACGTCGCGGGGAGCGAGTTCGCCGAGGGGATGGGCGTCGAGCAGGAAGCGCTCGCCGGCTGCGTTCAGCAGGACGGCGCCCTCGCCGCGCACGGCCTCGGACAGCAGGGGCGTGCCGGGGATCGCGATGGCCGTCGGATGGAACTGCACGAACTCGAGGTCGGCCATCCGGGCGCCGGCGCGCCACGCGGCCGCCGCCCCGTCTCCGGTCGCGACCGCGGGATTCGTGGTGTGGGCGTAGAGCTGGCCCGCTCCACCCGTGGCGAGGATGACGGCATCGGCGCGGATCGACGACCGGACGGCACCCGATTGGACGATGGCACCGACCACGCGGCCCTCCGTCACGACGAGGTCGACGAGAACCGTGTCCTCGTGCACGACGGCCGCGCGGCGCCTGACGGTGCGGATGAGGGCGGACTCGATGGCGGCTCCTGTGGCGTCGCCGCCGGCGTGCAGCACGCGAGCCCGGCGGTGGGCGGCCTCGAGGCCGCGTGCGAGCGCGTCGCCCGATCGGTCGAACTCCACGCCGAAGCGGATGAGGTCGCGCACGCGGGCGGGACCCTCATCGACGAGCACGCGCGCGGCATCGACGTCGCAGAGGCCGTCACCGGCACGGAGGGTGTCGAGCAGGTGGGCGTCCGTCGAATCGTCGGGGAACAGGGCGGCGGCGATCCCGCCCTGGGCGTGGGCCGTGTTGCCGTCGGCGATGACGCCCTTCGTGACGAGCGTCACGCGGTGACCGGCATCCGTCGCACGCACGGCGGCGAACAGCCCGGCGAGGCCGCTGCCGATGACGAGGACGTCCATGGTCAGGCTCCGACCGCCGCGACAGGCGGCCGCGCCGCGAGCATCCGCTCCAGGGCGACGCGCGCCGGCTCGGCGACGTCATCGCCGACCGTGATGCGGTTGAGCACCTCGGCCGGACGCTCCGCGCTGCCGACGAGCGCCTCCAGCACCCAGGCGAGGTACCCGGGGTGGATGCGGTACATCGTCGAGCATGGGCAGATCACGGGGTCCAGGCAGAAGATCGTGTGCTGCGGATACTGCGCAGCGAGACGCTGGACGAGGTTGATCTCGGTGCCGATCGCGAAGGTCGATCCGGCCGGGGCCGCGGCGATCGCCTTGGTGATGTAGTCGGTCGATCCGTACTCGTCTGCGGCGTCGACGACGGCCATCGGGCACTCGGGGTGCACGATCACGCGCACGCCGGGGTGGTCGATGCGCGCCTGTTCGATCTGGCCGACCGTGAAGCGCTTGTGCACGCTGCAGAACCCGTGCCACAGGATGACGCGGGCGTCGTCGAGCTCGTCGGCCGTCGATCCGCCCAGCGGCTTCCGCGGGTTCCACATCGGCATCCGGTCGAGGGGGACCCCCATGGCCTTGGCCGTGTTGCGTCCGAGGTGCTGGTCGGGGAAGAACAGCACCCGCTGCCCGCGCTCGAACGCCCACTCGAGCACCGTCTCGGCGTTCGACGACGTGCACACGATGCCGCCGTGCTCCCCGCAGAACCCCTTGAGCGCCGCCGACGAGTTCATGTAGGTGACGGGGATGACCGGTACGCGGCCGTCGGCATCCGGTTCCGTCCCGTAGAGCTCCTCGAGCTGCTCCCAGCACTCCTGCACGGAGTCGATGTCGGCCATGTCGGCCATCGAGCAGCCCGCGGCGAGGTTCGGCAGGATCACGGCCTGGTCGGGCCGCGAGAGCAGGTCGGCGGTCTCGGCCATGAAGTGCACGCCGCAGAAGATGATCGCCTCGGCTTCCGGCTTCGCCCGCGCAGCCTGGGCCAGCTGGAACGAGTCGCCCACGAAATCGGCGTACTGCACCACCTCGTCGCGCTGGTAGAAGTGTCCGAGGATGACGGCGCGGTCGCCGAGGGTGGCCTTCGCGGCACGGATGCGGGCGTCGAGTTCGTCGGCGGATGCGGTGCGGTAGACGGCGGGCAGCTCGCCCTGCCGGGGGGATCCGACGGGGATGACGTCGCCCATCGACGAACCGGGACCGTATCCGGGCGCCCCGAGGTCGAACTCCCACGGTCCGGCCGCGAGCTCCGGGGAGCAGGTGCTTCCGGTGGTCCGGCCGGACTGCACGAGACGGATGGTGCGGTCGACGGACGCGTCGACGAGCTCGGGGGTGCGGATGCTCACGGTGTTACTCCTGTTCGAGCGACGGTCTCGGGACCGAGCGGCCCCCGGTCGGCGAGGTTGATGGACGCGTCGTAGCGGTAGAGACGGGGAGGGCGGTGCCGGGCGCCGGCGAGGACCTCTCCGGTGGGGACGACCTCACCGGATGCCTCGACTCCGCGCCGGAAGTTCGCCGGATCGAGGGGGCGGCCGAGCACGGCCTCGTGCACCTCGCGCAGCTCGGCGAGGGTGAAGGTCTCGCCGAGGAAGGCGTGCGCGATCCGGGAGTACTCCACCTTGGTGCGCAGTCGCCAGAGCGCGTACTCGACGATGCGGTTGTGGTCGAAGGCCAGCTGCGGCAGTGCGTCGGCCTGGAACCACTGCACGTTCTCGTCGACGGCGGCCCTCTCGGCCTCGGCGGACTGGACGAGGGCCCAGTACACGACGGACACCACTCGGCGTCCGGGGGAGCGGTCGAGCTCTCCGAAGGTGTAGAGCTGCTCGAGGTACGTCGGCGCGAGACCCGTGGTCTCGGCCAGTGTGCGGGCGGCGGCGGTCACGAGCTCCTCGTCCACGGGGAGCCAGCCGCCCGGAAGGGCCCACAGGTCGCGTTGCGGCTCGCGGATGCGGCGCACGAGCGGAATCCAGAGCGTGGAGTGGCCCGCCGCATCCTGCCGGAGGGCGAAGATCACCGTCGACACGGCGAGGGCGGCCTGCGTGGCGCCCGTCGGCGCACGCTCCGGCACCCGCGTGTCCGCGTTCCCGCGCTGTGCTGTCATCGTCGTGCCGTTCCAGTAATGGTCAGTCTGACCGTAACTCCTGCCCACCACCTTACAGTCAATCTGACCAGAACCCAAACGCATGACGCCCCCGCTGCGATCCGCGCCGACACGCCCGCGTGCGGAGGAGGCGGGCCCGCCCGCGGCTACCATCGCACCATGCTCACCGCCGCCCGTGCCCTCGGTTCGATCACCGAGTGGAACGACGACCGCGGATTCGGGTTCATCACACCGGATCAGGGTGGCGCGCGGGTCTTCGTCCACGTCTCGGCGTTCCCACGCACGCGCACGCGCCCCTTCCTCGGCGAGCGGGTGGAGTACGCCGTCGAGCGCACGGCCGATGGCCGCATCCGGGCGACCGCCGTCTCGAGTCCGCGGGTGGAGCGTGCCCAGCAGGCGCGGCGTCGCGGCAAGGTCGACGCCCTCGGCATCGCGGAGGCCTTCGGATTCGCCGTGCTCTTCGTGGTGGCCGTCGTTGCCTGGCAGCTCCCCCTGTGGGTGGTCGTGCTCTACGCCAGCACCAACGTCCTGGCCGTCGTCGCCTACGCGGGCGACAAGCGCGCCGCCCAGTCGGGCGGATGGCGGGAGCGCGAGAGCACCCTCCTCATCCTCGGGCTCCTCGGAGGCTGGCCGGGCGCCATCGTGGCGCAGCAGCTCCTGCGGCACAAGACCAGGAAGTCGTCCTTCAGGGCCCAGTTCCAGCTCACGGTCGCCGTGAACCTCATCGCCTTCGTCGCGTTGGCCTACCCCGGACTCTCCGACGGCGTCCGGACGACGTTGTTCGGACAGGGCTGACCGCGCGTTCCCGGCCGATCGACCGGGTAGACTCGCAGCACAATCGCATATCGGGCCATCGACGCCTTGCGGGAGAGCCGGTTCAGCCGGCACCGACGGAGCAAGCCTCCCCGCCAATCTCTCAGGTCACACACCGCAAGAACGAGGCCACTCTGAAAAGCGGATGCCGCTTCGCGACATCCGGATCGAGCAGGGCCGGCACAGCCGACCCGTATCGAGATCCGGATGACGTCGTCGCAGCATCCCGCCGACGGTGAAAGTCCGATCGCGCACGCGCATCGGGCGAAACTCTCAGGCCAATGACAGAGGGGGAGTTCCCAGCGACCTCGGTCGCGCCTTCTGCGCACATTCTGGAGAACTCGTGTCCGATCGTTCAAGCCCCCTGCACGACCTGCATGTCACCGCCGGTGCGAGCTTCACCGACTTCGGCGGCTGGCAGATGCCGGTGCGCTACTCCAGCGACCTCGCCGAGCACCACGCCGTGCGCACGGCGGCCGGCATCTTCGACATCTCGCACATGGCCGAGATCCTCGTCGAGGGAGCAGACGCTCCGGCGTTCCTCGACTACGCGCTCGCCGGCCGGCTCTCGGCGATCGCGCTCGGCCAGGCGAAGTACAGCCTGCTGCTGGCCGAGTCCGGCGGCATCATCGACGACCTCGTCGTCTACCGGCTGGGCGAGTCGAAGTTCCTCGTCGTCGCCAACGCCGGCAACCGGGACGCCGCCGTCGCAGCCCTCGCCGAGCGCGCCGGCGAATTCGACGTCCTCGTCGAGGACCAGAGCGACGACATCGCCCTCATCGCCGTCCAGGGCCCGAACGCCCGGGCGATCCTCGAGGCGACGACGGCGATCACCGAGCTCGGCATCCCGCTCGCCGAGCTCAAGTACTACTGGTCGAGCGACGGCTACTTCGAGGGCGTCCCGCTCTTCGTCGGCCGCACGGGCTACACCGGCGAGGACGGCTTCGAGCTGTACATCAAGACCGATGCCGCCGCGCGCCTCTGGGTCGCCCTCACCCAGGCCGGCGCCGAGCACGGTCTCGTGCCCGCCGGCCTCGCCAGCCGCGACACGCTGCGCCTCGAGGCCGGCATGCCGCTCTACGGCCACGAGCTCGGCCTCGACACCTTCCCGGTGCAGGCCGGGCTCGGCCGTGTCGTCGCGCTCGCCAAGGAGGGCGACTTCGTCGGTCGCACGGCCATCGAGGCCGGGCCGGCGGCGGATGCCCGCGTCCTCGTCGGCCTCGTCGCCGACGGCAGGCGGGCCGGCCGAGCCGACTACGAGGTCTACGCATCGGCCGACGCCGACGCGGCACCCGTGGGGATCATCACGAGCGGTGCCCTGTCGCCGACCCTCGGCCACCCGGTCGCCATGGCCTACGTCGACCCCGATCGCTCCGAGATCGGAACCGAGCTGTTCATCGACGTGCGCGGGACCCGCATCCCCGCCTCCGTCGTCGCCCTTCCGTTCTACAAGCGCCAGAAGTAACCCCACACCTCCAGAGAGGACGCCGCCATGGCTGACAAGACCGAGCTCCAGTACACCGCCGAGCACGAGTGGGTGCTCGTCGACGGCGACACCGCCACCGTCGGCATCACCGCCTACGCCGCCGACAAGCTCGGCGACGTGGTGTTCGTCGACCTGCCGGCCGTCGGCACCGAGGTCCAGGGCGGCGTCGTCGTCGGCGAGATCGAGTCGACCAAGTCGGTCGGTGAACTCTTCGCCCCCATCGACGGAACGGTCGTCGAGATCAACGACGCCGTCGTCGCGAGCCCCGAGCTCGTCAACTCCGACCCGTTCGGCGACGGCTGGCTCATCAAGGTGACCTTCACCGAGCTCCCGGCCCTGCTCTCGTACGCCGAGTACAGCGCCATCGTCGGCGAATAGCCGGCTGACTCCACGACTCTCGAAACCGATCGGATACCGCGCGCAATGACCTCCGCCTCCTCGGCCTTCTCCATGGACGCCTTCGGGCGCCGTCACATCGGCGTCGGCCCCGACGCCCAGGCCACGATGCTCGCCGAGCTCGGCTACGAGTCGCTCGAGGCGCTCATGTCGGCGGCCGTTCCTGCGTCGATCGCGATCGGCGAGCACCTCACCTCGGTCATCCCCGAGGCGGCCACGGAGCGCGAGGCCCTCGCCGAACTGCGCTCTCTCGCCGACCAGAACACGGTGCGCACCTCGCTCATCGGCCTCGGCTACTACGGCACCATCACTCCGGCGGTCATCAAGCGCAACGTGCTCGAGAACCCGAGCTGGTACACGGCGTACACGCCCTACCAGCCCGAGATCTCGCAGGGCAGGCTCGAGGCCCTCATCAACTTCCAGACCATGGTCACCGACCTCACGGGTCTCGACACCGCGAACGCGTCGATGCTCGACGAGGGCACGGCCGTGGTGGAGGGCATGCTGCTGGCCCGTCGCGGCTCGAAGTCGAAGAGCCCGCGCTTCATCGTCGACGAGGACGCCTTCCCGCAGACGGATGCACTCCTGGAGTCCCGCGCCGAGGCCGTGGGCATCGAACTGGTGCGTGCACCGCTCGCCCGCCTCGACGCGGACGGGTTCGCCGCCCTCGGCGAGCACTTCGGCGTCTTCGTGCAGTACCCGGGCGCGTCAGGCAACCTCTGGAATCCCGCGGAGATCCTCGCCGCCTCGAAGGCGCAGGGCGGCCTCACGGTCGTGGCGGCCGACCTGCTCGCGCTCGCCCTCGTGACGAGCCCGGGCGACCTCGGTGCCGACGTCGCCGTCGGCACCAGCCAGCGCTTCGGCGTGCCGATGGGATTCGGCGGCCCGCACGCCGGCTACATGGCCGTGCGTGCCGGCCTCGAACGCCAGCTCCCCGGCCGGCTCGTCGGGGTGTCGCAGGATGCGGACGGCCACCCCGCCTACCGCCTCAGCCTGCAGGCCCGTGAGCAGCACATCCGTCGCGAGAAGGCGACCTCGAACATCTGCACCGCCCAGGTGCTGTTGGCCGTCATGGCGTCGATGTACGCCGTCTACCACGGCCCTCACGGCATCCGCTACATCGCCACCAGGACCGCCGCAACCGCGCGTGCGCTCGCCGCGACGCTCACGGAGTACGGCATGACGCTCGCGAGCGATGACTACTTCGACACCATCCGGGTCCACGTTCCCGGTCTCGCATCCACGGTCGTCGACCGCGCCCGCGAGCTCGGCTACAACGTGCACCTCGCCGGGGACGCCACGGTCGGCGTCTCGGTCGACGAGACCACCACCACCGACGACCTCGCGGCCATCGCGCACGCCTTCGGGCTGCCGGAGCGGCTCGAGTTCGCGCTGGACTACTCGGTCGACGCCGTGAAGGCCGCCATCCCGGCCGATCTCGCCAGGACCACCGGCTACCTCGAGCACCCCGTGTTCAACACGCACCACTCCGAGACCGCGATGATGCGCTACCTCAAGCAGCTCGCCGACCGGGACTACGCGCTCGATCGGGGCATGATCCCGCTCGGAAGCTGCACCATGAAGCTCAACGCGGCCACCGAGATGGAGGCCGTCACCTGGCCCGAGTTCGCCGCCCTGCACCCGTTCGCCCCCGAGGCGGACGTGCTCGGGTCGCTCGCCCTCATCGAGCAGCTCGAGAGCTGGCTCGCCGAGGTCACCGGCTACGACTCGGTGTCGCTGCAGCCGAACGCGGGAAGCCAGGGCGAGCTCGCCGGCCTGCTCGCCATCCGCGGGTACCACCGCTCCAACGGCGAGGACGAGCGCACGGTCTGCCTCATCCCGTCGAGCGCGCACGGGACGAACGCCGCGTCGGCTGTGCTCGCCGGCATGAAGGTGGTCGTGGTCGCCTGCGACGAGCTCGGCAATGTCGACCTCGACGACCTGCGCGCCAAGATCGCGGCGAACGCGGACACCCTCGCGGCGCTCATGATCACCTACCCGTCGACGCACGGCGTCTACGAGCACGAGGTCACGGCCATCACGCAGGCCGTGCACGATGCCGGCGGCCAGGTCTACGTCGACGGAGCGAACCTCAACGCCCTCCTCGGCTTCGCCCGCTTCGGCGACTTCGGCGGCGACGTGTCGCACCTCAACCTGCACAAGACGTTCTGCATCCCGCACGGCGGCGGAGGGCCGGGCGTCGGCCCCGTCGCCGCGAAGGCGCACCTGGCGCCCTTCCTGCCCGGCCACCCGATGGCGCAGCGCGCCGACCACGGGCCGTACGTGCACGCCGGCGGTCCGATCTCCGCGGCGCCGTACGGCAGCCCGTCCATCCTGCCCATCTCCTGGGCGTACGTGCGCATGATGGGCGCCGAGGGGCTCAAGCAGGCCACCGGCGCCGCCGTGCTGTCGGCGAACTACATCGCCGCGCGCCTGCGCGAGCACTACCCGGTGCTCTACACCGGCGACAACGGGCTCGTCGCCCACGAGTGCATCCTCGACCTGCGACCGCTGACCGCCGAGACCGGCGTGAGCGTCGACGACGTCGCCAAGCGGCTCGTCGACTACGGGTTCCATGCACCGACGATGTCCTTCCCCGTCGCCGGCACCCTCATGGTGGAGCCGACCGAGAGCGAGGACCTGGCCGAGATCGATCGCTTCGTCGAGGCCATGATCCACATCAAGGCCGAGGCCGACGCCGTCGGACGGGGCGAGTGGCCGGCCGACGACAATCCGCTGCGGAACGCCCCGCACACGGCGCGGTCGGTCATCGAGGGGGAGTGGACGCATCCGTACACCCGCGAGCAGGCGGTGTACCCGGTGCACACGCTCGTCCGCACCAAGTACTGGGCTCCGGTCCGACGGATCGACCAGGCCTACGGCGACCGCAACCTGGTCTGCGCCTGCCCGCCGATCGAGGCGTTCGCCGACTAGGGGACGCTGGCCGCGACCATGGCGTTTTCGGCCCACCCGGCGTACCGTTGCGAACATCACCGTGACGACGGGAGGGTGCCATGAACGTCGTGGATCTGATGTGGACGGCCGCTGATGTGGGGTTCATCGGTCTCGTCGTCGGACTGGCCGCGATCGGGAACCGCCTGAGCCTGGACTCGCGGGCCGATTCGCTCCAGCGCAGCGACCCCGGCACGGCCTCGGCCCTGCGGCAGGCGCAGGCCGTGAGCGACTACGCCTACGGGCTGGCCGCCTGGATGCCCGAGGTCATCATCGTGTGCACGCCGTCGCGTCGCGCCGCCCTCTCCGGGGATGACGACTACGCGCGCGAGGTCACGACGCCGGCGCCTGCCGTGCCAGAGCATGCCGACATCGTCGAGGTCGCGGCGCACGTCGCACCCGCGCATCGGGTCTACGTGCTCTCGAGGCTGGAGCGCCGCGTGCCTGTCAGAACAGGCCCGGCCACCAGACGACGGCGAGCGGATAGCCGACGAACGAGACGACGTCGAGAATGGCATGCGCGATGACCAGCGGCATCGTGCGCCCCCAACGCCAGTAGCACCAGCCGAAGACGACGCCCATCGCGGCGTTTCCGAGGAACGGGCCGAAGCCCTG
>JBEVEO010000246.1:0-18038 GCA_040512695.1 Leifsonia sp. | reverse complement strand
GTTCGAGCCGATCCGTGTTTCGGCCACCGACACAAACTGATCGGCTCGGACCCTGGAGGTTCGAGCCGATCCGTGTTTCGGCCACCGGTCCCCCGCCGGGACGGGCACCGCGAGATCGTGGTGGAATGGCACCGGCGCACCATCCGCGCCGGAATCGAGGATCCCATGCCAGCACCCGTCGTCCTCATCACCGGAACGTCCTCGGGCATCGGCCTCGCCACGGCCGTCGCAGCCGCCGGAGGGGGCGCGACCGTCGTGGCCACCATGCGCGACACGGCGAAGGCCGGCCCATTGCGCGATGCCGCGGCCTCTGCCGGCGTGCGCGTCGACATCCGGGCCCTCGACGTGACGGATGCCGCGGCGGTGGTCGCCGTCGTCGACGGCGTCGTCGCCGATCACGGCCGCCTCGACGTGCTCGTCAACAACGCGGGAGCCGGGCATGTCGGCACCATCGAGCAGGACTCGCTCGACGCCTACCGCGCCACCATGGAGGTCAACTACTTCTCGGTGGTCTCCGCGACGAAGGCGGCACTGCCCCATCTGCGCGCCTCCGGTGGTCGCGTCGTCACGGTGTCGAGCGTCGGCGGCGTCGTCGGGCAGCCGTTCAACGAGGCGTACTGCGCTGCGAAGTTCGCCGTCGAGGGCTTCCTCGAGAGCCTGGCGCCCGTCGCAGCCGCCGTCGGGGTGGCCGTCACGATCGTGGAACCCGGCGCGGTCGTCACCGGGTTCGCCGGCAACGCCGGAGTCGACGACGCCACGGCCCGCGTGTCCGGGTCGCCGTACGCCGAAGCCCTCGACGGCTACGTGCAGCGCACCATCGCGGCCTTCGACCCCGCCGCCGCGCAGACTCCCGAGCAGGTCGCCGCCGTCATCGTCGACGTCATGGCGGCATCGGAGCCGCCCGTGCGGGTGCAGACCTCGGAACGCGCCACCGCGTTCGCCGGCGTCAAGCTCGGCGACCTCGACGGATCGCGCGTTCAGGCTGTGACACGCGGCTGGATCGCGAACGCCGGCGGCTGATCTCCGCCGATGCGATCATGACGCCGATCACGACGACGGTCGCAGCCACGACGACGACGGCGTCGGCCACGGCAGCCACGGCGAAGAGGCCGAGCGGCAGCAGCACCCCGACCGTCCCCCAGCGTGCGACACTCCGGGCGGCATCGCCGTAGCGCAGCGAGATCGTCGCGTTCGCGGCGTAGAACAGCACGATGCCGATGGCGATGCAGACCGTGGCACCCACCGGGAGCCGGTGGGCCGCTTCCGCCACCGCCGTCCCGAGCCCGGCGGCGAGCATGACGATGCCGACCACCAGCACGAACGGCAGGTACATGACGGTGTCCCTGAGGGCGCGGATGTCCCCGGCACGCTGCAGCCGGCGCCATCCGTTCTCCGCGCTGCGCGCCCCGTACTGGAAGAACGCGAACGCGAGGGCGGAGATGGCGGTGAACGCCAGGGCGGCCGTCACGCCGGACAGCGCGTTCCAGGCGTGGTCGAGCTCGGCGACGATGGACAGGATCGACTCCCCGAAGACGATGACCACGAACAGTCCGACACGTTCGGCGATGTGGTCGATGTCGAGGGCGTCGCGCAGCCAGGTGCGCTGGCGGCCGAGGAAGACGAGGAGGATGACCTCGATTCCGATCGCCACGCCCCACAGTACGAACTGCGCCGGCTGCGGCACGACGATCGACACCGCCCAGATGAACGCCGTCAGGCCGTTGTACGCGAGCGTGCGGTACCACGGCACGCCCACCCGTCTCCGCTCCATCCACCAGGGGATGAGGATGACGAGGCGGATGACGGCGTTGCCGGCCGCGTACGCGCCCGCGCGCTCCGTGAGCCCCTCCGGAACGGCAGCGGCCATGATCCCGACCGCGAGCATCGCGATGCTCACGAGCGCCCAGATCTTGGGGGTGACGACCGCTCCGAAGAGGTTCATCGTGATCGTCACGTTGCACCACGCCCACCACGCGGGGAAGAACAGCACGATGAAGGTCGCGAAGTCGAAGGCTGTCGGGGCGCCGTGGAGCCGGTGGGCCAGGACGCCGACGAAGGCGACCATGACGAGGTCGAAGAACAGCTCCAGCCAGTGGGCATGCCGCGGCTGACGATCGACGGTCGCGTCCGGCTCCGGGGTGCCCACGCGGCCAGAATAGACCGTCGGCGGGGACCGGGTACATTGGCGGAGGCCGCGGTTCCGTCCACCGCGACCGGGAGGACCCGTGAGCGAGAACAGCACGACGGCGAAGGACGACGGCGGCAAGCCGTCGGGTCCCCAGGACCTCCGCCGCGAGACCTGGCGCTACATCGCCGTGCGGACGACCCGCGAGTTCGGTTTCGACGACCTCCCCGACGCGGCCGCCGCGCTCACCTACTACGGCGTCCTGACGATCTTCCCCGCCCTCATCGCCGTGGTCGCAGGTTTCGTCGTCTTCGGCGACGGCCATTCCGCCATCGCCGCCGTGCTGTCCATCGTCGAGGACGCGTTCCCCGGAGCGAACACGGACGCAGTGCGCAGCGCCCTCGACGACCTCGCCCGGACCTCGGGGTGGGGTGCGTTCGTCTTCGGCATCGCCTTCGCGGTGTGGACCATGTCGCGTTACGTCGGAGCCTTCAGCCGTTCGATGAACCGCATCTACGAGATCGACGAGGGCCGCGGGTTCAGCATCCTGAAGCCCCAGCAGCTGCTCATCAGCGTGGTCTTCCTGGTGCTCGCCGGCGTCATGGGGGCGATGGTCATCGTGTCGGGACCGATCGCGACGTCCGTCGCGGAGGCGTTCGGGATCGGAGAGCCCTGGACGGGGATCTGGTCCGTGGCGAAGTGGCCGGTGATCGTGCTGCTCGCGGTCCTCCTCATCGGCCTGCTGTACTACTCGACGCCGAATGTGCACCAGCGGCGGTTCCGCTGGCTCAGCATGGGGGCGCTGCTCGCCCTCACGGTGCTCATCGTGTCGTCTGCGCTGTTCTTCCTGTACATCGCCGGGTTCTCGAACTACGACCGCATCTACGGTTCGCTCGCGGGCGCGCTGATCTTCCTCATCTGGGTCTGGATCGCGAACCTGGCGCTGCTGTTCGGGGCCGAGTTCGACTCGGAGGTGGAACGCGGTCGCCAGCTGCAGGCGGGGATCGCCGCCGAGGAGTCCCTGCAGCTCGACCCGCGGGACACCCGCCTCGCCGAGAAGCGCGCCGCGCGGGCGCAGAAGCAGATCGCTGACGGCCGCGACATCCGGTACAACAGCGCGCCGAGGGCGCCGGGCGGCTCAGGCGGCTGAGGATGCACGACGGCCCGGTGCGGAGGAATCCGCACCGGGCCGTCGCACGATCGAGGCTGTGAGCCCCTAGAGCACCTCACCGACGATGTGCACGCGCACGTCGTTCGTGGTGCCGGGGATTCCGGGAGGGGACCCGGAGATGATGATGACCTTCTCGCCGATGGCGGCCTTGCCGGTCGAGGCGAGCACCTCGTCGACCTGGCTGACCATCTGGTCGGTGTGGGTCACGCGATCGACGACGAAGGACTCGACGCCCCAGTTCAGCGCCATCCGGCGACGGATCGCGGGGTCCGGCGTGAAGGCCAGGATCGGGATCTTGTTGCGCAGTCGCGACATCCGTCGCACCGACTCGCCGGACTCGGTGAACACGCAGAGGTACTTGGCCTCGACGAAGTCGGCGACCTCGACGGCGGCGAGCGTGATGGCGCCGGCCTGCGTGCGCGGCTTGGTGCCGAGGGGCTGGATGCGGTCGAGGCCGTGCAGCTCGGTGGACTCGACGATGCGGGCCATGGTCTGCACGGTGATGACCGGGTACTCTCCGACGCTGGTCTCGCCGCTGAGCATCACGGCGTCGGCCCCGTCGAGGATGGCGTTCGCGACGTCGGACGTCTCGGCGCGGGTCGGCACCGGGCTGTGGATCATCGACTCGAGCATCTGGGTCGCGACGATGACGGGCTTCGCCAGGCGGCGGGCGATCTCGACGGCGCGCTTCTGCACGATCGGGACGGCCTCGAGCGGGAGCTCGACGCCGAGGTCGCCACGAGCGACCATGATCGAGTCGAAGGCCTCGACGATCTCCTCGAGGTGGTCGACGGCCTGCGGCTTCTCGATCTTGGCGACGACGGGAACGCGGCGTCCGACCTCGTCCATGATCTCGTGCACGCGCACGATGTCGTCGGCGTTGCGCACGAAGGAGAGGGCGATGATGTCGGCGCCGAGCTCGAGGCCCCACCGCAGGTCGGCCTCGTCCTTCTCGGACAGCGCGGGCACGTTGACGGCGACGCCCGGGAGGTTGATGCCCTTGTTGTTGGAGACCGGACCGGCCACGATGACCTTGGTCGTGACGACGGTGCCGTCGGTCTCGACGACCTCGACGCGCACCTTGCCGTCGTCGATCAGGAGGAAGTCGCCGGGCTTGACGTCCTGGGGCAGGCCCTTGAACGTGGTGCTGGAGATCTCCTTGTTGCCGACGATGTCCTCGGTGGTGATCTTGAAGATGTCGCCCTCGGCCAGCTCGTAGGGTCCGTCCTCGAACTTGCCGAGGCGGATCTTCGGGCCCTGCAGGTCGACGAGCACGGCCACGGCCTTGCCCGAGTCGTTGGCGGCCTTGCGGACGTTCTGGTAGATGCCCTCGTGCACGTCATAACTGCCGTGGCTCAGGTTCATCCGGCAGACGTCCACGCCGGCGTCGATGATCGCCCGGATGTTCTCGTAGCTCGAGACTGCCGGGCCGAGTGTTGCGACGATTTTCGCGCGTCTCATGTGCGTTTGTACTCCGTTTTGTTCAATGCCCGATCGGGCGTGTCAGAAAAGTCTTAGATCTCGAAGCCGCGGTCGGTCGGGCGAACGGGCGACGGCAGTTCCGTCGTACCTTCAAGGTAGCGGTCAACGGCGGCCGCTGCAGCACGGCCTTCAGCGATCGCCCAGACGATGAGGGACTGTCCGCGACCGGCATCTCCGGCCACGAAGACGCCGGCGTGGCCGGTCTCGTAGTCGCTGCCGCGCTCCACGTTGCCGCGGCCGTCGAAGGCGACGTCCAGCTGGCTTCCGAGATCCTGCTGCTCAGGGCCGGTGAAGCCGAGCGCCAGGAGCACGAGGTCGGCGGGGATCTCACGTTCGGTGTTGGCCTTCGGCACCCGGCGTCCGTCGAGGTATTCGGTCTCGGCCACGCGCAGGGCGCGCACCTCGCCGGCCTCGTTGGCGAGGAACTCGACGGTCGAGGCGAGGAACTGGCGGTTGCCGCCCTCCTCATGGGCGCTCTGCACCTCGAAGACGGTGGGGTCCATCGGCCACGGCTGGTGCTCCGGCCGGCCTGCGGACGGCTGCCTGCCGATCGCCAGGTTGGTGACGGATGCCGCACCCTGCCGGTGCGCCGTTCCGATGCAGTCGGCACCGGTGTCGCCGCCGCCGATGACGATGACGTGCTTGCCCTCGGCTGTGATCTGGTCGACGACGGTGTCGCCGGCCCCGGCGTGGTTGGACTGGGTGAGGTACTCCATCGCGAAGTGCACGCCGGACAGGTCGCGCCCGGGGATGGGGAGGTCGCGCGGGATCATCGCGCCCGTTGCCACCACGATCGCGTCGTAGCGACGGCGCAGCTCGTCCCAGGTGATGTCGACGCCGATGTTGACGCCGGCGCGGAAGCGGGTGCCCTCCGCGGTCATCTGCTGGAGGCGCTGGTCGATGTGGCGCTTCTCCATCTTGAAGTCGGGGATGCCGTACCGGAGCAGCCCGCCGATGCGGTCGTCGCGTTCGAAGACGGCGACGGTGTGGCCGGCGCGGGTCAGCTGCTGGGCGGCCGCGAGTCCGGCCGGGCCGGAGCCGACGACCGCGACGGTCTTGCCGGTCAGGCGTCCCGGCGGGTGCGGCTGCACCCAGCCGCTCGAGAAGGCCTGGTCGATGATGGAGACCTCGACCTGCTTGATGGTCACGGCCGGCTGGTTGATGCCGAGCACGCACGCCGACTCGCACGGGGCAGGGCACAGTCGCCCGGTGAACTCCGGGAAGTTGTTGGTGGCGTGCAGGCGCTCGATGGCGGCGTGGCCTTCGCCGCGCCACGTGAGGTCGTTCCACTCGGGGATCAGGTTGCCCAGCGGGCAGCCCTGGTGGCAGAACGGCACACCGCAGTCCCTGCAGCGTCCGGCCTGGCGGCGGAGCTGGGTGGGGTCGCCCTGCTCGTAGACCTCTTTCCAGTCCATGAGTCGCACCGGCACGGGCCGGCGGGCGGGCAGTTCGCGTTCCGGGGTCTTCAGGAATCCCTTGGGGTCAGCCACCGGTCACCTCCAAGATCCTGGTCCAGACGATGTCGCCGTCGGGGTCGAGCCCCTCGGCGACGGCGGTGTTGCGGGTTTCGAGCACCGCCGCGTAGTCGCGCGGCAGCACCTTCGTGAAACGGTCGAGCGCGGCATCGGCGTCCTCGAGCAGGCGCGCTGCGAGGACGGAGCCGGTCTCGGCCGCGTGCCGGCGCAGCAGGTCGAGCACGATCTCGCGGTCGGCGCTGCCGAGCGGGAGGAGGTCGAGTTCGCCGCTCGCGAGCGAGTCGGGGTTCACCCGTTCCCGGTTGAGGTCCACGACGTAGGCGGTGCCGCCGGACATGCCGGCCCCGAGGTTGCGGCCGGTCTCGCCGAGGATGAGCGCCAGGCCTCCTGTCATGTACTCGAGCGCGTGATCTCCCACGCCCTCGACCACGGCCGTGGCGCCCGAGTTGCGCACGAGGAACCGCTCGCCGACCATTCCGCCGATGAACATCGCGCCCTGGGTCGCCCCGTAGCCGATGACGTTGCCTGCGATGACGTTCTGCGCAGGGTCGAAGGTCGACCCTGCCGGCGGACGAACGACGATCTGGCCTCCGGAGAGCCCCTTGCCGACGTAGTCGTTGGAGTCGCCCTCGAGGCGCAGCGTGATGCCGCTCGGCAGGAAGGCACCGAACGACTGGCCGGCCGATCCGGTGAGCGACACCGAGATGGTGCCGTTCGGCAGTCCGTTCTCGCCGTGCCGCACGGTGACCTCGTGGCCGAGCATCGTGCCGACCGCGCGCTCGGTGTTGCGGATGGGCAGCGCGATCTCCACGGGCGAGCCGTGGTCGAGGGCATTCGCGCTCAGGCGGATGAGCTCGTTGTCGAAGTGCTTGTCGAGTTCGTGCTCCTGGTTGCGGGCGTTCTTCCGCGGCTCGGCATCGGAGAAGTCCGGACCGACGAGGATGGGGGCGAGGTCGAGGCCGGCCGCCTTCCAGTGGTGCACGGCTGTGTTCACGTCGAGCAGGTCGCGGCGGCCGATGGCCTCGTCGAGGCTGCGCAGCCCGAGCTCAGCGAGGTACTCGCGCACCTCCTGGGCGATGAACTCGAAGAAGTTCACGACGTACTCCGCCTTGCCGCTGAACCGCTCGCGCAGCACCGGGTTCTGCGTCGCGACGCCGACGGGGCAGGTGTCGAGGTGGCAGACGCGCATCATGATGCAGCCCTCGACGATCAGCGGGGCCGTGGCGAAGCCGAACTCCTCGGCGCCGAGCAGGGCGCCGATGAGCACGTCGCGCCCGGTCTTCAGCTGGCCGTCCACCTGCACGACCACGCGATCGCGCATGCCGTTCAGCATGAGGGTCTGCTGGGTCTCGGCGAGGCCGAGCTCCCACGGCGTCCCCGCGTGCTTGAGCGAGTTCACGGGGCTCGCGCCCGTTCCACCGTCGTGACCCGACACGAGGATCACGTCGGAGAGGGCCTTCGCGACCCCCGCTGCGACGGCGCCGATGCCGGACTGGCTCACGAGCTTGGTGTGCACGCGGGCGCTCGGGTTGGCGCGCTTGAGGTCGAAGATGAGCTGCTTCAGGTCCTCGATCGAGTAGATGTCGTGGTGCGGCGGCGGCGAGATGAGGCCGACGCCTGCCGTGCCGTGCCTGGTGCGCGCGATCCACGGGTACACCTTCGTCGACGGCAGCTGGCCGCCCTCGCCCGGCTTCGCGCCCTGGGCGAGCTTGATCTGCAGATCCGTCGCGTGCGTCAGGTACATGCTCGTGACACCGAACCGGCCGGAGGCGACCTGCTTGATCGCGCTGCGCCGCTCCGGGTCGAGCAGACGGTCGAGGTCCTCGCCGCCCTCCCCCGTGTTCGACTTCGCGCCGAGGCGGTTCATCGCGATGGCGAGGGTCTCGTGGGCTTCCTTCGAGATCGATCCGTAGCTCATGGCGCCGGTCGAGAACCGCTTGACGATCGAGGCGACGGACTCCACCTCGTCGATCGGAACCGGGGTGCGCTGGGCGCTGTTGAGCCGGAACATGCCGCGAAGGGTCATAAGCTGCTCGGCCTGGTCGTCGACGAGCTTCGTGTACTCGCGGAAGATGTCGTATCGCCGGGTGCGGGTCGAGTGCTGCAGCCGGAACACCGTCTCCGGGTTGAACAGGTGCGGTGCGCCGTCGCGACGCCACTGGTACTCGCCGCCGGTCGCCAGGCGCTCGTGGGCGGTCGCTGCGGCGTCCTCGGGGTACGCGGCGGTGTGGCGCGCGAGGTTCTCGGCCGCGATCACGTCGATGCCGATGCCGCCGAGCTTCGTCGTGGTGCCGGTGAAGTACTCGGCGACGAACTCGTCGGAGAGGCCGATGGCCTCGAACGCCTGCGCGCCGGCGTAGGACGCCATCGTGGAGATGCCCATCTTGGACATGATCTTGAGCACGCCCTTGCCGAGCGCCTTGATGACGTTGGCGACGGCCTTCTCGGGCGTGACGCCCTGCAGCACGCCCGAGCGCACCAGGTTCTCGCTCGTCTCCATCGCCAGGTACGGGTTCACCGCTGAGGCTCCGTAGCCGATGAGGAGCGCGACGTGGTGGACCTCGCGCACGTCGCCGGCTTCGACGAGGAGCCCGACCTTCATGCGGTTCTCGGCGCGGATGAGGTGGTGGTGCACCGCGGCGGTCATGAGCAGCGACGGGATGGGAGCGAGCTCCTTCGTCGAGTCGCGGTCGCTCAGCACGATGTACTGGGCACCGGCCTCGATGGCCTCGTCGACCTCGGCGCACATCTCGGCGAGACGGTCGCGGAGCGCCTCCGGTCCGGCATCCACTCGGTACAGTCCGCGGATCGTCGATGCGGTGCGCGATCCGGGCGCCGGATCGATGTGCTGGATCTTCGCGAGCTCGTCGTTGTCGATCACCGGGAACGTGAGGACGACCTGGCGGGCGTGCTCTGGGCCGGCGCTCAGCAGGTTGCGCTCGGGGCCGACCGATGTTCCGAGGGACGTGACTACCTCCTCGCGGATGGAGTCCAGCGGAGGGTTGGTGACCTGGGCGAACTGCTGCGTGAAGTAGTCGAAGATGAGGCGCGGCCGGTCGGACAGCACCGCGATCGGCGTGTCGGAACCCATGGCGCCGAGGGGCTCCGCTCCGTTCCTGGCCATCGGCGAGAGCAGGATGCGCACCTCCTCCTCCGTGTAGCCGAAGGTGCGCTGGCGGCGGACGACGGAGGCGGGCGGGTGCACGATGTGCTCCCGCTCGGGCAGCGCGGAGAGCATGATGCGCTCCTGGGCGAGCCAGTCGCCCCACGGCTCGGCGGCGGCCAGGGAGGCCTTGATCTCGTCGTCCTCGATCAGGCGGCCGGCCTCGGTGTCGACGAGGAACATCCGTCCGGGACGCAGGCGTCCCTTGCGCACGACCTTGGCGGGGTCGACATCGATGACGCCGATCTCGCTCGCCAGCACGACGAGGCCGTCGTCCGTCACGAGGAACCGGCCGGGGCGCAGGCCGTTGCGGTCGAGGGTCGCGCCGACGAGGGAGCCGTCGGTGAAGACGATGGCGGCAGGGCCGTCCCACGGCTCCATGAGCATCGAGTGGTACTCGTAGAACGCGCGGCGCTGCGGATCGATCTCGGTCTGCTTCTCCCACGCCTCGGGCACCATCATCATGATGGCGTGCGGCAGCGAACGTCCCGTGAGCTGGAGCAGCTCGACGACCTCGTCGAACGAGGCCGAGTCGCTGCCGCCGGGGGTCACGATCGGAAGCAGCGGCTGGATCGGACCCAGTACCTCGGACTCGAGCTGCGACTGGCGCGCGCGCATCCAGTTGCGGTTGCCCTGGATCGTGTTGATCTCGCCGTTGTGCGCGATCATGCGGAACGGCTGGGCGAGCGGCCACGACGGGACCGTGGTGGTGGAGTAGCGCGAGTGCACGAGCGCGAGCTTCGAGGCGAAGCGCTCGTCGGACAGGTCGGGGTAGAACGGCTCCAGCTGGAGCGTCGTGACCATGCCCTTGTAGACCAGGGTGCGGCAGGACAGCGATGCGAAGTACAGCTCGAGCTCGCGCTCGGCCCGCTTGCGCAGGCGGTAGGTCTGACGCTCGAGGGCGAGGCCGGACAGGCCGTCGCCGTTCTCGTCGGTCTGCGCGCTCGCGATGAAGAGCTGCTGGATCGCCGGCATCGCGGCGCGCGCGAGCGAGCCGACCTCACCGGGCCGCACGGGAACCTCGCGCCACCCGAGGACGACGAGTCCCTCCTGCTCCGCGAACTTCGCCAGGCGGCGCTTGACGCTGCTGCGGGCGGTGGGATCGTTCGGCAGGAACGCGTTCCCGACGGCGTACCGGCCGACCTCCGGGAGGGCGAACTCGGTGACGGCGCGGAGGAACGCATCCGGGATCTGCGTGATGATGCCGGCACCGTCGCCCGTGCCGGCGTCGGAGCCGACGGCACCGCGGTGCTCGAGGTTGCGCAGCGCGTTGAGCGCCGTCTCGATGATGTCGTGGCCGGCCGTACCGCGCAGCGTCGCGACCATCGCGAGACCGCAGGCGTCCTTCTCCGCGGCGGGGTCGTAGAGACCCTGCCGCTCGGGAACCGCGCTGAACCGTGAGAACACGGGTGGAACTGCCATGGAGACCGCCCTCGACAATCTGGTGGAGGCGGGACGACATCGGCCCGGAAGGAAACTGGTCGCGTGCATCCGCTGTGGGATGCTCTCGCGAAGAGGACTGCGGGGTTGCCCGGACCTAAGCGCGCGGTCCGGTCGTGCTTGTGGCACCGGTTCCGCTCGACTCGACCGCTGGGGCATCATCGCCCGGTTCGATCTCGTCGGTTCGATCAGAGTCTACCTCAGCGGCGTCGACGTACTCGTCGGGGTCCTCCTCCGGCGTCCACTCGCGCCCGCGCACGTACGGCGTCAGCTCGGCGCCGGTGTGGCGACGGTGCTGCACCAGGATGATGATGACACCGAGCAGGATCGCTCCCCATGCCGCCCAGATGTTGGTGCGGACGCCGAGGAAGATCTCGCTCGGGTCGAGACGGATGGACTCCAGCGGCCACCGGCCGAGCCCGTACCAGATGAGGTAGAAGCCGAAGGCCTTGCCCCAGCGCATGTTGAACCGGCGCTCGAGCAGGAGCAGGACGGCGATGCCCACGACGTTCCAGATGATCTCGTACAGGAACGTCGGGTGGAACAGCGTCCCGTCGGGGAGCCCGGCCGGGAAGGCTGCGTTGTCGGACGGGACCTCGAGTCCCCACGGCAGCGTCGTCGGCTGGCCGTAGAGCTCGACGTTGAACCAGTTGCCGAGTCGGCCGAGCGCCTGGGCGGCGAGCAGGCCGGGAGCCAGCGCATCCGCGAACGACCAGAACCTGACGCCGGTGATGCGGCAGGCGATGAGCACGCCGACCGCGCCGCCGAGGAGCGCACCGAAGATCGCGCCGCCGCCGTTCCAGATGCGGATGACCTCCCACGGGTCGGCCCCGGGGTAGAAGTAGTCGGACGGGTGCGTGAGCACGTGGTAGATCCTCGCCCCGATGATGCCGAGCGGGACCGCCCACAGGGCGATGTCGAGCACGATGCCCGGCTCGCCGCCGCGCTTCGTGAGCCGACGGCTGGTCCAGATCGTCGCGACGATGATGCCGGCGAGGATGCACAGCGCGTAGGCATGGATGGAGATGACGCCCCACGGCACGGGAATGTCGAACTGGCTCCATTCCGGGCTCGGACTGGGGATGCTCAATGGTGCAAACACCGTAGGACGTACCTTTCTTCGTGGTCATGCCGAGCGTCCCGCAGGATCCGGCGCCGCTCGGTCACCTTACCTCAGCCGCCTAGGCGGGGATGCGCGTTCCGGTGGAGAGCTCGGCCGCGAGGGCGCCGACGGCTTCCACTCCGCCCTCCGCGAGGGCCTTGACGAGTGCGGAGCCGACGATCGCTCCGTCGGCGTAGGCCAGGATCTCGCGCACCTGGTCGGCGGTGGAGATGCCGATGCCGACGCAGGTGCTGTCGGCGCCGACGCCGCGGAGGCGGTCGACGAGGGTACGGGCGGCGGCATCCACGTCGGCTCTGGCCCCGGTGATGCCCATGGTGGAGACGGCGTAGACGAATCCGCGACTGGCGTCGACGGCCTGGCGGAGGCGGTCATCCGATGAGGACGGCGCGGCCAGGAAGACGCGGTCGAGGCCGGTGCGCTCCGACGCGGCGAGCCAGGCGGACGCCTCGTCCGGGATGAGGTCGGGGGTGATGAGCCCGGCCCCGCCGGCTGCGGCGAGGTCGTCGGCGAAGCGGTCGACGCCGTACTGCACGACGGGATTCCAGTACGTCATGATGAGCACCGGCGCCGCGACCTGCTCCGTGATCGACCGAACGGCGGTGAAGCCGTCGCGCAGCCGGAAGCCGTCGGCGAGGGCGCGCTGCGTCGCCGCCTGGATGACCGGGCCGTCCATGACGGGATCGGAGTACGGCAAGCCCATCTCGAGCACGTCGACGCCGTTCTCGACGAGGGCGACGGCCGCGTCGATGGACGCGCCCAGGCTGGGGAACCCGACCGGGAGGTAGCCGATGAGGGCTCCGCTGCCCGCGTCGACGCGCGTGCGGATGGCCGCGGCCACGGGACTCGCGGTCATGACTGCTCCGCTCCAGCGTCGATGAGGTCGAAGTAGCGCCCCGCCGTCTCCATGTCCTTGTCTCCGCGACCTGAGAGGTTCACCAGGATCACGGCATCCGGCCCGAGCTCGCGGCCGAGCTCGAGCGCGCCGGCGAGGGCGTGCGATGACTCGATGGCGGGGATGATGCCCTCGGTCCGGCTCAGCAGGCGCAGGGCGCTCATGGCGTCGGCGTCCGTGATCGGGCGGTACTGCGCCCGGCCGATACTGGCGAGCCAGGAGTGCTCGGGACCGACGCCGGGGTAGTCCAGGCCGGCGGAGATGGAGTGCGACTCGATGGTCTGGCCGTCCTCGTCCTGCAGGAGGAAGCTGCGGGCGCCGTGCAGCACGCCGGCACGGCCCTTCGTGATCGTTGCGGCGTGGCGGGGCGTGTCGACGCCCTCTCCCCCGGCCTCGAAGCCGTAGAGGGCGACGTCGGCGTCGTCGAGGAAGGCATGGAAGATTCCGATGGCGTTCGATCCGCCTCCCACGCAGGCCGCGACGGCCGTGGGCAGGGCTCCGGTGCGTTCGAGCACCTGCGCGCGGGCCTCCTCGCCGATGATCTTCTGGAAGTCGCGGACCATCGCGGGGAACGGATGCGGACCGGCCACCGTCCCGAAGATGTAGTTGGTGTGGTCGACGTTGGTGACCCAGTCGCGCATGGCCTCGTTGATCGCGTCCTTGAGGGTGCGCGAGCCTGCGGTCACGGGGACGACCTCGGCGCCGAGGAGGCGCATCCTGGCGACGTTGAGAGCCTGGCGCTCGGTGTCGACCTCACCCATGTAGACGACGCAGTCGAGGCCGAACAGCGCTGCAGCGGTGGCCGTGGCCACACCGTGCTGCCCGGCACCCGTCTCCGCGATGACGCGGGTCTTGCCGATGCGCCGGGTCAGCAGCGCCTGGCCGAGCACGTTGTTGATCTTGTGCGAGCCGGTGTGGTTGAGGTCCTCGCGCTTGAGGATGATGCGCGCGCCGCCGGCGTGCTCGGCGAATCGCGGCACCTCGGTGATGAGCGATGGCCGGCCGGTGTAGTTGGTGTGGAGGTCGGTGAGCTCGGCGGCGAACGCGGGATCCTGCCGGGCGAGCTGGTAGGCCTCGGACAGTTCATCGAGGGCCGCGACGAGCGATTCGGGGACGAATCGTCCGCCGAAGTCGCCGAAGTAGGGGCCTTCTTCGTGTTGCAGGGACATGGGCATCACACCGCCAGGAAGTCGTGGAGAGTCGATTCGGGGTCACCGTGGGTGACCAGGGCCTCGCCGACGAGGACGACGTCGGCACCGGAGGCCCGGTAGTGGGCGACATCCGCCGCGGACTGCACGGCGGACTCCGCCACCCGGATGACGCCGGCCGGGATGGACGGCGCGAGCCGCCCGAACAGGTCGCGATCGAGTTCGAAGGTCGACAGGTCGCGGGCGTTCACGCCGATGAGACGGGCACCGAGGTCGATCGCGCGGGAGAGCTCGTCTGCGCTGTGCGTCTCGACGAGCGCGGTCATCCCGAGCTCGGTGATGAGCTCGTGCAGTTCGGCGAGGACGGGCTGGTCGAGCGCGGCCACGATGAGCAGGACGAGGTCCGCTCCGGCCGCCCTGGCCTCGAAGACCTGGTAGGCCGTGCCGATGAAGTCCTTTCGCAGCACGGGGATGCGCACGGCGGACCGCACGGCCTCGAGGTCGGCCAGCGAACCGCCGAACCGGCGCTCCTCGGTGAGGACGCTGATGGCGGACGCTCCGCCGCGCTCGTACGCGAGGGCGAGGGCTGCCGGGTCCGCGATGGGCGCCAGCGACCCGCGCGACGGGCTCGCACGCTTGACCTCGGCGATGATCCGCACGCGCTCACGGGGCGCGAGCGCCGCGATGGCGTCGATCGCCGGGCTCTGGGCGATGGCTGCCCGCTCGACGACGTCGAGCGGACGCGAGATGCGACGGCGTTCGGCGTCCTCGATGGCTCCGCTGGTGAGGGCGGCCAGCAAGCTCAGTGGTCTCTCGGCGTGGTCTTCGCGCCGCCGACGCCGTATCCGGCGCGGGCGAGCACCCAGCCGACGATGGCGCCGATGACGAGCAGCACGACGGAGGCCCAGACCACCCAGACGGCCTCGAAGAAGAAGGCGATCGTACCGATGGTGACCGCGGTGAGCATGATGATGACGGCGGTCCAGGCGGCCGGCGAATGTCCGTGGCCGGGCTCGACAGTCTCGGTACTCATGGTTCTCCTTCGAGGGGTGGGTGCTGCAGAAGTCTATCGGTTGGCAGGATGGCGGCGAGCTAGGCCGTCGGGTCGTCGCCGCGGGACAGCTCGTCCCATTCGTCGACGGCGCGGTCCTTGGCGCTCGTCTCAGCACCCTCCAGCCGAACGGCCTGGTACCGGCGTGCGGACGCCGGCCACATCCGCGACGTCACGAGGACGGCGATGGCGGCGAGCACGAGCAGGATCCCGGCGACCAGCGCCAGGACCGGCCAGGCCGTCCACGTCACGCTGCTCACGAGGCCGCGCACGGATTCGGCTCCCGAGACTCCTGTCGCCTTCGTCACCGCCGAGGCGCCCGACAGGGCCGGATCGCCGATGGCGATCGCGGCCGACAGGATGACGCTGCCGCCGAGGACCACGCCGAGCACGCCGAGCACGATCCGGATGACGGGTCCAGCGATCGCGAGGGCCGCCGCGAGCGCGATGGCCGCGAACGACAGCGCGCTGAGGGCCGGCGCCGCCACGGAGCCGTTCACCACGAGCTCCGCCGATCCGCCGGCGCCGGAGGCGATCGTGAACGTGAACCACGTCTGCGTGGCGCTCAGGAGGGCCAGCCCGGCCGAGACGATGACCAGCAGGATGAGCGGGTACTTGGGCTTCCTCACGAACCGACCCGTGTCATGGCGTTCGCGATGGCGACGGCCCGCAACGGGGCGGCCGCCTTGTTCTGCGACTCCTCGTACTCCGTCGCCGGATCGGAGTCGGCGACGAGTCCCGCCCCTGCCTGCACCCTCGCGACGCCGTTCGCGATGACGGCGGTGCGGATGGCGATCGCGAGGTCGGCGTCTCCGCCGAAGCCGAAGTACCCCACCACTCCGCCGTAGACCCCGCGCTGTGCGGGCTCGAGTTCGTCGATGATCTCGAGCGCCCGAGGCTTGGGAGCACCGGACAGCGTTCCGGCCGGGAAGGTGGCCCGGAAGGCGTCGATGGCCGACCTGCCCGGCGCGAGGTCGCCCTCGACGGACGAGACGATGTGCATGATGTGACTGAACCGCTCGACTCGCATGAACTCGGTGACCTCGACGGTTCCGGCCACGCAGACCCTGGCGAGGTCGTTCCTGGCGAGGTCGACGAGCATGAGGTGCTCCGCCCGCTCCTTGGCGTCGGCCAGCAGTTCGCTCTCGAGGTCGGCATCGGCCTCCGGGGTCGCCCCGCGTGGCCGGGATCCGGCGATCGGATGCGTGAACGCGCGGCCGTCCTGCACCTTGACGAGCGACTCCGGTGATGAGCCGACGATCCAGTACGGCTCTCCCGCCGCGCTCTCGAGGCTCAGCAGGTACATGTACGGGCTGGGGTTGAGGCTGCGCAGCACGCGGTAGACATCCAGCGGATGGGCTTCGGCCGGGTGGTCGAAGCGCTGCGAGATGACGACCTGGAAGACGTCGCCCTCGCGCACGAAGTGCTTGGACTTCTCGACGTACTCCTCGTAGTCCGCCTGCGTGACGCGGTTCACCGGGGCGGCGGGTGTCGCGAGGTCCACGACGGCCAGCGCGGGATCCGACGGGGTCGCGAGGGCGGCCTGCAGCGCGTCGAGACGGCGCTGCGCATCCGTCCAGTCCTCGTCGGCCCCTCGGCCGCCGTCGTTCAGCACGTTCGCGATGAGCGAGACCGTGCCGAAGCGGTGGTCGAGCACCACCAGGTCGGCGACGAACGTGAAGGCCTGGCCCGGCACCTCGTAGTCGGCGGGCGGTCGATTCGGCAGGCGCTCGAGCTGGCGGACGGCCTCCCAGCCGATGAAGCCGACCAGGCCGCCCGTGAGCGGCGGATGCCCGGCCACGGGCGGCGTCTGCCAGCGCGCGAAGACCTGCCCGAGGACCTCGAGCGGCGCGAGCCCGTCGACGTCGCCGAGGATCCGCTCGGCCGGTTCGGTCGCACCGATCCAGCGCACGGCGTCGCCGTCCTGCGTGAGCACTCCGAAGGAGTTCACGCCGACGAACGAGTAGCGCGACCAGATGCCGCCCTGTTCGGCGGACTCCAGCAGGAAGCTGCCCGGGCGTCCGGCGGTGAGCTTGCGGTAGATGCCGACAGGGGTCTCGGCGTCGGCGAACAACTCGCGGATCACGGGGATGACGCGGTGGTCAGCGGTCAGCGCGTCGAACTGCGCACGGGTGGTGGTGCCGGTCTGAACCGTCATCGGTCCTCCGTCGTCGAGGTGGCGAGCACGGGTGAGAGCGGGTCGACGTCGAAGCAGCTGTGCTCGCCGGTGTGGCAGGCCGCACCGATCTGCTCGACCTGCACGAGGAGGGTGTCGCCGTCGCAGTCGAGGGCCGCGCCGCGCACGTACTGGGCGTGACCGGACGTGTCGCCCTTCCGCCAGTACTCCTGGCGCGACCGCGACCAGAACGTCACTCGCCCCTCGGTCAGGGTGCGGCGCAGCGCCTCGGCGTCCATCCAGCCCAGCATCAGCACCTCCTTGGAGTCCCACTGCTGGATCACCGCGGGCAGCAGCCCGTCGGCGTTGAACCTCGTCCGTGCCAGGACGCCGTCGATCCCGCTGTCGTCCGTCATGCGCGCACCGTCATTCCGTGTCTGGCGAGTTCCTGTTTGACCTCGCCGATGGTGAGGAGTCCGTCGTGGAACACGCTGGCGGCGAGGACGGCGTCGGCGCCGGCCTCCACGGCCGGTGCGAAGTGCGCGAGCTCGCCCGCCCCTCCCGACGCGATGACCGGGACGCTGCTGACCTCGCGCATGGCCCGGGTGAGCTCGAGGTCGAAGCCGTTCTTCGTGCCGTCGGCGTCGATCGAGTTGACCAGCAGCTCGCCCGCTCCCAGCTCGATGGCCTGCCGGGCCCAGTCGATGGCGTCCAGGTCGGTCTCGGTGCGTCCCCCGTGGGTCGTCACGACGAAGCCGGATGCCGTGCGCCCGCTGCGCTTCACGTCGAGGGAGAGAACGAGCACCTGAGCGCCGAAGCGGTCGGCGATCTCATCGATCAGGTCGGGTCGGG
>JBEVEO010000211.1:0-12103 GCA_040512695.1 Leifsonia sp. | reverse complement strand
TTACGCACCACATTGAGGAACTTGTCGAGGCTCGGAGCGACGGTGCGCTCATCGATCTCGGGATCGAGGATGACCATCAATTCGTACTGATGCATGACTAACCCACCTCCTTCGGACTGAACGGCTGCAGTATCTCTGCAACAGGAGGGTTGTGCATGTGCTGGTCCGTGGAGGCCGACGCAATCGCGGCACACGGGCAACCTTGCAAGTGTAACGGATGCGGGCGAGTCGCGCATACCGGCCGGAGAGGCCCGGATCCGCGACGGTTCAGGCTGTCGTGCGCCCGGCCCACCAGGCACGCAGCCGCCGCGTCGCCTCGTCCTCGCCGAGCGGACCCTCGTCGAGACGCAGCTCGAGGAGGAACCGGTACGCGTCGCCGACCTCCCGACCCGGCCGGATGCCGAGCACGGCCATGATCTGCTCGCCGTCGAGGTCGGGCCGCACCGCCGCGAGCTCCTCCTGCTCGGCGAGCTCGGCCATCCGCCGCTCGAGGTCGTCGTAGGCGAAGGCCAGCCGGTCCGCCTTGCGGCGGTTGCGGGTCGTCACGTCCGCGCGGGTCAGGATGTGCAGGCGCTCGAGCTGGTCGCCGGCATCGCGCACGTACCGGCGGACGGCGGAATCCGTCCACGCCCCCTCGGTGTAGCCGAAGAAGCGCAGGTGCAGCTCGATGAGTCGCGACACCGCGGAGATGGTGTCGTTGTCGAAGCGCAGTTCCCGCAGCCTCTTCCTGGCGAGCTTGGATCCGACCACGTCGTGATGGTGGAAGCTCACGAGCCCGCCCGGCTCGAGCTTGCGGGTCGCCGGCTTGCCGATGTCGTGCAGGAGAGCGGCCAGCCGGAGGACGAGGTCGGGGCTCGCCAGGTTGCCGCGCGACTTCTCGTAGCCGATCGCCTGCTCCAGCACCGTGAGGCTGTGCTGGTAGACGTCCTTGTGGTGGTGGTGCTCGTCGACCTCGAGGCGCAGGGCCGGCAGTTCGGGCAGCACGAACGCGGCGAGGCCGGAGTCGACGAGGAGTTCGAGGCCGCGGCGCGGATCATCCGTGCGCAGGAGCTTGGAGAGCTCCTCGTTCACCCGTTCGGCCGAGATGCGACGGATGCTGGGGGCCAGCTCCGTGAGGGCCGCTTCGGTGTCGTCGTCGAGGAGGAAGCCGAGCTGGGCCGTGAAACGGCAGGCGCGCAGCATCCGGAGCGGGTCGTCTCCGAACGAGACCGCCGGCGATGACGGCGTGCGCAGCCGTCCCTCCAGCATGTCCTCGATGCCGCCGGACGGATCGACGAGCTGCAGCTCCGGCAGGCGGAGGGCCAGCGCGTTGACGGTGAAGTCCCGCCGCAGCAGGTCCTCCTCGAGCGAACGGCCGAACACGACGTCCGGCTTGCGGCTCTCGCCGTCGTAGCTGTCGGCGCGGTAGGTGGTCACCTCGACGGTCTCGCCGGCGATCTTCGCGCCGATCGTGCCGAACTGCCGTCCGATGTCCCACTGCGCCTCGGAGATGGGAGTGACGATCGCGAGGATCTGGTCGGGCGTCGCATCCGTGGTGAAGTCGAGGTCGTTCGCGGTGCGTCCGAGGAATGCGTCGCGAACCGGACCGCCGACGAGAGCGAGCTCGTGGCCGGCCGCGGCGAACGCCGAGGCCAGGCGGGAGACGGTGGGGGAGGCTGCGACGTCACCGAGTCGCGCGAGGGCTGCCGCGACGCTCTGCATGAATCCCATGCTAGGTCGTGCGGGCGGGCCGTGGAGTCAGGCCGGCCATCGGGCGGGCCCCGCGCGCTCAGGCGTCGCTCGGCCCCCGCCCCGTAGAATCGCCAGCATGATGGCCGACACCGATGCTGCGCGTCGACGTCGCCCCTCCCCGTCCCGGTCCCTCCTCGCCCGCCTGTCTGCAGGCGCCGTCGTCTCCGCCGTCCTCGTCGTCGGGGGCTCGACGCTCATCGCCGCACCCGCGACGGCGGCCGAATCCGACGTGACCGTCTCGGTCGCCACGAGCACCCAGCTCGGCCCCGGACAGGACCTCGTCGCCACCGTCACGCTCACCAACGCCGGTACCGAGACCATCGAACCGGGGTCGATCGACGTGGTGTTCGACCCCGACCGCATCGCCACGCGCGCCGCACTGGACGACTGGCTCGACCCGGACGGCGGCGTCCCAGCCGATGGGCCCTCCGTCAGGGTGGACACTCCACGCCTGCTCGCGGCCGGAAACTCCACTGTCACGGCCACCATCCCGGCCGCCGCCATCGGCCTCGATGGAGCGCAGTGGGGTGCCAGGGGACTCGCCGCGACGTATCTCTCCGGCGACGCGACCGTTGCCGAGGGCCGCGGGGCCGTCACGTGGTACGCCGGAGGACCCGTGCAGTCGACGCCGATCGCCGTCACCATGGCGATCACGGCACCCGCCGGATCGACGGGCCTGCTGAGCGCCGACGACCTCTCGGCGCTCACCAGGCCCGGCGGTGTGCTCACCCGCCAGCTCGAGGGCGTCATCGGCAGCCCGGTGGCCGTCGGCATCGATCCGATGATCATCGCGTCGATCCGGGTGCTCGGCACGTCGGCACCGGAATCGGCCGTCGCCTGGCTGACCCAACTGGCGGGCATCCCCAACGAGACCTTCCCCCTCGCCTGGGCGGATGCCGATGTCGCCGTGCAGGCCCAGGCCGGACTCACCACTCTCCTCGGGCCGATCTCGCTGGCCTACGCGATCGATCCGGCGAACTTCGCCGCCCCGACCCCGACCCCCACTCCGACGACGACGGCACCATCCACGAGCGCGCCGACGACCGACGCCGCGACCGAGCCGCCGACCGTGGACCAGGAGCCGGCCTCCGTGATGCCGACCACCGTGCCCACCCTCGCCGAACTCGTCGCGTGGCCGTACACCGTGCCGGGCATCGCCTGGCCGGCACCCGGAACGGTCGCGGCCAACGATCTCGCCGCCTTCACCGCGAGCGGCCTGCCCACCACGATCGTCTCGAGCGTCGACCTGGTGGGAACCGACGGCACGACGCCGCGCCTCGCCGCCACAGCTGCCGGCAGCGCCGTAGCCGTGTCCGACGCTCTCCTGTCCTCGGCGCTGAGCGAGGCAGTCGGTGCGGTGACGGATGCGGAGTGGCGGACGGCGATGGATGAGGTCGGTGCGATCCTCGCCGTGGCAGCGACGGAGGGCTCCGGCTCACCCGCGGTGCTCGCCGCGCTCGATCGGGGCTGGCCGCCCACCTCGACCCGACTGCCGCAGACGCTGTCCGCCCTGTCGACCTTCGCCTGGGCCGCGCCGGCGCCGTTCGCGACATCGATCGGAGCGGCACCGAGCCCGGTGACGATCAGCCCGGACGGCGAATCCGCCGCGCGGGTGCAGGCGGTTCCTCGACTCCTCGACGGTGAGGCGCAGCTCACGGCGTTCTCGACGGCCCTGACCGACCCGGCCCTGCTCACGGGGTCGGAGCGGTCCCGCATCCTCGGCCTCCTCGCCGTCGGCTGGTTGAAGGACCGGGCGGCCTGGTCGGCCGCCATGGCCGAGCACGAGGTCGCCAAGAACGCCACCCTCTCGTCCGTGTCGATCGCACCGTCGAGCGACGTCCTGGTCGTGGGCTCACCGACCTTCATCCCGGTTTCCGTGAAGAACGACTTCACCGCCCCCGTCACCGTGCACGTGGAGGCCACGCCGTCGAACGGGCGACTCGTGGTGGATCACGGCGAGGACGTCGCGGTGGGCGCGCAGTCGAGCGCCACGGTGAAGATCCCGGTCAGCGCTCAGATCGGTAGCGGCGAGGTGCAGCTGACGATCACGTTGACGAGCCCGACCGGCGTTCCGATCGGCGAGCCGTACGTCGTGGTCGCCAACGTCCACGCGGACTGGGAGGGCGTGGGCGCCGCGATCTTCGGTGCCATCGTCGTGCTGTTCTTCGGCTTCGGCATCGCGCGCACGATCCGTCGTCGACGGCGCGAGCGGGAGGCCGCGGCCGCATCGACGACGACCGACGGCGCCGAGCAGTCCAGCGGCGCCGGAACGGTCGCCGAGCTGGGCGATGGTCAGGAGCCCGAGGCCGAGGCGGAGGCCGAACAGTCGCCGGTGCCCGAGTCCGAGTCCACGGCCGAGCCAGTCGACCGGCCCCGCGCCGACGATGCGACCGACGAGCAGCCGCGTGGTTGACGGCATCGGTCGCGCGAGCGCGTTCCTGGCCTCCGGGACCATCGTCTCGCGGGTGCTGGGCTTCGTGAAGCTCATCATCCTGGCCAGGGTCATCGGCCAGTTCGGCCAGGGCACCGACGCCTTCGCCCTCGCCAACCAACTGCCGAACACCGTCTACGTCATCGTGGCCGGTGGCGTGCTGACCGCCGTCCTCGTGCCGCAGATCGTCCGATCCGCCGTCCACTCCGACGGCGGAGCCGGCTACATCAACAAGCTGCTCACCGTCGCCATCGTCATCCTGGCCGTGACGACGCTCGCGGCGACCCTCCTCGTGCCACCACTGACGACGCTCGTCGGCGGATCATTCCCCAATCAGGGCCAGCTCGACCTGGCGATCGCCCTCGCGTACTGGTGCATGCCGCAGATCTTCTTCTACGGGCTCTACACCGTCCTCGGCGAGGTGCTCAACGCTCGCAGGTCGTTCGGCCCGTTCACCTGGGTGCCCGTCCTCAACAACGTCATCGCGATCGCCGGCCTGCTGGTGTTCTCGGTCATGTTCGGCGCGGATCCGTCGGGGGATCGGGTGTCCGGCGACTACACCTCGGCGATGATCGCGGTGCTGGCCGGCAGCGCGACCCTCGGCGTGATGGTCCAGGCACTCTCGCTGTTCTTCTTCTGGCACCGCATCGGTCTGCGGTACCGCCCCGACTTCCGGTGGAGGGGCGTCGGGCTCCGGGCGACGGGCAAGCTGGCCGGGTGGACGTTCGGGATGCTGCTGCTCACGACGATCGCCGGGCTCGTCGAGACCCGGGTCGTCGGCGGGGCATCCGGCGATGATGCGTCGACGAACGCCCTGCAGACCGCATGGCTCGTGTTCATGCTCCCGCACTCCGTCATCACGGTGTCCATCGCGACCGCGTACTTCACCAGGATGTCCGAGCACGTCTCGTTCTCGCGGTTCGCCGAACTGCGGACGGACGTCTCGGCCGCCATCCGCGGGACCACGCTGATCATCGTGCTCGCCGCCGCCGTCATCGGCGTGTGCGCGTACCCGATGAGCGCCGTGTTCGCCCAGGAGTTCACCCAGCAGATCGCCCTCGGCAACGTGATCATCGGGTACATCCTCGGACTCGTGGCGTTCTGCATCCTGTTCGTCGTGCAGCGGGCGTTCTACGCGCTCGGCGACACCCGCACGCCCTTCTTCTTCACGCTCGCGCAGGTCGTCATCGTCATCATCGGTGTGATCGGCTGCTCGTTCCTCCCTCTCGCCTGGATCGCGTTCGGCGTCGCCATCGTCGTGACGGTCAGCGGGGTCATCCAGATGCTGATCGCCGTACTGCTGCTCAGGCGTCGCCTGGACGGGATCGACGGTCGACGGGTGCTCCGCAGTCTGACGGTGTACGCGGTGGCGGCGATCGTGCCTGTCATCGCCGGCGTCCTGGTGCTGGTCGCCCTCGGAGGCACGACGGACGGCGGCTTCGCCCTCTCCGGCATCGCATCCGCCATCGTCTCGATGATCGTCATCGGCGTCACGATGACGCTGCTCTACGCCGGCGGCCTGATCCTCATGCGCTCGAGGGAGCTCCAAGCCTTCCTGACCCCCGTCCTGGCCCGGTTCCGGCGGGGCTGATCCGGGCGGATCGGGGGCGGCGGAACAACCCTCCGAGCAGCCTGACAGCGCAGGAATAGCACCCCCGTACACTGTGTTGTACCCAACAGTGAGGCGTCCGAACGGGCGCCGCGCTCGCGTGATCAAGGAGTTATTCGTGCGTCAGCTCATCATCATCGGCTCAGGTCCTGCCGGCTACACCGCCGCGATCTACGCTGCCCGTGCGCAGCTCCAGCCGTTGCTCATCGCCAGTTCCGTCGAGGCGGGCGGCGAACTCATGAACACCACCGAGGTCGAGAACTTCCCCGGGTTCCCCGACGGCATCCAGGGCCCGGAGCTCATGATGCAGATGCAGGCGCAGGCCGAGAAGTTCGGCACCGAGGTCGTCTACGACGACGTCGTGAACCTCGAGCTCGACGGCGACGTCAAGAAGGTCACGCTCGGCTCGGGGGAGACCCACGAGGCTTCCGCCGTGATCTTCGCCACCGGCTCCGCGTACCGCAAGCTCGGACTCGCCGACGAGGAGCGCCTCTCCGGACGCGGTGTGTCGTGGTGCGCGACGTGCGACGGCTTCTTCTTCAAGGAGAAGGTCATCGCCGTCGTCGGCGGCGGCGACTCGGCGATGGAGGAGGCGACGTTCCTCAGCCGCTTCGGGTCCAAGGTCATCGTGATCCACCGCAAGGACGAACTGCGCGCATCCAAGATCATGCAGGAGCGCGCCTTCAACGACCCGAAGATCGAGTTCATCTGGAACAGCGAGGTCGTCGGCATCAACGGAACCGACGCCGTGACCAGCCTGACCCTCCGCGACACCGTGACGGGGGCGGAGAGCGAGCTGGAGGTCGGCGGGCTGTTCATCGCCATCGGCAACGACCCGCGCACCCATCTCGTGCACGGGCAGCTGAAGCTCACCCCCGAAGGCACGATCGCCGTCGATGGTCGTTCGTCGAAAACGTCTCTGACCGGTGTTTTCGCTGCCGGTGACGTCATCGACCCCACCTACCGCCAGGCGATCACCGCCGCCGGTTCCGGCACGGTGGCCGCTCTCGACGCCGAGCACTTCCTCGCGTCCATCCCGGAGATCCTGCCATCAGGTCCCGTGCCTGCCGACTACGACGAGCTCGTCGCCACCAACTGATTTCGCAGGTCGATCGACCTGCGCAGCCGACCCACACAAGGAGAACAACAATGACCGCACGTGCCGTCACCGAAGCCACCTTCGACGCAGAGGTGTTGAAGAGCGAGAAGACCGTCCTGGTCGACTTCTGGGCCGAATGGTGCGGTCCCTGCCGCGCCGTCAGCCCCATCCTCGACCAGATCGCCACCGAGCACTCCGACAAGCTCGACATCGTCAAGGTCAACGTCGACGAGAACCCCCAGCTCGCGATGAAGTACCAGATCACGTCGATCCCGGCGTTCAAGGTCTACCAGGCCGGCGAGGTCGTGAAGACCGTCATCGGCGCCAAGCCGAAGCCCGCCCTCGAAGCCGACCTGGCCGCCTACATCTCGTAGCCGGCCTCTCGCGAACGACTCGAGACCCGCCCGGCACCAGCCGGGCGGGTCTTTCGCGTATCCGGCCGCGTCGTCGCGCATCAGCTCCACCAAATAGCATGGAACCTCACAGAACGGATGATCCAGTGACCGAGAGACAGCAGTCCGGCAACAATCTCGACCCGTGGTTCCACCACTATGCCGAGCGAGCCGCCGGATTGCGCGCCAGCGAGGTGCGCGCGCTCTTCGCTGTGGCCTCCCGGCCGGAGGTGGTGTCGCTCGCGGGCGGCATGCCGTTCGTCTCCGCCCTTCCCAGCGACCTCGTGCAGGGTGCCATGGACGAAGTCATGCGCACAGAAGGCCCGGTCGCACTGCAATACGGTTCGGGGCAGGGCGTACCGAAGCTCCGCGAGCAGATCCTCGAGGTGATGGCGCTCGAGGGCATCCGGGCCAACGCCGACGATGTCGTCGTCACGACCGGTTCGCAGCACGCCCTCGAACTCGTGAGCAAGCTGTTCCTCGATCCCGGCGACGTCGTCATCGCCGAGGGACCCAGCTACGTGACCGCGATGGTGATCTTCCGGTCCTATCAGGCCGACGTCGATCATGTCCCGATGGACGAGCACGGACTCATCCCCGAGGCGCTGCGCGAGCACATCGCCCGCCTGAAGGCCGAAGGCCGCACCATCAAGCTCCTCTACACGATTCCGACCTTCCACAACCCGGCCGGTGTGACCCTGAGCTGGGAACGCCGGCTCGAGATCCTCCAGATCGCCCGGGACAACGACATCCTCGTGCTCGAGGACAATCCCTACGGCCTGCTGTACTTCGACCGCCCAGCGCCGGATGCGATGCGCTCCGTCGAGGAGGAGGGCGTCATCTACCTGGGCACGTTCTCGAAGACCCTCGCGCCCGGCTTCCGCACCGGGTGGGCCCTCGCGCCGCACGCGATCCGCGAGAAGCTCGTGCTCGCCAATGAGGCCGCGGTGCTCTCGCCGAGCTCCTTCAGCCAGCTCGTCATCTCGAAGTACCTCGAGACCGCCGACTGGAAGGGCCAGATCGACACCTTCCGCGGCGTGTACCGCGAACGCAAGGAGGCGATGCTGGCGGCCCTGGGGGAGTACCTGCCCGAATTGACGTGGACGAACCCCAATGGCGGCTTCTACGTCTGGGTCACCCTGCCGGAACCGCTCGACTCCAAGGCCATGCTGCCGCGAGCCGTGACGGAACTGGTCGCGTACACCCCCGGCACGGCGTTCTACGGCGACGGGGGAGGGCACCAGAACATCCGGCTGTCGTTCTGCTATCCCACTCCCGAGAACATCCGCCTCGGCATCCGGCGGCTCTCCAACGTCCTCCGCGGTGAACTCGAGCTCCTCGACACCTTCGCGGGAACGGGAAGTCTCTCCTCCCTCCGTCAGCAGGGCCGCTTCAGCCTCCCGCCGACCGACCTCAACTGAAACGGACGCTCATGACCGACTCCGCTCCCCTCGACATCGTCGTGCTCGCCGGCGGCATCTCCCACGAACGGGATGTCTCCCTGCGCAGCGGTCGCCGGATCGCCGACGCTCTCGCGAGTGCCGGCCACTCGGTTCGGATCGTCGACCCGGATGCCACCCTGTTCTCCCGGTTGGCCGGACACCGTCCCGACGTGATCTGGCCGGCCCTGCACGGCACGACCGGCGAGGACGGCGCCCTGCTGTCCCTTCTCGAGACGACCGGCATCCCCTTCGTCGGTGCCCACGGCGACGACGCCTCCCTCGCCTGGCTGAAGCCCGTGGCGAAGGTGCTCGTCCGGCGGGCCGGGATCGCGACCCCCGACTCGATCACCCTCGGTCGTGAGACGTTCCGCGACCTGGGTGCCGCCGACGTCCTCGCGCGAGTGGAGGATGCCCTGGCCTTCCCGGTGGTGGTGAAGCCCTCCGAGGGCGGATCCGCGCAGGGCGTGTCCATCGTCAACGACGCCTCCGAGCTCCCGCGCGCGATGGTGGAGGCCTACAGCTACTCCAATGTCGCCCTCGTCGAGCGTCACATCACCGGAACCGAGGTCGCCGTGGCGGTCATCGATGACGGCCGCGGATCCCGAGCCCTTCCGGCCGTGGAGATCGAGCCCTTGAGTGGCGTCTACAGCTTCGATGCCCGCTACAACGCAGGGGAGACGCTGTTCTACTCACCCGCCAGACTGTCCGACGACGTCGCCAGGCGTGTGGCCGAGACCGCCGTCGCCGTCCATGATCTCCTTCGCCTCCGCCAGCTCTCCCGGATCGACCTCATCGTCGACGGTGACGGCACGCCGTGGTTCCTCGAAGCGAACGTCCTCCCGGGGATGACGGAGACCTCGCTGGTGCCCCAGGCCATCGAAGCGGCCGGCCTCACCCTCGCCGGCGTGTACTCCGCACTCGTCGCCGTCACCGCCACGGAAACCAGCACCGCCGGCTGACGTTTCACGTGAAACGCCGCGCCAGGCGAGTGACCACAGGCGCCCGTTTCACGTGAAACCTCGTTGGGGGGCAGTTTTCCAACGCGATCCCGACCGCCGTCAGGATACGGCGATCGTTTCATGTGAAACCGGCTCCGAGGCCGGCCGTCGCGGCTCGCGCGCAGGTGTGCGATCGCAGCCTCGAGGAACGAAGAAGCCCGCCGTTTCACGTGAAACGGCGGGCTTCAGGGGAGTGGGTGCTCAACCGGGGAAGCTGGGCTCGCCCATCTCCTCGAGGATGCGGTTGAGGTCCTGGATCGTGGCGAAGTCGATCGTGATCTGGCCTTTGCGTGCACCGAGCGCGATTCTGACGCGGGTGTTGAGCCGATCGCCGAGCCGCGAGCCGATCTCGTCGAGGTGCCCACGGTGCTTTCCGGCGTTCGGTCGGGTCTTCTCCACCTTGGGCACGGCGCCGGCTGCAGCCTCGGCCGCCCGCACGGAGAGATCTTCGTTCACGATCTTGTCCGACAGCTTCTGCATCGCCTCGGGATCACCCACCGAGAGGATGGCCCGGGCGTGACCGGCGGTCAGCACACCCGCTGCGACACGCAGTTGCACGGCCTCGGGGAGGCGGAGCAGTCGCAGTGTGTTGGAGATCTGGGGACGTGAGCGTCCGATTCGTCCAGCCAGTTCCTCCTGCGTGATGCCGAAGTCGCTCAGGAGCTGTTGGTAGGCCGAGGCCTCCTCGAGCGGATTGAGGTTGGACCGGTGGAGGTTCTCGAGCAGCGCATCACGCAGCATGTCCTCGTCGGCGGTGTCCTTGATGACGGCGGGAATCGTGTCGAGACCAACCTCTTTGGTGGCACGGAGGCGGCGTTCTCCCATGACCAACTCGTACTTGCCGCTCAGTTCGGGATGCTGGCGCACCACGATCGGCTGGAGCACCCCGAATTCGCGCACGCTGTGCACGAGCTCCGCGAGGTCCTCTGCGACGAACACGGATCGGGGCTGGACGGCGTTGGGGAGGATGTCTGCAGGATCGAGCTGCGCCAGACGCGCTCCCGGCACGGCGAGGAGTTCGGGGGACGGGTCGACCGCCTGCGCGGAACCCGAGGCCGGTGCTCCCGGGAAGAACACGTCGACCGGACGACTGGGGCGCTCTTCATCGCCCGTGGGGATGAGGGCGCCGATACCGCGGCCGAGGCCTGTGCGCTTCGCCATTACGTGACTGCTCCTTGTCTGATGGGGGCTCCGCGACGTGCGATCTCCGCCGCCGCCTCGAGGTAGGAGAGCGAACCCGACGACCCTGGGTCGTAGCCGATGACGCTCTGCCCGTAGCTCGGTGCCTCGGAGACGCGCACCGAGCGGGGGATGATCGTCGACAGCACCTGCTGCGGGAAGTGGTCGCGCACATCCTGGGCGACCTGGTTCGCCAGATTGGTGCGCGAGTCGTACATGGTCAACAGGATCGTCGAGACGTCGAGATCGGGATTCAGGTGCTTCTCGATGAGTTCGATGTTCTTGAGCAGCTGACTGAGGCCTTCCAACGCGTAGTACTCGCACTGGATGGGGATGAGCACCTCGTTCGCGGCGACGAAGGCGTTGATGGTCAACAGGCCCAACGACGGCGGGCAGTCGATGAAGACGTAGTCGTACGGATCGTCCATCTGCGCGAGATGGAGGTCCAGTGCGCGCCGGAGTCGTTGTTCGCGGGCGACGAGAGAGACGAGTTCGATCTCCGCGCCGGCGAGATGGATGGTCGCGGGGACGCAGGAGAGGTCACCGGCCTCGGGGCTCTGCTGGATCACATCGCCCAGCGGAGAATCGCCGATGATCACGTCGTAGACGCTCGCGGTGTCCGAACGATGCTCGACACCGAGAGCGGTCGACGCGTTCCCCTGGGGGTCGAGGTCGATCACGAGGACCTTCGCACCCGACAGTGCCAGGGCGGCGGCCAGATTGACGGTCGTCGTGGTCTTCCCGACGCCGCCCTTCTGATTCGAGATCGTGAAGATGCGCGTCGACTCCGGCAGGGGGAGGGGAGCGGACGCCAGGACCTGGCGGCGGCGTGTGAGGTCGGCGACCTCGCGGGCCAGTGGCGTATCGGCCTCGTTCGTCTGTGGGGAGGGGGAGGGTTTCACGTGAAACGTCTCCTCGGCAGCCGGTGCTGCAGTGGCATCCGCCTCATCCACGTCCACAGGAGCCGTTCCCTGGACCACGGAGGGGTCGGAATCGGGGTTTTCGGCAGCGGACGCACCGGCTGGAACGCTCAGGATGGCGCTCACAGCAGTCTCGGTCTCGGATTCCGTGGTGTTCGGGGCCGAAGATTCCACGCCGACCTGCTCTGCGGCCGGCTTGCCATCGTCATCCTTCCGATGAAACCAACCGCGACGGGTCTCGTTCGACATCTGCAGAAAACTCCTACTTCGCAATCCGGTGAATACGCATCTCACAGGATGAT
>JBEVEO010000209.1:0-7625 GCA_040512695.1 Leifsonia sp. | reverse complement strand
GTCGATGTCGCCCGACTCGCGGATGACCGTCGCCCCGATGCCCGGTCCCGTGAACGCCGCCGCGAGTCGCGACCGGCGGCTGACGCCGATCACGAGCTGCGTGGCGTTCGCCGCTCTCGCGAAGTCGACGAGCGCACGCGGCACGTCTTCGCCGACGACCTGATGGAAGGTGCCGCCGAGCTGTTCGACGAGCGTGCGCTGGCCATCGAGGGCGCCCGGATGCCGCGCCCGCATGCCGTCGGGATTCGTGACGTGCACCGCGATGAGCTCGCCGCCCGACGAGCGCGAGGCGATGCGCGCACCGCGGCGCAGCAGCGTCTCGCCCTCGGGGCCGCCGGTGAGGGCGACGACGACGCGTTCGCGCGCCTCCCACTTGCGGTCGATGCCGTGCTCGACGCGGTAGGCCTTGAGCGCCGAGTCGACCTCGTCGGCGAGCCAGAGCAGCGCGAGCTCGCGGAGCGCGGTGAGGTTGCCGAGCCGGAAGTAGTTCGAGAGCGCGGCGTCGATGCGTTCGGCCGGGTAGACGAGACCGCCGGCGAGGCGATCGCGGAGCGCCTGCGGGGCGAGGTCGACGACCTCGATCTGGTCGGCGGCACGCAGCACGGCGTCGGGGATGGTCTCCCGCTGCACGGCTCCCGTGATCTGCTCCACGACGTCGTTGAGGGACTCGATGTGCTGGATGTTCACGGTCGAGTACACGTCGATTCCGGCGTCGAGCAGGGCGTGCACGTCCTCCCAGCGCTTCTCGTGCCGGGAGCCGGGCGCATTGGTGTGCGCCAGTTCGTCGACGAGGGCGACGGACGGGTTCCGGGACAGCACGGCGTCGAGGTCCATCTCCTCGAGCACGACACCCCGGTGCTCACGCCTCACCCGTGGAACCACCTCGAAGCCGTCGAGCATCGCCGAGGTCGCTGCGCGGCCATGGGTCTCGACGACCGCCACGACGACGTCCCGGCCGGCCTCGACCAGCCGGCGGCCCTCCTCGAGCATCGCGTAGGTCTTGCCGACGCCCGGCGCCGCACCGAGGAGGACTCGCAACCGACCACGTGTCACTGGTTACCGGAACCCATCTCTGCCAAGGCGATGTTCAACTGGAGGACGTCGACCGTCGGCTCGCCGAGGTATCCGAGGTCCCGTCCCTGAATCATAGACTCGACCAGCTTCGCCACTTCTGAGGTCTCGAGGCCACGGGCGGCCGCGACGCGCGCGACCTGGAGGCGCGCGTACGCCGGACTGATGTGGGGATCCAGTCCCGATCCAGATGCGGTCCCGGCATCGGCTGGGATCGCGCCGGCCGTGACCCCGTCGGCATCCTCGATGGCGCGCTGCCTGGCGGCGACGGCGTCGCGCAGGTCGTCGCTGTTCGGGCCGAGGTTGCTCCCGCTCGATGCGGCACCGTCCCAGCCGTCACCGGCTGCGGAGGGTCGTGATTGGAACCACTCGGGGAGCGCGTTCCCGTCCGCATCCGTGAAGCCCTGGCCGATGAGGCTGGACCCCACCACCTCGCCGTCGACGCGCACGAGCGAGCCGTTGGCCTGAGCCGGCGCGGCGATCTGGCCGACGGCGGTGATCACCAGGGGATAGAGCACTCCCAGGAGGAGCGTGAGGATCAGCATGGCGCGGATTGCGACCCAGTACTGGCGGGATGACCCGCGAAGTGTCGACATTGTCTCTGTGTCCTTAGTCAGTCGTCAGAAGCCGGGCAGGAGGCTCACGACGATGTCGATGAGCTTGATGCCGATGAAGGGTGCGATCACGCCGCCGAGTCCGTAGATCAGCAGGTTGCGACCGAGGATCCCCGATGCGGATGCCGCGCGGTAGCGCACGCCGCGAAGCGCCAGGGGGATGAGGATCACGATGATGATCGCGTTGAAGATGACAGCCGACATGATCGCCGAAGCGGGCGAGTGCAGCTGCATGAGGTTCAAGGCCGCGAGTCCGGGGAAGACGCCCGCGAACATCGCCGGGATGATGGCGAAGTACTTCGCGACGTCGTTCGCGATCGAGAAGGTCGTGAGTGATCCGCGCGTGATGAGCAGCTGCTTGCCGATGCGCACGATGTCGATGAGCTTGGTTGGGTCCGAGTCGAGGTCGACCATGTTGCCGGCCTCCTTCGCCGCCGACGTGCCGGTGTTCATCGCGACGCCGACATCGGCCTGGGCGAGCGCCGGAGCGTCGTTCGTGCCGTCGCCGGTCATGGCGACGAGGTTGCCGCCCTCCTGTTCCTGGCGGATGAGGGCCATCTTGTCCTCCGGCGTCGCCTCGGCGAGATAGTCGTCGACCCCCGCCTCCGCGGCGATCGCCTTCGCGGTCAGCGGGTTGTCGCCGGTGATCATGACGGTTCGGATCCCCATGCGACGGAGGTCGGCGAACCGCTCGCGCAGCCCGGTCTTCACGACGTCCTTGAGGTGGATGACGCCGAGGATGCGTGCGTCGCCGCCGGCCGTGCGCGTGGCCACGACGAGTGGCGTCCCTCCGGCCTCCGAGACCCGAGTGACGATGCGATCCAGCTCGGCCGTGACAGGGGCCGGGACGGTCGCGCTGGCTCGCACCCACTCGGTGGCGGTCGACGCCGCTCCCTTGCGCACCTGGGAGCCGTCTGCGTAGTCGACGCCGCTCATCCGGGTCTGGGCCGTGAACGGCACGACCTCGCCGTCGGGTGCGTCGTCGGTGGAGTGTCCCTGACGGTCGGCCAGGTCCACGACCGACCTGCCCTCCGGCGTGGGATCGCTCAGGGACGAGGCGCGGGCGGCCGCGGCGAGTTCGGCATCGCCGACCCCTGTGATGGGGAGGAACTCTGCCGCCTGCCGGTTGCCATAGGTGATCGTGCCCGTCTTGTCGAGCAGCAGCGTCGTGACGTCGCCGGCGGCCTCGACCGCCCGACCCGACATCGCGAGCACGTTGTGCTGGACGAGGCGGTCCATGCCCGCGATGCCGATGGCCGACAGCAGGGCTCCGATGGTCGTCGGGATGAGGCAGACGAGGAGCGCGACGAGCACGGGGATGCTGGGAGCGGCATCCGAGTAGTCGGCGATCGGGCCGATCGTCACCACGACGACCAGGAAGACGATCGAGAGCGTCGCGAGGAGGATCTCGAGCGCGATCTCATTCGGGGTCTTCTGCCGCGATGCCCCCTCGACGAGCCGGATCATCCGGTCGACGAAGGTCTCGCCGGGCTTCGAGGTGATGCTCACCACGATGCGGTCGGACAGCACGCGGGTTCCGCCCGTGACCGCACTCCGGTCGCCGCCGGACTCGCGCACGACCGGCGCCGACTCGCCGGTGATGGCCGACTCGTCGACCGAGGCGATGCCCCAGACGATGTCGCCGTCGCCGGGGATCAGTTCACCGGCGGTGACGACGACGGTGTCGCCGAGCCTGAGGTCGGCCGATGCCGTCTCCTCCAGGAGTGCGCGCTCTGCCGCAGCATCCGCCAGAGCGTCGTAGGCGATGACCCGTCGGGCGAGAGTGGTCGTGCGCGTCGCACGCAGGCTCTTCGCCTGCGCCTTGCCGCGCCCCTCGGCCACGGATTCGGCGAGGTTGGCGAAGATCACCGTGAGCCAGAGCCAGATCGCGATGCCGATCGTGAAGGTCGGCGCCATGTCGGTGCCGCCGGACTCACGAGAGCCCGGTACGAAGGGTTCGACGATCGCGAGCACCGTGGTGAACGCTGCGCCCACCTCGACGATGAACATGACGGGGTTATGCCACATCGAGCGCGGATCGAGCTTGCGCAGGGCGCCGGGGAAGGCGGCGACGAGTTGCGAGAAGGAGAAGGCTCCTCCGCCGGTCTTCTCCGGCTTGGGGTCCGACCGGGTCGGTCGGGTGGGTTCAGTGATGGTGGACATGGATCAGTTCAGCCCTTCAGCCAGGGGACCCAGCGCGAGAACGGGGAAGTAGGTGAGCGCCGACACGATGAGGACCGTGCCGAAGAGCAGGCCGACGAACAGGGGCCGGTACGTCGGCAGGGTGCCGGTCGTCGCGGGAACGGTGTCCTGGGCGGCCAGGGATCCTGCGAGCGCGAGAACGAACAGGATCGGCAGGAATCGCCCGAGGAACATGGCGACACCGAGGGCCGTGTTGAACCACGGGGTGTTCGCCGTGAGTCCGGCGAAGGCCGAGCCGTTGTTGTTCGCAGCCGAGGTGAATGCGTAGAGCACCTCCGAGAAGCCGTGCAGACCCTGGTTCCAGATGGATGTGCCCTCGACGTCGTCGCGGATCGCCGGAACACCGAAGCTGAGCGCCGTGCCTGCGAGGACGAGGATCGGCGTGGTGAGGATGTAGAGGCTCGCGAGTTTGATCTCGCGGGTTCCGATCTTCTTGCCGAGGTACTCGGGCGTGCGTCCGACCATGAGTCCGGCGAGGAAGACGGCGATGATCGCGATCACCAGCAAGCCGTAGAGGCCGGCGCCGACGCCACCGGGAGCGACCTCGCCGAGCATCATGTTGATCATCGCCATGCCGCCGCCGAGTGCGGTGTACGAATCGTGCATCGAGTTCACGGCGCCCGTCGACGTGAGCGTGCTGGTCGTTCCGAACAGCGTCGAACCGATGATGCCGAAGCGCGCCTCCTTGCCCTCCATCGCGCCGCCGGCGAGGCTCGTGGCCGAACCGGAACCGGCCAGCTCGAACGCGCTCATGGCCGAGACCGACACGATGAAGAACGCGACCATGGTGGCGAGAATGGCGTAACCCTGGCGCTTGTCGCCGACCATCGCGCCGAAGGTGCGTGGCAGCGCGAACGGGATGACGAGCATGAGGAAGATCTCGACGAGGCTCGTCCACGCCGTCGGGTTCTCGAACGGATGCGCCGAATTCACATTGAAGAACCCGCCGCCGTTCGTGCCGAGCAGCTTGATCGCCTCCTGGGAGGCCACGGGACCTCCCGGAATGGCCTGTGTCGCTCCCGCCAAGGTCGAGGCGTCCGTGTAGTCGTTCACGTTCTGGATGACGCCGCCGATGATGAGGACGACCGCGAAGATCGCGGCGAGCGGCAGCAGGATGCGGAGCGTGCCGCGGAACAGGTCCACCCAGAAGTTGCCGATCGTCGGGCTCGACCGGCGGGCGAAGCCACGCACGAGAGCGACCGCCACGGCGATGCCGACGGCTGCGGAGACGAAGTTCTGCACGGCGAGGCCGATCAGCTGCACGGAATAGCCGAGGGTGAGCTCGGGGGAGTACGACTGCCAGTTCGTGTTGGTCACGAACGAGATGGCGGTGTTGAACGAGAGGTTCTCAGGGACGGCGGGAAGCCCGAGCGCATACGGCAGGAATGCCTGCAGGCGCTGGACGCCGTAGACGATGACGATGCCCACGGCGGAGAACGCGATCACGCTGCGGAAGTAGCTGGGCCAGGCCTGGTCGGAGTCGCTCTTCACCCCGATAAGACGATAGACGCCGCGTTCGACGGCCAGATCCCTGCGGCTGGTGAAGACGTGGGCCATGTAGTCGCCGAGGGGACGATACGCCAGGCCGAGGAGGAGTGCGAGGGTCGCGAGCTGCAGGAGCAGCAGAACGAGCGGGGGCATCTAGAAGCGCTCCGGTCTGAGCAGGGCGACCACGAGATACGCGACGGCCGCGACGGCGAGCACGGCGGCGATGATGTCGACGACGATCACAGTCGCTCCACCCCCCGCGCGATGATGGTGACGAGCGCGACGAGCGCGATGATCCCCACGATGAAGACGATGTCGAGCAAGGAGACTCCGATATCAGGCGGTGCGTGCAGGACGCTGCACGCAGTGGCGCAAGACCACATGCCTCATCGAACCGTTCGGCCGGCGCATCGATGCCGGTCCTCACGGGTTCCTCACAGTGCACGTCGGAACGCTAACGGAGTCCTCACTGCGCGGCGATCGTGCGGGCCGCGATCGCCGGGTCGGACTGCCGACTCGGGTCAGACTCCCGAAGTGACGGCGAGTGCCGCGGCCCCCAGGATGCCGGCGTTGTTGCGGTGTACGGCCGGCACGATGGGGGTGTGCAGCTCGAGGTAGGGGAAGAACTGCTCGTAGTGCTTGGAGACGCCGCCGCCGACCACGAAGAGGTCGGGGGTGAACAGCATCTCGAGGTGGCTGTAGTACCTCTGCAGGCGACGGGCCCAGTGCTTCCAGTCGAGACCCTCGCGCTCCATCGCGGAGTACGCGGCCCGGGATTCGGCATCGTGGCCGTCGAGCTCGAGGTGCCCGAGTTCGGTGTTGCGCACGAGGACGCCGTCGTTGATGAGCGCCGATCCGATGCCGGTGCCGAGCGTGGTGAGCAGGACGACGCCGGCGATGTCCTTGGCCGCTCCGAAGCGGGTCTCCGCGTAGCCCGCCGCATCCGCGTCGTTGACGAAGTGGATGTCACGGCCCAGCTTCTTCTCGAACAGCTTCTCGGCTTCGAGGCCGACCCACTTCTTCGAGACGTTGGCTGCCGACATCGTGCGACCGTTCTTGACGACGGCGGGGAAGCACACGCCGATGGGCAGTTCGCCGCCCTTCTGCTCGAGGCGCTCGAGCAGGGTCTTCGTCGTGGAGACGATGTCGGCCGGTTCGCCGCCCTCCGGCGTGTTCAGCTTGATCCGGTCGGTCACGAGCTCGCCGCTGTCGAGGTCGACCACCGCTCCTTTGATGCCGGTTCCGCCGATATCGATGCCGATCGCGTGGTTCGCTGCCATGACTGAAGACTATCGGCAGCAGCAGTCGTAGGATCGGCCTATGGCCACCGACGCTGCGCACAAGTACTGGTACAACATGAAGACCGGCGAGGTCGAGTACGGCTTCGAGTCGCCGTCGGCCGACCGCGTCGGTCCGTTCGACACGCACTCCGAAGCGGAGCACGCCCTCGAGAAGCTGCGCGAGAACAGCGCGAAGTGGGCAGAGGACGACGCAGCCGACCGCTGAGGCCCCGAGGCGCTCCGCCGATCCGCGCCGAGCGAGTGGGCGCCCGACGCAGTCCGACGCGCATCCAGATCAGTCGTCGGGATCAGTCGTAGCTGTGCTCCGGCGCGGGATAAGCGCCGGACTCGACGTCGGCGCGGTACTGCGTGACGGCGTCGAACAGCACCTCGCGCACGTTGGCGTACTGCCTCACGAACTTGGGGACGCGGCCGTCGCTCATGCCGGCGAAATCGGTCCAGACCAGCAGTTGGCCGTCCACATCCGGGCCGGCCCCCACTCCGATCGTCGGGATGGAGAGCTGTTCGGTGACCTTGGCCGCGATCGCGGACGGCACCATCTCGAGCACCACGGCGAAGGCGCCGGCGTCCTGCACGGCGTGAGCGTCCTCGAGGAGCTGCTTCGCCCCGCTTCCGCGACCCTGGATGATGTGTCCGCCGAGTCCGTGCTCGCTCTGGGGGGTGAAGCCGATGTGCGCCATCACGGGGATGCCGGCACCGACGATGCGGCGGATCTGCTTGTAGCTGCGCACCCCGCCCTCGAGCTTGACCGCGTGCGCCCCCGTCTCCTTCATGAAGCGGACGGCGGTGTGCAGCGCATCGTCCGGACCGCTCTCGTAGGAGCCGAACGGCATGTCGGCGACGACGAACGCCCGGGAGACCGCGTGCGCGACGGCGCGGGTGAGGGGGATCAGCTCGTCGACGGTCACCGGAAGCGTCGTGTCGTAGCCGAACACGTTGTTGCCGGCCG
>JBEVEO010000204.1:0-3905 GCA_040512695.1 Leifsonia sp. | reverse complement strand
GCGACGAACACGACCGCCATCGCGGCGGCGAGCGCCTTGAACGCCGTCGCCGTGGCGCTGGACCGCTTGAGTCGTCCATGCCGAGCCACGCCCGGGGTCTTCGCGGACCGGCGGGAGTGATGGCGAAGATCGTCGCTCACACAGTTCCTCTCGGTAGTCGGTTGCCTCGTCGTTGTCGTGCGGAGGGCGTGGGATTCGAACCCACGAGACATCTCTGCCCACCAGTTTTCAAGACTGGCTCCATCGGCCGCTCGGACAGCCCTCCATGTTCATCCCGGGCGCATTCGCCTGGGCGAATGCGGGTGGCTCGAAACGAACAGGGCTTGATTCTAGCCGATGGCAGTGTTCGACAGACTCCCAGACCTACCTGCGAAGGCTCTGCATGAGTGCCGTGGAAACGCCCGTTGATCAGCATCCGCAGATGACGGATGCCGCCGAGGGCACGCATCCGTCACCCGAAAGGGGTCAGCCCTCGAATGTCTCCAGCGCCCGCGCGAGGCCGTCTTCGTGGACCGAACCGGTGATCTCGGTGGCCACGTCCTTCACCTCGTCCGGTGCCTGTCCCATGGCCACGGCGCGTCCTTCGACGCCGGCCCAGCGGAACATGTCGATGTCGTTGCGCCCGTCCCCGGCCGCGAACACCCGCGACCGCGGGATGCCGAGTCGCTCGCGTACGCGCTCGAGGCCGGTGGCCTTGTTCACGCCGTCGGGGGCGATGTCGAGCCAGGCCGTCCAGCCGATGGCGTAGGTCACCTGGTGCAGGCCCATGCCCTCGACGATGGAGAGGAACTCCTCGAGGTCGTGGTCGGGCGAGACCACGACGACGCGGGTGGCGGGCTGCTCGGAGAGCTGCTCGAAGGTTGCCAGCCGCGCGTTCTCGAGGTTCCACTCGGTCATGCCGTTGGTATAGAGCCGGAACCCGAGGGGGTCCTCGACCATGAACCGTCCGGTCGGCAGGTGCGTGCGGATGCGCTCGAGCACGGGGCCGGGATCGAAGGTCTCCACGTGGGCGCGTCGGTAGCCGTCGGGCTCGGTCTCATCGCGCTCCATGACGAGAGCGCCGTTGGAGCACACCACGAACTCCGGGGCCAGCCCGAGGTCGTCGAGCACGGTCTTGGACGCCGACCAGCTGCGCCCCGTGGCGAGGGTGACCTCGTGACCGAGCTGCTGCACGCGCACGATCTCGTCGCGCACCGCAGCGCTCAGGGTCTCGTCCTCGTGCAGGACCGTGCCATCGACGTCGAGGGCGATGAGCCATCGTTCGGATGCTGCCACGGGGGTGATGTCGTCGTCGCTCTCGGCGCTCATCGACGCGTGGCCGGCTCGAGGATCTCGAGGCCGCCGAGATAGGGCCGCAGCGCCTCCGGCACCCGCACGGAGCCATCCGCCAGCTGGTGCGTCTCGAGGATGGCGACGATCCAGCGCGTGGTCGCGAGGGTGCCGTTGAGCGTGGCGACGGGTGCGGTCTTGCCGCTCTCGGTGCGGTAGCGGGTGTCGAGGCGACGGGCCTGGAACGTGGTGCAGTTGCTCGTGGACGTGAGCTCGCGGTAGGCGTTCTGCGTGGGCACCCAGGCCTCGACGTCGAACTTGCGGGCGGCGCTGGAGCCCAGGTCGCCGGCAGCGGTGTCGATCACGCGGTAGCTGAGGCCGAGCGACTGCAGCATCTCCTCCTGCAGCGAGAGCAGGCGGGCGTGCTCCGCCTCGGCTGCGTCGGGCCTGATGTAACAGAACATCTCGAGCTTGTTGAACTGGTGCACGCGGATGATGCCGCGGGTGTCCTTGCCGTGGCTGCCGGCCTCGCTGCGGTAGCAGGTGCTCCAACCGGCGTAGCGCAGCGGCCCCTTCTCCACGTCGATGATCTCGTCGGAGTGGTAACCGGCGAGCGCCACCTCGCTGGTGCCGGTGAGGTAGAGGTCCTCCTTGGGGAGGTGGTAGACCTCGTCGGAGTGGGCGCCGAGGAAGCCGGTGCCCTGCATGATCTCGGGCTTGACCAACGTGGGCGTGATGAGCGGGATGAAACCGGCGGCCATCGCCCGGTCGAGCGCCATGTTCATGAGGGCGATCTCGAGGCGGGCGCCGATGCCCTTCAGGTAGTAGAAGCGGGCGCCGCTCACCTTGGCGCCGCGACCCATGTCGATGGCGTCGAGGATCTCGCCGATCTCGAGGTGGTCGCGCGCCGGGAAGTCGAACGTGGGGATCTCGCCGACCTCGCGGAGGGTGACGAAGTCGTCCTCGCCACCGGCCGGGACGCCGTCGATGATGACATTGCCGATGCCCCTCACGATCTCGTCGAAACGGGCAGCGGCATCCGTCGCCGTCTGGTTCGCCTCCTTGACCCGGGCGGCGAGCTGCTGCACCTCGGCGACGAGCGCCTTCTTCTCGTCGGGGGCCGCCTGGGCGACGCGCTTGCCGAACGCGTTCTGCTCGGCGCGCAGCCGCTCGAATTCGGAGATCGCCGCGCGACGGATGCCGTCGGCCTCGAGGGCGGCGTCGACGAGGGCCGGGGAATCGCCGCGGGCCTCCTGCGAGGCCTTGATGACGGCAGGGTGGTCGCGGAGGAGTACGGGATCGATCACGGTCGTCAGTCTACAATCGCGCACCTTCGCGCCGGTTTCGCGCGGGGCTGCGGCGAAGGACACCGAGCTCGCTCACCCGACGCCTCCGCGACACCATGCAATACGGTGGGACGCATGTCATCGCCCGAACACCGGACCCGCCGGGCGGCCGTGATCGTGAACCCGACCAAGGTCGATCCGGCGGCCCTTCGGGCAGTCGTCGCGCGGCACTCGGACTGGCACGGCTGGGCGGATCCGCTCTGGCTTGAGACCACGGTCGAGGACCCGGGCGGCGTGGTCGCGGCCCGGGCCGTCGAGGCCGGGGTGACTGTCGTTCTCGCTGCCGGCGGCGACGGGACCGTGCGCGCCGTCGCATCCGCCCTGCGAGGAACCGGCATCCCGCTCACCCTCGTGCCCTCGGGCACCGGCAACCTCCTCGCCCGCAACCTCGAGCTCACGCTCACCAACGTGGAGCAGGCCGTGACCGCGGTGTTCACGGGTATGGATCGCCGCATCGACGTGGGCGTGATCAGTGTCACGCGCGCCGACGACACCGTCGAGGAGAAGGTCTTCCTCGTGATGGCCGGCCTCGGCATCGACGCGAAGATGATCGCGAACACCGACGACGACCTCAAGGCGAAAGCCGGCTGGCTGGCCTACGTGAAGGCCATCGCGCTCGTGTTCCGTGACAAGAACGACTTGAACTTCAGGTACAAACTCGATCAGCACCGCGAACGACACGTGCGCGCCCACTCGATCATGATCGGCAACTGCGGGTCCCTGCCCGCGAACATCCTGCTTATGCCCGACGCCGCTGTCGACGACGGCGTGTTCGACGTGCTTGTGCTCAGTCCGAAGAGCGTCTTCGGCTGGGTGCAGATCTTCGGCAAGGTGTTCTGGGAGAACGGCGTGCTCAGCCGCACCAAGGCCGGGCGCAAACTGCCCACCAAAGACGTCGACGCGCTCAAGTACACGACGGGCACGACCCTCGCATTGCGGCTGAACCGGCCGGAGGAGATCGAACTCGACGGCGACGGATTCGGCAAGGCGACGGCGTTCAAGACGTGGCTCGAACCGGGTGCGCTCACCGTGCGCGTTCCCGCCGATGCCTGATCGGCCGGAGCGCGACTCGGGGCTGCGCACCTTCACCGTGCCCGGCCCGGCAGACGGGCCGGTGTTCGTGCTGCTGCACGGCATCGGCTTGTCACATCGTGAGTTCACGGGCCTCGCCCGGGTCCTGTCGTCGTTCGGCCGGGTCATCTCCTTCGATCTGCCGGGGTACGGGTCGAGCCCCACTCCCGGCCGCAACCTGAGCGTGCAAGACCACGCCGCGCTCGTGGTGCGTCGGCT
>JBEVEO010000097.1:0-4300 GCA_040512695.1 Leifsonia sp. | reverse complement strand
ACAGCGCCACGAGTTCGGCGCGAGGATCCTCGATGGCGGCAGGCATGGCACCAGACTACGGATCCCCGGATGCTCCACGGGAGGGTGCAAGGTGGACCCATGACGATTCCCGTACCCGGCCCGCACGCGACGGGCGACGCCGATCTGAGGACGGAACGCGGCCTCGACCGCTTGGTCGACTTTCTCGGCTCGAGTCCCGTGCTGTGGCTGCTCAGACGCCGCGCGTGAGCGTGGGGCGGCGACGCCACGTACGCTCGTAGCAGCGCAGTATTCGACAACAGAGGTGGTGCGACGTGAGCGACGTCTCGTCCTTGGAGACATTCGACCGGAGAGAGTCGGAGGTGCGGGGGTACATCCGTTCCTTCCCCGTGGTCTTCGACAGCGCCAGCGGGTCGACCCTGCGCGCGGCCGACGGGCGGGAGTTCCTCGACTTCTTCGCCGGCGCGGGGGTCCTGAACTACGGGCACAACAACCCGTTGTTCACGCGCGCGCTCATCGACTACCTCGAGCGCGACGGCATCATCCACGGCCTCGACATGGCGACATCGGCCAAGCGGGACTTCATCGAGGCCTTCGAGCGCCTCGTGCTCGCCCCGCGCGGCCTCGACCACAAGCTGCAGTTCACCGGCCCCACCGGTGCGAACGCCGTCGAAGCGGCGCTCAAGGTGGCCAGGCAGGCGACCGGGCGCTCGAACGTCGTCGCGTTCACAAACGCCTTCCACGGGCTGAGCCTGGGCGGCCTGGCCGCCACCGGCAACGGTCACTACCGCGAGGCGGCCGGCGTGTCGCTCGACGACGTCACCCGCCTGCCGTTCGACGGCTACCTCGGCGACGGCGTCGACACGCTCGACCTGTTCGAGAAGATGCTCGCCGATCCCGGCAGCGGACTCGACCTTCCGGCCGCCGTCATCGTCGAGGCCGTCCAGGGCGAGGGCGGCATCAATGTGGCGAGCGCGTCCTGGCTGCAGCGGTTGCGCCGCATCACGACCGCGCGCGGCATCCTGCTCATCCTCGATGAGATCCAGTCGGGCATCGGCCGCACCGGTTCCTTCTTCGCCTTCGAGGAGTCCGGCATCGTTCCCGACATCGTCACCGTGTCGAAGTCGATCTCCGGATCGGGACTGCCGATGTCGCTCGTGCTGCTGCGGCCGGAGGTCGACGTGTGGAAGCCCGGCGCGCACACGGGCACGTTCCGCGGCAACAACCTCGCCTTCGTCTCCGCCCGGGTCGCCCTCGAGGAGTACTGGTCGGATGATGCCCTCACGGATGCCGTGAAGGCCAAGTCCGCCATGCTGAGGTCCGAACTCGAGCGCCTCGCCGCCGCGCATCCGGAGCTCGGTGCCGTGGTCCGCGGGCGCGGCCTCATGTACGGGCTCGCCATCGACGGCGATCGCACCCTCGCCGGCCGGATCTCGAAGGAGGCGTTCACGCGGGGCCTCATCATCGAGACGTCCGGCGCCCACGACGAGGTGCTCAAGTTCCTGCCCGCACTCACCATCTCCGACGACGAGCTCGCCGCCGGCCTGCGGATCGTCGGCGAGAGTCTCGACGCCGTGCTCGCTCAGCGCTAGTCGGCGGCGGCCAGCCGGCGCAGCAGCCGGGCGAGCGTGGCCTGCTCCTCGGCGCTGAGCCCGCGCAGGTCATCGGCCTCGCTGTGCGCGAGCCGGCGCATGGCGTCATCGACGCGCACGGCCCCCTCGGCGGTCAGGCGCACGAGCACGCTGCGTCCATCGCGTGGATGCGGCCGCCGGTCGACGAGCCCGCGCCGCGAGAGGTTGTCGAGCCGGTTCGTCATCGCGGCGCTGCCGATCATGGTGGCCTCGATGAGGTGGGCCGGGCTGAGCTCGTGCGGAGGATCCGCTCGGGCCAGCGCGGCGAGCACGTCGAACTCCCACGCCGCGAGCCCGGCGCCGCTGAACGCGTCGGCGCGCAGCCGGTTGAGCCGGTTCGATGCCCGGCGGAGACGCGACATGACGTCCAGCGGGGTGAGGTCGACGTCGGGCAGCCGACGCGACCATGCGTCGATGATCAGGTCGACCTCGTCATCGCGCTCGCTCACGCTCGGAGCCTACCGCCGCCGTCGCCCCTCACACGATCAGGGCGTCCACCACGGTCGCAGCGGAAGGTCGCCCACGCCGCCGCCGCGCTCGGGCCTGACCGCGAGCACCTGGTGCAGCTGGATCCCGCCGCCCTCGAAGGCGAGCCGCGACCCGGCCATGTACAGTCCCCAGATCTTCGCGGTGGGGAGCCCGACCTCGGCGACGGCCTCGTCCCAGTGCTCCACGAGGTTGCCGCACCAGTCTCGGAGCGTGAGGGCGTAGTGCTGGCGCAGGTTCTCCTCGTGCAGCACCTCGAGTCCCGCATCCTGGGCCTCGGTGATGATGCGGCCTGAGCCGGTCAGCTCACCGTCCGGGAAGACGTAGCGGTCGATGAAGCCGCGCGTCGACGGTTCGGACGTGTTGTCGGGCCGGGTGATGCAGTGGTTGAGCAGGAGCCCGCCGGGGCGGAGCCTCGACTGCAGGAACCGGAAGTACGACGGGTAGTTCCGCACGCCGATGTGCTCGAGCAGCCCGATCGACGACACCGCGTCGAAACCGGACTCGACGATGTCGCGGTAGTCGCCGAAGCGCACCTCGGCGAGGTCCGACAGGCCCTCGTCCGCGATGGCCTGCCGCGCCCACGTGGTCTGCTCCTCCGACAGCGTCACGCCGGTGGCCTTCACGCCACGGCGTGCGGCGTAGCGCACCATGCCGCCCCATCCGCATCCGACGTCGAGCAGCCGGTCGCCTGGCTTCAGCCGCAGCTTCTCGAACACGAGCCGGTACTTGTTCTCCTGTGCCTCGTCGAGCGTCGCGTCGCGGCGCGGGTAGCACGCGCACGTGTACGTCATCGACGGCCCGAGCACCCATTCGTAGAACGTGTTCGAGACGTCGTAGTGGTGGTGGATGGCCTCGGCGTCACGGCTCTTGCTGTGCCGGAGCCCGATGCCGACGCGACGCCAGCGCGGCTGCGCCTCCTGCGGCGGCGGGGCGATCGGGCGCAGGTGCTCGACGCCGATGGAGCGGATGACGTCGACCATCACGCGGGGCGACGGCAGCGCGAAGACGAGGTCGTCGGCGAGCGCCTTGAGAAGGTCGTAGGGGTCGCCGGGGTGCACGCCGTGGATCTCGAGGTCACCGGCGATGTAGGCACGGGCGAGGCCGAGGTCGCCCCGGCCGGTGGCCAGGTAGGTCGTGCCGCGCGGCGCCGTCAACTCGATCCCGAGCGGAGCGTCGGCCGGGCCGGCCGAGCTGCCGTCGTAGGCGGTGAACCGCAGTGGGAGCCGTCCTCCGGCCATGAGCTCCAGCACCTCGGCGAGGCTGTACTTCCGGGTGGAGCCGTGCGCCCCGGGCACCTCGGCCCCCGCCGGCCGCTTCGTCGGGTCCGCCGCTCCGGCCTCGCCCGCCCGCTCCTTGAACGTCGTCATCGTCGTTGCACCGCCTTCGCATAGAGGTCGAGGAGGCGTGAGTCGGGGTCGTACCGCCTCTTCACGTCCCGGTAGAACTCGCCGCCGTAGAGGCCGTCGAACTCCTCAGCCGAGTAGAAGGACTCGGAGTACAGCGACTTGTGCCCGTGGAGCGCGCCGACCTCGTGCTCGATGCGCCGGTTCGTCTCCCCCGCGGTCGAGCCCACCGGCACCGTCGACCAGAAGCCGACGTTGACGTAGTCCTGGTTCGGACGGATCGGGTAGAGCGGCCAGGCGTCCGCGGTGTCGGCCCCGGTGAGGCCACGCGGGCGCAGCGGGCACAGCCAGATCGGCGCGATCGGCACGTTCGCCAGGAACCAGTCCAGGAACTCCGCACAGCGTCCGATCGGGATCTCGACATCCTGGATCACGCGTTCCCGGCGCGGCCGGCCCTTGAGCCGCTCGAGGCGGTCGCCGATGTCGAACCGCCGTTCGAGCCTCATGAGCGTCGCATACGAGCTGCTGCGGAGGTGGCGTCGGGGCCAGAACCGGCGGATCAGCGGCTGCTGGGCGCCGAACGCCTCCGAGCACCAGAACCAGTCGGTGTCCCACCGCCACAGGTAGTCGTGGATCGTGAGCCGGTCGTCCTTCACACCGTCGTCGTGCTGGAGGGAGCGGTAGTAGATCCGCCGGCCGGTGTAGTCGCTGACGGCTCCGGATGCCGCAGTCTGCGTGCCGACGCAGAGATAGCTTTCATCCGCGCTGAACACCACGCCGTCGAGGTAGTGGATCGGCATCCCGTCGAGGCGACCGGTCTGGACGATGCGGTCCATCGCCGCGACCAGGTCGGTGAGC
>JBEVEO010000169.1:0-26194 GCA_040512695.1 Leifsonia sp. | reverse complement strand
GGCGACTCCCGCCGCGCGACCCGCGACGGCTCCTGCGGCCTCGCAGGCGGCCGCCGACGGCCGGTTCGCGCGCATGGGCATCGTCGATGACACCGCGCCGGGGATGGCCGACCTCGACGCCGTGCTGCGTCGCCGCCGTACCGCCTGATCCGTTCCTCCCCGGTGTTCAACGGCACCCGGATCGGATGGTATCGTTGAAAAAGTCAGGGCCTATGGCGCAGTTGGTAGCGCGCCTCGTTCGCATCGAGGAGGTCAGGAGTTCGAATCTCCTTAGGTCCACCACCTGATGAATGCCCCGCTCAGCGGGGCATTTCTCATTTCCGCCATGCTCTACCATCCCAGCGTGCCCTGCCCGCCCTTGAACGGGCCGACCACATCGGTGGTGATCCAGCCGCCGTAGAAGCCTCCGGGCTGCGGGACCACGACCTCGCCATCGACGCGCGCCTCATCGACCCGCCCGGCGTACACGGCGATGCGGTCGCGGAGGAGCTCGTAGCCGGGCTCGGGGCTCGGATAGGTCCAGGCCGCCCGCTCGGCGCTCCGAGCGGGTGTGCTGAGGGTCAGGTACCGGGCGGCGCCTTTGAACTCGCAGTACGACGAGCCGGCGGCCGGCACGACGACGCCGTCCCTGAACGCTGAGAGAGGCAGGTAGTACACCGGCGGGTGACTCGTCTCCAGCACGCGCACGACGTCGCGGGTGTCGACGATCACGTCGCCCCCGAGGACGATGCTCACGCGTCGGTCGACGGGCTCGATGCGCGGAGGGCGGGGGTAGTCCCACACGGACTCCTGGCCGACTGCGGGTGGGACACGCGTGACGTCGCTTCTCATGAGGCGGATGCTACGCCCGGCACATGAGAAGCGCCCCCGTCCGTGAGGACGAGGGCGCTGCAGGGAAGGAGGCTCAGCCCTTGAAGACGTCCTTGACGTCGTCGCCGACCTGCTTCACATTGGCCTTGGTCTGATCGGCCTTGCCCTCGGCTTCGAGGCGTTCGTTGTCGGTCGCCTTGCCGACACCCTCCTTGACCTTGCCTGCAGCCTCTTCGGCTCCGTGCTTGATCTTGTCGTCCAAGCCCATGACGGACCTCCTTCAGTCGGTTGGGTTCCACGCTCTCAGCTCCACCGGGGTGGGACTAGGGGTTGACTTCCCAGCTTCCACACGACCCGTGCTCAGCGACCAAGACCGCGGTAGTGCGCCTTCTCGTCTGCGCTGAAGTGCTCCAGGGCGTTCCCGAGCATCACGCGCTGCATCGTCGCAGCGTGCTCGTCGAGGAAGGAGACGAGAGCCGCCCGATCGGCGTCCCCGGCGTAGCGCAGCATCCAGCCGGCTGCCTTGGTGACGAGTGGCTCCTCGTCGTCGAGCACGATCTCGGAGATCGCCAGCGCATCCGTCACGTCACCGGCTCGGATGAACCACGCGGTGGCGAGGAGCGCCGATCGCCGGTCCGGCCAGAAGCCGGAGCGCGCGAGCACGTAGAGCGGATCGCGCGGGCGGTCGGCGAGCCAGCCCCCGAGCACGTCGCGGGCGGCGAGGTCGACGAGGTCCCAGTTGTCGATGCGGTCCGACCGTCGGAGGTACAGCTCGTACAGTTCCTCGCGACGCTCCACGCTCGTGCGCTTCGCGGCGGCGGACTTCCCCATGATGCTGCAGGCGCCCACCCGCACCTCGTGCACCGGACTCTCGAGCAGCCGCTCGAGCTCACCGACCGGCAGGTCGAGGTAGCGCTTGGAGAGGGTGAAGATCGATCCCATGCGGGCTCCGATGAACTCCTCGTCGGGTCCCGGAGTGAAGTAGCGCAGGATCTTGGCGAGCTCGGCCGGGTCGCGGAGCTCGTCGAGTTCGGCGATGAACGCTTCAGCCGTCTGCGTGCTCACGTCGACGCATCCGCCTCAGCCGGCGTCCGTCAGCATCGTGAGCGTCGGCGTGCCGTCGGCATCCGTGAGTCCGAGCGACACCGTGAGCGAGCCGAGTTCGGCGAGCGAGTGCACGTGGGTTCCGCCGCAGGGGATGCCGACGGATGCCTCCGCGAGGTCGCACACCCACGCCCGGCGGTCCGTGAGGGCCGTGCCCGAACGCTCGACCCGCACGGCGGCGGCCTCGCCGATCCACGCCGCCAGCGTCTCGTTGACGGCGGTCTCGATGCTCGCCAGCTCCTCGGCGATGCCGTCGGTCGTGAAGCCCTTGCGGCGGAGTGACTTGTTGAGCCGGAACACGTCCGTCGACCCGTTCTCGCGGATGGTCGACGACTCGATGGCGGCGCCGTCGAAGTCGGGCTGGCCGAGTCCGTCCGCGCGCACCTCCTTGGTCCAGCGGCCGGCGACGGCGCGGTTGATGGCGAGGGAGGCGAGATGGCAGCCGGTGTGGCCGACGGAGAGGGACCGTCGGTACGACTCGTCGACCACCACGGTGACGTCGTCGTCCTCGGCGATGCCGGCGTCCTCGGCGACCAGGTGGGCGACGACGAAGCTCCAGCCCTCCTCGCCCTTCCGCACCGGGATGTCGGATCCGATGAACAGGTCGGCGCCGTCCGTGGCGGACACGACCGCATCCGTCACGACCGCCTCCGTCCCGTCCCCGAGGCGCAGGACCGCCCGGTCCGCCCCCTGGTCGGGCCAGCCGGCATCGACGGGATGGCAGGCGGTCTCGTCGAGCAGCACGGCTGAGCGGCCGTCGCCGAGCGGGTGCACGTGCAGGACGCGCGCGCGGTTCGTGACGGCACCGGCCGGGTAGAGGACGACGGTGTCGGAGGAGGGAAGGCTCATCCGTCTATTCTCGTGGGATCTCAGGAGTCGGAGAGCACCGAGAGGATGTTGCCGGCGGGGTCCGTGAACCACGCGATGTTCGGGCCCTGGCCGGCCGGCGGTCGCTGGATGCCGTGCTCGTCCTGCGGGAAGCCCTCGTAGCGGAGCATGCGAACCCCGCTGGCCTCCAGGTCGGCCACGGCCGCGTCGATGTCGGCGACGGCGAAGTTGAGGATCGTGTACCCGGCCGGCTCGTGGTTCGGCTTGGGGTAGACGAAGACGCTGTGGTCGTCGCCCAGGTCGAGCAGCAGGCCGCCCATCTCCTCGGTGACGCCGATGCCGAGGGTGTCGGCGTAGAACGCCTTCGCCGCTGCGACATCGTCGACGGCGAAACCACTGAAGACTCGCACAGGTTCGATCATGGTGTCAGCCAAGCACCGCGGGTGCCCCAGTGGCAAGCATCAGACGCGGTCGGTGTGTTCGTGCACGCGCTTCCGGCCCAGCTGGATCGGGAGGGCCATGAGCGGGCCGACGAAACGGCGCTGGAGCTTCCGTGCCGGTCCCAGCGTGGCCTGCACCAGGTACTGCCCGAGGATGGCGCCGGCGGCGAGGGCCGCAGCGACCCCCGCCGCGGCGAGCAGCGAGAGCAGACCGTCGATGTCGGCGTCCGCCACCTGCATGAGGCCCTGGAACAGGATGAGGCCGGGCACGAGCGGCACGAGGGCCGACACGACGACGACGAGCGGCGGCACGCGCACGATCAGCACGACGAGGGCCGCCAGCAGGCCGACGACGACGGCTGCGCCTCCCGCGGCGAAGACGATGCCGACCCCGGCACCCACCGCGAGCGCGTAGAGCAGCTCGGCCACCGCCCCGAGCAGGCACACCGCCCAGAAGGCGCGCAACGGCACCTGCACCGCGAGGGAGAAGCCGAGCACGATGACCACGGATGCGGCGAGCTGGGTGGGCAGGCCCTCGATCGACGTCGTCATGGTGGGGTCGATCTGCAGGGTGATGCCGAAGCGGTCCAGCAGCATCGTGCTGCCCAGGACCCCGGCGACCAGGCCGCTCGTGATGAGGACGGCCTCGACCAGGCGTGCCGTCCCGGTGACGTAGAAGCCGGAGAGCGTGTCGTGGACGGCTCCGAACGTGGTGACGCCGGCGAGCAGCATGATGATCGCAGCGACCACGACGAGGGACGGGTTGACTCCCGGATCCATCGCGTACACCGCGGCCGCCACGAGGGGCCCGACCGCGCCGCCGGCCACGGACTGGTAGAACACCGGAACGCGCCGCCGCTGCATGGCGGTGGTGATGAGGTCGATGACGAGCGTGGCGAGGAAGGATGCGGCTGCCACGATGATCCCGCCGCCCAGCAGGAACGCGGCTCCGGCGCCGACCAGGCTCCAGCCGATGCGGCGCAGGATCCGCGGATAGGCGGGGGCGCCGCCGACGATGATCGCGACCTGACGGCGGGCATCCGCCACGGAGGGGGGATCCTCGATGATCCGGCCGATGAGCTCGGTCGCGCGGCTGAGCTTGTGGTAGTCGAGCGTGCGGTACTTCACGTTCCGGCTGCGCGAGATCGTCTCGTACGTCGCCGGATTCTCCCAGCTCAGGCTGATGAGCGTGTAGGTGATGTCGGCTTCGATGTTGCGCAACCCGTAGGCGTGCGTGACCGCCTGCATGGCTGCCACGGCGTCCTCGGCGCCCGCCCCGTTCGTGAACAGGACCTCGGTCACGCGGATCGCGACGTCCAGCACGGCGCGCGTGTAATCTGCGGCCTCGGTCGCGCTCATTCCCGCCGTGCCGGTCGTAACTGCCATGCGAGCAGGTTAGCGGGGCAGCGACCCCTCGATGAGCTCGACGATCTCGGGAGCGTCCGGCTCGACGACCGGCCGGAAGCGGTGCACCTGCCCGTCGGGCGTGATGACGAACTTCTCGAAGTTCCACTTGACCTTGCCGGCCTTGCCCGCTGCATCCGGCGTCTTCACCAGTTCGGAGTACAGCGGGTGCTGGTTGCGGCCGTTGACCTTGACCCGCTCGAACATCGGGAACGTGACGCCCCATGTCGTCGAGCAGTACTCGGCGATGGCCTCCTCGCTTCCGAGCTCCTGCAGGAACTGGTTGCTCGGGAAGCCGAGGACGGTGAATCCGCGGTCCTCGTACAGCTTCTGCATGGCCTCGAGCTTCTCGTACTGCGGGGAGAGGCCGCAGCGCGATGCCACGTTCACGATGAGCTTGACCGAATCGCCGTACTCGCCGAGCGTCGTCGTCTCGCCGTTGATGGTCGTGAGGGGAATGTCGTTGATCGTGGTCATATAGATCACAATGCCATCCGAGGCTGGAATAGTCCCGTCCACGACGGAAGAGTGGGATTACTGGGTGCGTGCGACGAGCGCGCGGCGCTTGATCGCGGCCTTGAACCAGCGGGCGTCCGGCACGCGGGCCAGGATCGGGCCGAGGATCACGGTGATGAGCACGTAGGCGGTGGCGAGGGGCGCGAGCAGCGGGGCGACGCCGGCTGTGACGGCCAGCCCGGCGATGACGATGGAGAACTCGCCGCGGGCCGTGAGGGCGAAGCCGGCGCGCCAGCGTCCCGGCACGCCGATGCCGGCGCGCTTGGCGGAGAGGTACCCGGTGGCGACCTTCGTGGCCATCGTGATCGCGGCCAGGATGATGGCAGGCCCGATCATGCGCAGCAGGTCGCCGGCATCCGTCGCGAGGCCGAAGAAGAGGAAGAAGAAGGCGGCGAACAGGTCACGCAGCGGCGTCAGCACCTCGCCGGCGTTCTGCGCGACCTTGCCGGAGAGCGCGATGCCCACGAGGAAGGCGCCGACGGCGGCCGAGACGTTGACCTGGGCGGCGAGGCCGGCCACGAGCATGGTCAGGCCGAGCACGCCGAGCAGGAGCGGCTCGTTGTGCTCGGGGGTGAAGATGCGCGAGATGACGTTCCCGAAGCGCAGGGCGAGGAACAGGATGAGCACGACGACGCCCACGGCGATGGCCACCGTGATGGCGCCCTGCAGCAGACTCACGCCGATGACGACGGCGGACAGCACCGGCAGGTAGAACGCCATCGCGAGATCCTCGATCACGAGGATGGCGAGCACGATCGGCGTCTCGCGGTTCGAGATGCGGCCGAGGTCGCGGATGGTCTTCGCGATGACGCCGGACGAGGACACCCACGTGATGCCGGCCAGCGCGACGGCGGCGACGGGACCCCAGCCGAGGATGAGGGCGAAGGCCGCGCCGGGGAGCGCGTTGAACAGCGCATCGACGATGCCGGCCGTCTTGGACTGCTTGAGGTTCGTGAGGAGCTCGGTCGCCGTGTACTCGAGTCCGAGGAGGGCGAGCAGCAGGATGACGCCGATCTCGCTGCCGACGGCGAAGAAGTCGTTGCTCGCGTCGAGCGGGATGATGCCGCCCTCACCGAAGGCGAGACCGGCGATCAGGTAGAACGGGATGGGGGAGATCCCGATCCGGATGGAGAGGCGTCCGAGCAGGCTCATCGCGAGGAGCAGCGCGCCGACTTCTATGAGGAGCAGCGTGTTGTCGTGCACAGGCGCCCCCGGTTCAGTCGGGGCCGTTGGCCATGAGCCGACCGGCCGCATCGAGACCTTCGCGCGTGCCGACGGCGACGATGACGTCGCCGGGACGGAGGATCTCTGCAGGGGTCGGAGAGGGAATCACCTTCTTATCACGCACGATGGCGACGATCGACACGTGCGTACGCGTACGCGTCTTGGTGTCGCCGAGCGGACGATTGATGAAGGGCGAGTCCGTGGCGAGCTCGAGCTGCTCGGTGTAGAGCCCCTCGGTGTCGTTGCTGAGCTTCGTCAGCCGGCTCAGGGTCACCGAGGTGCCGAGCACGTCGGCCAGGGCCTCCGCCTCGTCCTCGGTGATCGGGATCGAGTCGCGACAGGCGTCGGGATCGTCGACATCGAAGAGGCCGAGGTTGCGCTCGCCGTCACGGTACGAGACGACGCTGAGACGTCGACCGCTCTCGGTCACCAGATCGTGACGCATGCCGATGCCCGGCAGGTCGATCTTCTCAATGCGAATTCCCACGGATCCAAACTACTCCCGTTGCGGCGAGCATCCGTTCAGGCGCGGATGGAGCGGTCGGCGGTCGGGCTTATTCGATCGGCCCGAGCCAGGCGTTCGCCACCGTGGAGTGGGCGGACTCGGCGTCCGACGGGTGGAACATGCCGGCGAGCACGTCGCGGTAGAGGCGACCGAGCTCGCTCCCCGAGAAGTACGATCCGCCGCCGGACACTCGGATCGCCTGGTCGACGACGTGGCGGGCGTTCTCGGTCGCCCGGATCTTGAGGCCGACGAGCTTGGGGAACCACTGGCCGCCGTGATCGGCGACCTCGTCGACATCGCGGGCGAGGGCGTCGAGCTGCGGCTGGATGCCGTCCTGGGCGATGGCAGCGTCGGCGATGCGCCAGCGGATGTCGGGATCCTGCGCGTAGGAGCGCCCGTCGGCCTTGAGCGAGGTGCGTCGATGCGCGGCCTCCACCGCCAGCTCCAGCGCGCGCCGGCCGATCCCGGTGTACACCGCGGCCAGCAGGATCTCGAAGTTCGCGAAGATCGCGAAGACGAGGCCGTCGGGGTTGGGGCCGGGATCGAGGCGCCGGATGATGCGATCGGCCGGGGAGTACGCGCCGTCGAGCACCGTCGACTGGCTCTGCGACGCGCGCATGCCGATGGTGTCCCAGTCGTCCTTCCTGCGCACGTCGGGGTCCTCCCGGTCGATGAATCCGTAGACGATCTTCGGGGCGTCCGGCGATGTCGTGTCGAGACCCATCGTGCCGAGCTTCGTCCATGCGGGCGAGAGGGAGGTGAAGACCTTCGTGCCGCTGAACCGGTAGCCGCCGTCGGGCTGCGGCAGCGCCTGCGTCGTCGATCCGAACAATACGAGATCGTTGCCGGATTCGCTGATGCCGAAGCCGAAGACCTCGCCGGCGCCGGCCTCGCGCAACAGGAACTCCAGCGATGAATCACCGCGATCGTGCAGCGTCTTGGCGACACCGGTCCAGACGAGGTGCATGTTCACGGCGAGCGCAGTGGCCGGTGCGGCCGAGCCGAGGCGTACCTGCTCGCGCGCCACCTGCTCCAACGACAGTCCCAGGCCGCCGAACTCGACGGGCACGAGGGCGCGCAGGTATCCGACCGCGACGAGTTCGTCGAAGTCCTCCGAGAAGAAGGCGTTGTCGCGGTCGTAGCCGGCCGCACGGGAGCGGATGCGCTCCAGCAGTGCGTCGTCGAGGACCGGGGTGTCTGATGCGAGGCTCACGCCTTCACACTACGCTCGGGCGCCGCTCGCCTCCCGTTCGGATTCCGGCGCGACCTCGGGCTCCGGAGAAGGCGCATCCGGAGTCGGAGGACCGTCCGGCCCCTTCGGACCCCGTGGCCGGCGGGCGACCCGAACGATGACGACGACGATCAGCGCGAGCACCCCGAGCAGCAGCAGCCAGGGCAGGAGCGCGCCGATCACGACGAGCGTGCCGGCGAGGAAGCCGACGAGGGCCGTCCATCCGGCGACGAGGCCGTCCCAGAACGTGGTCGGCCGGCCGGGGGCGACGACGCCGGGAGCGGTGAACTGCACCGACAGCGTCGAGTACTCGACCTGGTCGGCGATGGCGTCCCGCTGCGTGGTGAGGCTGTCGAGCTCGGCCTGGCGCGTGGAGAGTGCATTCTCGATCTCGATCAGGTCCGCGGTCGTCGTCGCGCTCCCCATGAGCGCGGTGAGGCGGGCGGTCGAGGTCTCGAGCGCCCGGATGCGGGCGTCCAGATCCTGCTTCTGCTGCGTGACATCCGTCGCATCGGTCGAGAAGGAGGTCACGTCGCCGAGCTTCCCGAGGTCGGCGACCACGGCCTCGAAGCGCGCGGACGGCACTCGGATGACGAGGGCGGCGCTCGCCGCCTGGGTGCCGGTCCCGGGCTGCTCGTTGCGCGAGTCGATGCGTCCGCCGGCCGAGGCCGTGATCGCAGCGGTCTCACCGGCTGCGACCACGGGGTCCTCTGCTGTCACGGCCATGAAGCCGGTGGTGATCACCGACCGGTCCTCGGCGACGCCTGGCGCGCTCTCCTCGCCGTCCGCGGCGAATCCGGACTTGTCTCCCGTCGCCGGCGCCTGGGCGATGCCGGGGGCTGCGCCGGAGTCGGCGGAACCGCCGGATGCGGTGCATCCGGCGAGCAGGAGGGCGGACGCGACGGCGACGACGGTGGCGAAGGGTGCGCGCTTCATGATCCCCAATGTAGAACCGCAGGTCAGTGCGCAGGCTGAACGCGATCCGATCGTGATGTCACGATCGGATATCGCGCCGTCAGGGGGCGAGGGTGGCGGCTGCCGCTGAGATGTACGCGTCCCCGTCGAACTCGTCGAAGATGGCGGACTGCACCATGTAGCCCTGGCAGATGCCGATGTAGACCCAGGCCTCGCGCGTCGCCCGCGCATCGGCATCCGCAGCACTCAGTCCCGTCTCGCGCACGTACCAGGCGGTCAGGTAGCGGTGGAAGACGGCGTGGATGTTGCCGGCCATCCCCTCGGCGAGGCGGCGGAGTTCCGCGTCCTTGGCCGCGGCAGCCCACAGCTGGACGAGGACTCCGAGATCGCCGATCTCGGCACGAACTCCCCGGAGGAAGACGCCGATGAGCTCGCCGGGCGCCATGAGCCGCTCGTCCGCGAGGGCGAGCTCGACGTCGGCCATGCGCTGCCCGAGCAGCTCGGACACGGCCAGCTGGATCAGCTCGTTCTTGGACCGGTAGTGGCCGTAGATGGCGCCGGCCGACAGGCCGGACTCCGCGATGATGTCGGCCACCGATGTCCCGTCGAATCCCTTGCGCGCGAAGCAGCGCATCGCGGCCTGCGCGATCTCGGTCCTGCGCGCGATCCGATGGGCTTCCGTGACCTTGGGCATGGACCCATAATAAAAAAGAACGTTCGTTCTTGACAAGCTCGTACGGCGAGTTCACAATAAAGAACGATCATTCGTTTTCTTCCGAGGAGTCGCCATGTCCGACATCGTCACCGTCAACCCGCACACGAAGTGGGAACGAGCCATCGGCGTCGCCGTGGCGGCCTCGCTCGTCGTCGCGGTCTTCGTGCTCGCGTTCATCTGGCCGGGCATGACCTCCAGCATCAAGGACTTCCCGATCGCGGTGACGGGGAACGCCGAGCAGGTCACCGCGTTCACCGAGGCCCTCTCGGAGAAGTCGCCCGAGACGTTCGCCATCACCGCCGTCGACAGCCGATCGGATGCCGTCGACGGAATCGAGCAGCGCGAGTTCTACGGCGCCGTCGTTCTCAGCGAGGCGCCCGAGGTGCTCACCGCCAGTGCCGGCGGCACCGTCAACGCGACCGTCATGAACCAGCTCGCCGCGCAGTTGCAGACCCAGGTCGACGCGGCGGTCACGGCCGGAGTGCAGAGTGCCATCGCGCAGGCCTCCGCCGCCCAGGCCGCCGGCCAGCTGCCCCCCGAGCAGGCCATCGCCGTCATCGAGAAGGCGAGCGCGACCCAGGCTCCGGTGGTGAAGACGACCGACCTGGTGCCGCTCGCCTCCACCGACCCGCGCGGCATCGGCTTCGCATCCGCTGCCTTCCCGATGGTCCTCGGCGGAATGATCGGCGGCATCCTGATCTCGCTCGTGGTGACCGGGGTCTGGCGCCGTTTCACAGCCCTTGCCGTCTTCGCCGTCGTCACGGGACTGGGGCTCACCGCGATCATGCAGACCTGGTTCGGCATCCTGCAGGGCGACTTCCTGCTCAACGCCGCCGCCGTCGGCCTCTCGGTGCTCGCGACCGCGAGCGTCATCGTGGGCTTCACGTCCCTCATCGGGCGGGCCGGGGTCGCCGTGGGCGCGCTGCTCACCATGCTCATCGGGAATCCGCTGTCGTCGGCGACCCAGCCCGTCCAGTTCCTGCCCGGTGCCTGGGGGGAGATCGGCCAGTTCTTCGTTCCGGGGGCCACGGCCACGCTGTTGCGCGACCTCTCCTACTTCCCGGACGCGGATGCGATGCAGTCGTGGCTCGTCCTGGCCGGCTGGGCCACGCTCGGCGTCGTGCTGAGCTTCGTCGGCCATTTCCGGAGCCAGGAGGTCGTGCACGTGGAGGGATCGCTCGAGGTGGCGCCCACGGGTTCGACCCCGATCGTCGTGCCCGCTTAGTCTGGGGCCATGGAGCATCGCACCCTCGGACGGACCGGCCGCATCGTATCGGTCATCGGACTCGGCACCTGGCAGCTCGGAGCCGACTGGGGTGAGGTGAGCGAGGCGGATGCGCACGACGTGCTCGCGGCATCCGCCTCCGCCGGCGTCACCCTCTTCGACACGGCCGACGTGTACGGCGACGGTCGATCGGAGAGCGTGATCGGGTCCTTCCTCGCCGACAACCCGGGACACGGGATCACGGTGGCCACGAAGATCGGCCGGCGTGTGGAGCAGGTGCCGGAGAACTACGTCCTGGAGAACTTCCGGGCGTGGACGGACCGGTCGCGGCGGAACCTGCGCACCGAGACGCTCGACCTCGTGCAGATGCACTGCCCGCCATCGGTCGTGCTGGCGACCGGCGAGGTGTACGACGCCCTCGACACGCTCGTGGCGGACGGCGCGATCGCGGCGTACGGGGTGAGCGTCGAGACCTGCGCCGAGGCGCTGGACGCCATCGCGCGGCCGGGAACCGCGACGGTGCAGATCATCCTGAACGCCTTCCGGCAGAAGCCGCTCGACGAGGTGCTGCCGGCCGCCGAAGCCGCCGGGGTCGGCATCATCGCCCGCGTCCCGCTCGCGTCGGGCCTGCTGAGCGGCAAGTACACCCGCGAGACCACGTTCGCGGCCGACGACCACCGCAACTACAACCGCGACGGATCGTCCTTCGACGTGGGGGAGACCTTCTCCGGCGTGCCGTGGGAGACGGGGCTCGAGGCGGCGCACGACTTCGCCGAGCTCGTGCCGGCCGGCGTCCCTGTCGCCGAGGCGGCGCTCGCGTGGATCGCGCAGCATCCGGCGGTGAGTAGCGTCATCCCCGGGGCACGTTCGGTGGAGCAGGCCGTCGCGAACGCCGCAGCCGGATCGACGGCACCGCTCGGGGAGTCGTTCGACGCGGCGGTCGCCGACCTCTACGACCGGAAGCTGCGCGCGCTCATCCACCCGCGCTGGTAGCACCCGGCCCGTTCCCCTCGCCCCGCCGATCGAGTAGCGCACGACGCAGTCGGACGCGTATCGAGATCACCGCTGTTGCCCGTTCGACTCCGGGCTGGTCTCGATACGCCTGCTCGCTGCGCTCGCGGGCCACTCGACCGGCGGAGGGCGTCAGGGCCCGGCCCTAGCCGAGATCGTCCGGGTCGCGTCCCGTGCGCTCCCCGGAGTCGAGGCCGGCGATGGTCTCGAGGTCGGCATCCGTCAGCTCGAAGTCGAACACGTCGGCGTTGGCCCGGATGCGCTCGGGCGACGTCGACTTCGGGATCACGACGTTCCCGATCTGCAGGTGCCAGCGGATCGCCACCTGCGCCGCACTCGCTCCGTACCGCTCGCCGATGAGCGCGAGCGTCCTGTCGTCGACGGCGCGTCCACGCGCGAGAGGCGACCACGCCTCGGTGAGGATGTTGTAGCGGGCGTGGAAGGCCCGCAGGTCGTGCTGCTGCAGCCATGGATGCAGTTCGACCTGGTTGACCGCCGGCAGGACGCCGGTCTCGTCGATCAGGCGCTGCAGGTGGTGGATGTGGAAGTTGGAGACCCCGATCGAGCTCACCCGGCCCTCCTCGTTGAGACGGATGAGCGCCCGCCAGGTCTGCACGTACCGGTCCTGCCGCGGGCTCGGCCAGTGGATGAGGTAGAGGTCGAGCCGGTCGAGGCCGAGGCGATCCATGCTCGCGTCGAAGGCGCGCAACGTCTCGTCGAAGCCGTGGTCGTCATTCCAGACCTTCGTCGTGACGAAGATGTCGTCGCGCTCGATCCCGGAGTCGTCGATGCCCAGCCCGACGCCCGTCTCGTTCTCGTAGAGGGTGGCCGTGTCGATATGGCGGTAGCCGGCGTCCAGCGCGGCCTGAACGACGGCCGGGGTGTCGGCATCCGGCACCTTGTAGACGCCGAGTCCCAGTTGCGGGATGCTCAGGCCGTCGCTCATCGTGAGGCGGTGGGAGATCGACATGGGGGCCCTCCGATCAGCTCGGCTGCACCGGCACCGGTTCGGTGTCGGGGATCGGGCTCGCGTCGCGGCCCCGCAGGTCGGGGTGCCAGCGCTTGCCCAGGACGGGGACGATGACGCCGACGACCGCGAAGGCCGTGGCCGCCCAGAACGCTCCGACCGGGCCTCCGCTGTCGATGAGGAACCCGGCAGCGGCAGAACCGAGCGCAGCGCCGATGAGCTGCCCGGTGCCCACCCAGCCGTAGGCCTCGGCCGTGTCGCTGAACTTCACGCTCGCCGAGACGATGGCGAACAGCACGGCGAGGGCTGGAGCGATTCCGATGCCGGCGACGAAGAGGGTGACCGAGAGCCAGAGGAACTCCTGCCCCTCCATGGCCACGAGGCCGATCATGGCCGCCGCGGTGCCGATGAACACGATGAACATGCGCCGCGCGGTCGCCCACGGTCCGATGGGCACGTGCCCGAAGCTCAGGCCTCCGGCGATCGAGCCGATCGAGAAGATCGCCAGGACCACCCCGGCCTCGGAGCCGCCGTGCCCGAAGACCGCGACCACGCCGGCCTCGATCGCCGCACAGGCTCCGACGAGCAGGAATCCGACGATCGTCGCCAGCATCACGGGCGGCCGGCGCAGCACGGTGCCGAACCGGCGCTTGCTGCGCGGGATGCGCACGCGTCCGAGCTCAGGGGACGAGAGGAACCACAGTCCGCCGCCGACGAGGAAGGCGACAGACACGAGGATGGCCCACACCGTGCTGATCTGCGTCGCGATGAAGGTGGTCACGACGGGCCCGACCACCCAGATGATCTCCTGGGCGGTCGCATCCAGCGAGAACAGCGGGGTGAGCTGGCGGGAGTTGACCATCTTGGGGTAGATCGTGCGCACCGCCGGCTGGATGGGCGGCATGCTGAGCCCCGCGAGCGCGCCGACGGCCATGTACCAGGGCACCGTCAGGGGGAGCAGCGCGATCGCCGTGATGGCCGTGGCGCACACGGCGATGGTGATCGTGATGACCCGGCGCATGCCCCAGACGCCCATGAGGCGGCTGGTGAGCGGACCGGCGATGGCCTGCCCGATGCTCGTCGCCGCGAGCACGAGGCCGGCAGCACCGTAGGAACCAGTGACCTGCTCGATGTGCAGCAGGAAGGCGAGCGAGAGCATCCCGAACGGGAAGCGAGCCGTCAGCTGCGCGCTGATGATCCGGGCGACGCCCGGCGTCTTCAACAGGTCGGAATAGGCGCTCACGGTGTCTCAACACTATCCGGGTTGGGCGTAGGCCTCGTGAGCGGGTTAGCGTGTACTGATCACGTAGTGAAGGGCACCAATGTCACAGCAGCTCATCAGTGTCGACGAGCTTGCGGAAGCGATTCCGAAGGAATCGAGCCTCCGCCTGCTCGACGTGCGCTGGAGCCTCGGCGGCCCGGACGGGCGTACCGAGTACGCGCTCGGACACCTCCCCGGAGCCGTGTTCGTGGACCTGCCGACGCAACTCGCCGGACACGGTCTGCCGGCCGACGGGCGTCACCCGCTGCCCGACATCGCCGATCTTCAGGCGGCGGCCCGATCGTGGGGGCTCGACGACGACGCTGACGTCGTCGTCTACGACGACTCCTCCGGCCAGTCCGCCGCACGGGCGTGGTGGCTGCTCCGGCACGCCGGCCTGTCGAACGTGCGCGTGCTCGACGGCGGGCTCGCGGCCTGGCGGGCCGCATCGCAGCCGATCTCGACGGATGCCGTCGCCCCGGTCCCCGGCACCGTCACCCTCGCCTACGGGCACCTCCCCGTGCTCGACATCGATGCCGCAGCCGCCCTGCCGGAGCACGGCGTGCTCCTCGACGCCCGCGCGCCGGAGCGGTTCAGCGGAGAGACCGAACCGGTCGACCCGGTCGCCGGCCACATCCCCGGCGCGCGGAACGCGCCATCCGCCGGCAACCTCGCCGACGACGGACGCTTCCTCCCGGCGGATGACCTCGCGGCCCGCTACGAGGCGCTCGGCGTCGACGGAGAGCGACCGGTCGGCGTCTACTGCGGCTCCGGCGTGACGGCCGCGCACGACGTCCTCGCCCTCATGATCGCCGGCATGCCGGCCGCCCTCTACCCGGGGTCGTGGTCGGCATGGTCGAATCATCCGGGTCGACCGGTGGCCACCGGGTCCGCGGATGCCGAAGCGACGCACGACTCGACCACCACTCCCAGCACCAGCAGCTCCATCAGCAACAGAAAGTAGGAACCCCCATGCGCACCACCAGATCCCTGCCGGCCATCCTGGCCGCGACGGCGGCGACCGCCCTGCTCCTCACCGGCTGCGTCGACAACTCGAGTGCGCCGGCCCCGACCGCATCCACCGGTGCCGTCGCCGCCGACGCTGCGGCCGTCGCCCTCCTGCCGGACGACGTGAAGAAGACCGGCAAGCTCGTCATCGGCACCGACCCCACCTACGCCCCCAACGAGTTCAAGGACGAGGCAGGCGAGCCGATCGGCTGGGGCATCGAACTCGCTGCCGCCGTGGCCGGGAAGCTCGGGCTGACCCCCGAGTACCAGGTCGCCAAGTTCGACAACATCATCCCGAGCGTCACGGGCGGCAAGGCAGACATCGGCGAGTCGAGCTTCACCGACACCGTCGAGCGCGAGGAGCAGGTCGACTTCGTCAACTACTACGAGGCCGGCATCCTCTGGGCATCGGCGACCGGCAAGGACGTCGACCCCGACAACGCCTGCGGCCTCACCGTCGCCGTCCAGGCCACCACCTACGAGGACACCGACGAGGTTCCCACCAAGAGCGACGCGTGCGTCGCCGCAGGCAAGCCCGCCATCAACAAGGTGCAGTACGACACCCAGGACGCCGCGACCAACGCGGTCGCACTCGGTCAGGCCGACGCCATGAGCGCCGATTCCCCCGTCACCCTGTACGCCATCTCGCAGACGGACGGCAAGCTGCAGGCGGCAGGGGAGTCGTTCGACGTCGCCCCGTACGGCATCGTGGTCGGCAAGGACTCCGGACTGACCGAGGCCATCCAGGCCGCCATGCAGTCGCTGATGGATGACGGCACCTACGCCGACATCCTCAAGGCCTGGGGCGTCTCCGACGGCGCGATCACCGAAGCGACCATCAACGCCGCGTCGAAGAGCTGATCGAGATGTCGGACGTCGAGCGCCAGCCTGAGCCGATCAAGGCGATCAAGCTGAGGCATCCGTGGAGGAACGTCTTCGCGGTCGTGCTGATCCTGATCGTGGTGCTTTTCATCATCGATGCCGCTCAACGTCCGGCCTTCGACTGGCCGGCGGTCGGCAAGTACGTCTTCGACCGCCGGGTATCGCAGGCGGCGCTGGTGACCCTCGAGCTGACGGTGCTCTCGATGATCTTCGCGATCATCCTGGGCGTCCTGCTCGCGGTCATGAGACTGTCGCCGAACCCGGTCGTGAAGAGCGTCGCGTGGGTCTACCTGTGGATCTTCCGCGGCACCCCGGTCTACGTGCAGCTGGTCTTCTGGGGCCTGATCGCGATCATCTACCAGTCCATCGACATCGGCATCCCGTTCACGGAGCCGTGGGTCTCGTTCCAGACGCAGGCCGTGCTGTCGACGTTCTGGATCGCCGTGATCGGCCTGTCCCTCAACGAGGCGGCCTACATGGCGGAGATCGTGCGCGCCGGCCTGCTCTCGGTCGACCGCGGCCAGGAGGAGGCGGCGACCGCGCTCGGCATGAGCTGGTCGCAGACGATGACCCGCGTGGTGATCCCGCAGTCGATGCGCATCATCATCCCCCCGACCGGCAACGAGGTGATCTCGATGCTGAAGACCACCTCGCTGGTCACGGCCGTGCCGTTCAGCTTCGACCTCTACAACCGCACCAGGGACATCTCCGCGGAGACGTTCAACCCGATCCCGCTGCTCATCGTGGCGTCGCTCTGGTACCTGTTCTTCACGTCGATCCTGATGGTGGGCCAGTACTTCCTCGAGCGGCGTTTCGCCCGCGGCGTGGGGGACAGGAGACCCGACAAGGGGACGGCCGGTCCCACGGGGACCCTGCCGGTCGTCGGGGCGGGTCAGCCCACCGTCCTCACAGGCCCGGCGAGCGTCGCTCCCCGGGATGCAGGCGACCCACCGATCAACCCCGGACACGGAGGAAAACGATGACAGACGCAGCAGCGCCCGCATCCGTTCCCATGGTGCTCGCCGACGGCGTCTCCAAGAGCTTCGGCTCGAACGAGGTGCTGAAGTCGATCTCGCTCGAGGTCAGGCGAGGGGAGGTGATGTGCCTCGTCGGGCCTTCCGGTTCGGGGAAGTCCACCTTCCTCCGGCTCATCAACCACCTCGAGATCCTCTCAGCGGGCCGGCTCAGTGTGGATGGCGACCTCGTCGGCTATCGCGAGGCCAACGGCAAGCTGTACGAACTGCACCCGAAGGAGGCGGCGAAGCAGCGGCGCGAGATCGGCATGGTCTTCCAGCGCTTCAACCTGTTCCCGCACATGACCGCGCTGGAGAACATCATGGAGGCGCCCATCCGTGTGAAGGGCGTCGGCAAGGCCGAGGCGCGTCGGCGAGCACTCGAACTGCTCGCCCGTGTGGGGCTGGCTGAGCGGGCGGACTACTACCCGGCCCACCTCTCGGGTGGCCAGCAGCAGCGCGTGGCGATCGCCAGGGCCCTCGCCATGGATCCCAAGCTCATGCTGTTCGACGAGCCGACATCGGCCCTCGACCCCGAGCTGGTGGGCGAGGTGCTCGACGTCATGAAGGAGCTCGCGCTGTCGGGCATGACCATGATCGTCGTGACCCACGAGATGGGCTTCGCGCGCGAGGTGGCCGACACCCTCGTGTTCATGGACGGCGGCGTCGTCGTCGAGGCCGGAGTGCCCCGTGACGTGCTGGCCGATCCGCAGCACGAGCGCACGAAGGCGTTCCTCTCCAAGGTGCTCTAGCGCGCCACGGCCGCTGTAACGCGGCGCAACGGCAGCGGGCGATGGGCCTGCGGCGACGTAGCCTGTCATTCATGTCAGCCGCCCTCCGCTCCGTCGCGCCGCGTCACGCGGATGCCGTCGCGCCGGCCTGGGAGGTGCTCCCGTCGGTGGCCGCCCTCATCGGCGAGACCCCGATCGTGGAGCTCGGGAGCCTCACGGCCGGCCTGCCCGGCCGCGTCGTCGTGAAGCTCGAGGGACGCAACCCCGGCGGTTCGGCCAAGGATCGGGCGGCTCTCAACATCATCCGATCCGCGGAGGCGAGCGGCGAGCTCGCGCCGGGGGCGACGATCGTCGAGTCGAGTTCGGGGAACACGGGGATCGGGCTCGCGCTTGTGGGCCTGCTGACCGGGCACCCCGTGGTGATCGTGCACGACTCCCGGATCTCGGACGAGAAGAAGGCCCTGCTCCTCGCCTACGGCGCACGGCTCGTCGAGGCCGACTGGGACGCCCTGCCGCACGATCCGGCCAATCCGCGGGCGATCGCGGAGCGGATCACCGCGGAGACACCGGGAGCCTGGCAGTCGCGCCAGTTCGACAACCCGAACAACCCCGACGCGCACTTCCTCGCGACGGGCCCCGAGATCTGGCGCCAGACCGCAGGACTCGTCACCCATTTCGTCGCCTCCATCGGAACGGGCGGGACCATCAGCGGGGTGGGCCGGTACCTGCGCGAAGTCTCAGCCGGTCGCGCGGAGCGGGTGCGCGTGATCGGAGCCAATCCCGTCGGCTCGACGTACGGCGGAGCTCCGGACGGCCCCATCCGCATCGACGGCGTCGGCACCCGGTGGCCACGCGAGTGGTGGCCGGCGAACGTGCACCCCGAGGTCATCGACGAGATCCGCACCATCCCCGACCACCGGGTGCACGCCACCGTCCGCGCCCTCGCCCTCCAGGAGGGACTGCTGCTCGGGCCGTCCTCCGCCCTCGCCGTGGCAACCGCGCTCGAGGTGGCCGCCGAGGCGGCACCGGGATCGATCGTCGTCGTCATCTCGCCCGACTCGGGCCTCAACTACCTGAGCAAGGGACACCACGCATGAGCCTGCTGCACTTCGGATGGTTCCTGGGCGCGGGTTTCGGCGTGCAGGGCTGGGGCGACGACAGCTACGGCATCGGCTACGACTGGAAGAAGCCGACGATCTACCAGGACGCAGCCCGGGTGTTCGAGGCGTCCGGCCTCGACCTGCTCGTGATCGAAGACGGCGTCACGGTGCCGGACACCTACGGCGGCACCGCCGAGGTGAACCTCGCGAGCGCGCGCTTCGTCCCCAAGCACGACCCGCTGCCACTCGTGCCGTACCTGCTCGGGGCCACGAGCAGGCTCGGCATCGTGCCGACCCTGTCGGCGAGCTTCTACGAGCCGTTCACCGCCGCACGGCTGCTGGCCACGCTGCAGCACTTCGCCGATGGCCGCCTCGGCTGGAACGTCGTGACCAGCGGAAGCGACCTCGCCGCCCAGAACTACGGCCTCGACAAGCAGATCGAGCACGACCTGCGCTACGACCGCGCCGACGAGTGGGTCGACGTCGTGCGCAAGCTCTGGCGCAGCTGGGAGCCTGACGCGATCGTGGAGGATGCCGTGGGCGGCGTCTTCGCCGACTTCCGCAAGGTGCACACCATCGACCATGTCGGCCGCTTCTTCCAGGTGCGCGGCCCACTCACCACGGCGCCGCTCCGCGAGGAGCCCGTGATGGTGCAGGCCGGCGCCTCCGGGCGCGGACAGGCGTTCGCGGGCAGGCACTCCGACGTCGTGCTCGCCCTCGCCTCGACCGCGGAACGGATGCGAACGCACCGCGAGGCCGTGCGTCAGGCGGCTGCTGACCACGGGCGCTCGCCCGACGAGGTCCGCGTGCTCTTCGTCGTGCAGCCGATCGTGACGGCCAACGCCGAGGAGACGGCGTCCGTGCGCGCCGGACGCGCCGAGCTCACCCAGGCCGCCATCGACGAAGCGCTGCAGTCGATCTCGTACCTCACGAACGTCGACTTCAAGCGCTTCGACCTCGACGCCCCGCTCCCGGAGCTCACCACCAACAGCAACCAGGGCACGCTCGACAACTTCGTCAGGAGCGCGCCGGCCGGTTCGACGCTGCGCGAGATCCTGCAGACCCGCGCGAAGGGCGACGGCCTCGCCGTGATCGGAACACCGGACGAGATCGCCGACCACCTGGCCGCGCTCGGCGAGGAGGTCGGCGGCGACGGGTTCCTCTTCACGGGCCAGGTGCACCCGGCGACCGTGCACCGGACGCTCGACCGGCTCGTCCCGGCACTCCGCCGACGCGGGGTGCTGCGCACCGAACTCGGCGACGGCGGACTGCGGCAGAACCTGCTGGACTTCTGATGCCAACGGTCACCCTCGGCGAGGTGCCGGCGTCGCCGGCCGACATCGCCGCGATCGCGCGCGGTGCTGAGGTCGTGATCGCCCCGGCCGGCCTGGCCCGGGTGACGGCGGCCCGCGCCGTCGTCGAGGCGACCCTCGCATCCGGGGCATCCGTCTACGGCCTCACCACGCGCCTCGGCAGTGGGCGAGACGAACGCATCTCGACGGATGATCTGCTCGAGTTCCAGCGGCAGGTCGTCGGCAACCACGTCGGCGGCAGCGGGGAACGGTTGCCACCGGTGGAGGTGCGGGCGGTCATCGCGGCCCGGCTGGCGGTCCTCCTGAACGGCGGATCGGGCGTGCGTCCCGAGCTCGTGCATGCCGTGGCCGGCCTCCTCGCCACGGATGCGGTCATCGGGATACCGTCGCGCGGCTCCGTCGGCGCGGCCGACCTCACCGTGCTCGCCCCGGTGCTCGCCGTGCTCCTGGACGGCGGCTTCGTGCTCGCGCCGCAGGAGGCGGCTGCCTTCCTCAGCGCGAACGCCTACTCCGTGGGGGTCTCAGCCCTCGTGGCCGACGATCTCGACGCCCTGGGCCTGGCCGCGGATCGAGCCGTCGCCATCACCCTGCAGGCCTCGGCGATGCACGGCACAGGGGGTGCCGTCTCGCCGTTCTCGCCCGAGGTGCAGGCGGCTCGTGGCGGAGCGGGCCAGCGTCACTCGGCCGAGCGCATCCGGAACCTCGTCGACGGCGGCGAGCTGCTCGATCCGGGGCGCGAGGTGACGGTGCAGGATCCGCTGTCGGTGCGGACCGCTCCGCAGGTGACCGGCGCCCTCCTGGAACGCGTGGATGCGCTGCGGGCCGAACTCGCGATCGAGCTCGCCGCCCGGCCCGAGAACCCCCTCGTCGACACCGGCTCGGGGCTCATGCTCTCGGGAGGCAACTTCGCCGCGCTTCCACTGACCCTCGCCCTGGAGTCGCTGCGACTCGCGCTCGGCCACGTGGCTGCGGCGAGCGAACGGCGGATCGCCCTGCTGTCGGAGCTCCTGCGTCCGTTCCGCGGACGCGGCGCATCCGTGCTCCCCGGCCTCACCTGGTACGGGGCAGCAGCCGCCCTCGCCGAGATCCGCCAGCTCGCGGCGCCCGTGAGCCTCGGTGCCACCGTGCTGTCGGGCGTCGAGGACACGGCATCGTTCGCCCCCGTCGCCCTGCAGCTGCTGCAGCGCAGTGCCGGCCTCACCCGCGACGTTCTCGCCATCGAAGCGGTGCACGCGGCCGAACTCGTGCGCCTCGGCGACGGCGTCGATGCGCTCGGCCCGCACTCCCGTTCCCTGGCGGCCGCGCTCGTCGAGGTGCTCGAGTCCGGCGAGCCGTCAGACCGGGTGGTCGAGCGGAGCGGCATCCTCCTGGTCGGGTGACTCCTCCAGCGACTTCTCGAAGGTGAGGTAGCTCACGACCTCCCAGTCGTCGTCCAGATCGAACAGCGGGCGATAGCCGAGACCGAGGTAGAGCGCGACCGCCTCGGGCTGGCGCGCGCCCGTCGTGAGTTCGACGCGACGGATGCCGCGGCGTGCCGCCTCCGCCTCGAGCTCGGCCATCACGCGCTTGGCCAGGCCGCGGCGGCGGAAGGAGGAGTGCGTCCACACCCGCTTGACCTCGACGGCGTCGACGTCGATGCGCTTGAACGCTCCGCCGGCGACGGCGCGACCCTCGGCATCGACGAGCAGCAGGAAGTCGCCCCCGAACTCGGCCGTGAACAGCTCGGCCGGATAGCGCGACAGTTCGTAGGACGACGGGACTCCGTCGTTCAGGCCGTAGCGCTCGTCGTACTCACGGGAGAGCTCCTCCACGAGCGGCGCGGCGAGCGGATCGTCCGACCGAACGCGGACCACGGTGATGCTGTCGACCATGTCTATGACGCTACCTGCGCCGGGCGCCGGATCGCACCGTGCGTGACGTCGAGTTGCGGGTCGGGGCGCCGAGCGGATCAGCGACCGCCGAGCACCTTCACGATGCGCTGGAGCGAAACCGTCTCAGCGGCCCGCAGCTCCTGGGCGAACAGGCTGATGCGCAGCTCCTCGATCATCCAGCGCGCCTTGACGAGAGCCGGATCGGATCGGATGTCGATGGGGATCGTGCCGCCGGCCTCCGCGTACCGGGCCGTAGCCTGCTGCACCTCGGTCATCCAGACGCGATCGCGTGCCGGGTTCTCGCGCAGCTTCTGGATCCGCGCGGAGATCCCGTTCAGGTAGCGCGGGACGTGCCGCAGCCGCTCGAGCCCCGTGGCGGAGACGAAGCCGGGGTTCACCAGGCCGGACAGCTGCTCCCGCGCGTCCGCGATGGCGGAGATGAGCTGCATGCTCGTCGCGTCCTTGAGCACCTTGTCGACGGCGCGGGCCGCGCTGAGCGTGCGGGACACCAGGCCGACGGTCTCGAACATCGACTCCATGACGACGGCCGAGACCCGATCGCGCACCGCCTCGAACTCGGACTTCTGGAACAGCTGTCCGTCGGGCGCGATGCGGTACAGCACGTCGTCTATGCAGGCGAGGAGGCAGTCCTCGAACAATGCGGTCGTGCTGCGGTACGGGCTGGCGGCGATGGCCAGCTTCTCCGCGTTCGTCAGGTGCTGCTGCACGTAGCTCGCCGGGGACGGCACCGCGAGCGCGAGCAGGCGACGGATACCGCCCGGCATCGCCTTCGCCTGGTCCAGGGCCGTCGGGAGCAACCGCAGGCTCACCGACTGGCCGTCGTCGACGAGCGCCGGGTACGCCCGGATGGAGTTGCCCGCGACGCGGGTGTCCACGTGGCGGGGTATCTCGTCGACGTCCCAGGTCGTGATCCCCGAGCGCTCGGCGAATCCGCCCGCCGGCCGCAGGCGGGTGCCGGTGAGCGCGTCCCGAGCGGCGGCGACCTGGGTGGGCCCTCCCGCGCGCTGTCGTGGCTGGCGTTCGGCGAACGTGCGGGCCACGGCATCCCGGGCGCGATCGGCCAGCTGCAGCTGCAGCGCCTGGAGGTCCTTGCCGGATGCGACCGGCCGGCCCCGGTCGTCGACGACGCTGAACGTGACGCGCAGGTGCGCGGGGATCCGGTCGAGATCGACATCCGTCGCCGAGACGGCCGTGTAGGTGAGGCGTTGGATGATCGCCGCGACGGCGTCCGTGAACGGCACATCCGTTGGCTCCTCCGGCAGCTCCGCGGCGATGCGCACCGCCCAGTCGTTCGCGGGCACGACGTTGCGACGGATCTGCTTCGGCAGGGCCTTGATGATGGCGGCGATCAGTTCGGTGCGGAGGCCAGCCACCTGCCAGTCGAAGCCGACGGGGCTCACCCGGGCGAGCAGGGCGAGCGGGATGACGGCCGTGACCCCGTCATCCTCCGCGCCAGGTTCGAAGCGGTAGCGCAGGGTGAAGCGCTGATCCGCCTGCCTCCAGCTCGGCGGGTAGGCCGTCTCGTCGACCTCGGCGGCGTCCTCGGGCGCCAGCGCCTCCGGCGTCATCGTGAGGAGGTCGGGAGTCTCGTTCCTGGCTTTCCGCCACCAGCCCTCGAAGGTCCTCGTGGAATATACGTCGGCGGGAATACGGCGTTCGTAGAACTCGGCGACGGCCTCGTCGTCGAACAGGATGTCCCGGCGACGCGTGCGTTCCTCCAGCTGCTCGAGCTCCTTCCGCAGTTTGCGGTTCGCCCGGTCGAAGGCCTGCGAGGAGTCCCACTCGCCCTGCACGAGCGCGTGGCGGATGAAGAGCTCGCGGGCGTAGGACTGGTCGATCCGGGCGAACTGCACCCGTCGCCTGGGGATGATCGGCACGCCGTACAGCGTCACCTTCTCGTACGCCACGACGGCGCCCTGCGATTTCTCCCAGTGCGGCTCGCTGTACGTGCGCTTCAGGAGCTCTCCGGCGAGGGGCTCCGCCCAGGCGGGGTCGATCGCGGCGTTCATCCGGGCGAACAGCCGGCTGGTCTCGACCAGCTCGGCGCTCATCACGGCATCCGGCTGCTTCTTGGCCAGGGAGGATCCCGGGAAGATCGCGAAGCGCGCCTGTCGGGCGCCGACGTACTCGACGCGGGGGCGCCCGCCCGCTCCCTTCGCGGGCTTCTCGTCCTTGAGGCCGATATGCGACAGCAGCCCGGACAGGAGCGCCCGGTGGATGCCGTCGGCGTCGGGGGCGTCTCCCGCCAGTTCACGGTCGTTCACCGTGAGACCGAGCGGCTTCGCGAGCTGACGCAGCTGCCTGTAGACGTCCTGCCACTCGCGCACGCGCAGGTAGTTGAGGAACTCGGCCTTGCAGAGCCGGCGGAAGGCGCTCGACGAGAGTTCCTTCTGCTGCTTCTCGATGTAGTTCCAGAGGTTGAGCAGGGTGAGGAAGTCGCTGGTGGGATCGGCGAAGCGCGCGTGCTTCTCGTCGGCGAGCTGACGCCTCTCGAGCGGGCGCTCACGCGGATCCTGGATCGTGATGCCTGCGACGATCGCGAGGACCTCGCGGCTCACGTCCTGGGCCTTCGACTCGATCACCATGCGTCCGAACCGGGGATCGATGGGCAGGCGCGCGAGGTCGCGCCCGATGGCGGTCAGTCTCGGGGTCGCATCGCGTCGCGTTCCCGCGGATTCCCTGGTTCCGTCGGCCTGCCGGCCGGCTGGGCTGCCGCCCTTCGCCGTGCTTCGCACCGCTCCCAGCTCGCGGAGCAGGTCGAGCCCGTCCTTGATGCCACGGGAGTCTGGCGGCGTGAGGAACGGGAAGTCCTGGATGTCGCCGAGACCGAGGGAGATCATCTGCAGGATGACGGCAGCGAGGTTCGTGCGCAGCACCTCGGGCTCGGTGAACTCCGGTCGTCGTGCGAAGTCCTCCTCGGAGTACAGGCGGATGGCTATGCCGTCGCTCGTGCGTCCCGATCGGCCGGAGCGCTGGTTCGCTGAGGCCTGCGAGATCGCCTCGATCGGAAGCCTCTGCACCTTGGACCGCACGCTGTACCTGCTGATGCGCGCGGTTCCCGCGTCGACGACGTAGCGGATGCCCGGGACGGTCAGCGAGGTCTCGGCGACGTTCGTCGCGAGCACGATCCTGCGTCGCACCCCAGCGGTTCTGGACGGCTCGAAGACGCGGTGCTGGTCGGCGGAGGAGAGCCGCCCGTACAGCGGGAGCACTTCGGTGACGCCCGAACCGCCCTGGTAGTGGCCGCGCACGGCCTCCTCGGCGTCGCGGATCTCGTTCTCACCGGACAGGAACACGAGCACATCCCCGCTGGATTCGCGGGCGAGTTCGTCGAGCGCGTCGATGATGCCCTGGAGGTAGTCCTTGTCGTCGCGTGCGGCCCCCTCGTCGTCATCGTCCTCGTCACCGTCGGCCTCCGCCACCAGCGGACGGTAGCGGATCTCGACGGGGAAGGTGCGCCCGGAGACCTCGACGATCGGCGCCGGACGGCCGTCCGCATCCGCGAAGTGCTTCGCGAAGCTCTCGGGGTCGATGGTGGCCGAGGTGACGATGACCTTGAGGTCCGGGCGCCGGGGGAGGAGCTGCTTGAGATACCCGATGAGGAAGTCGATGTTGAGGCTGCGCTCGTGGGCCTCGTCGATGATGATGGTGTCGTACTTCGACAGCAGCCGGTCGTGGTGCATCTCGTTGAGCAGGATGCCGTCGGTCATGAGCTTGATCCGCGTATCGGCGGACGCCCGATCCGTGAACCGCACCTGGTAGCCGACGAGGCCGCCGACCTCCTCGCCGAGCTCCTCGGCGATGCGCTCGGCGATCGTGCGCGCGGCGAGGCGGCGTGGCTGGGTGTGCCCGATCTTCGTGCGGCCGAGCTCGAGGCCGATCTTCGGCAGCTGCGTGGTCTTTCCCGATCCGGTGGCGCCGGCGACGATCACGACCTGGTTGTCGCGGATTGCCGCCGCGATCTCGTCGCGCATGCGGCTGACGGGCAGCTCGGGAGGGTAGCTGATGGTGAGCGGGGTCGCGGATGGAGGCGCTCCCGCGCTCCCTCGTACCGTCTCAGCCATAGCCATCCATCGTAAGCCGTGGGCGGTGCGGATCG
>JBEVEO010000168.1:0-19635 GCA_040512695.1 Leifsonia sp. | reverse complement strand
AGCCAGATAGACCAACTCACCTTCCATTTGTCGTTACATTGACGCGTCCTAGAGATGAGCTACTCGTGTCCGAGAAGACACTTTGGCTGGGGGAGAACTTCTGCTTATGAAACCAGCCCTCGTTAGCCTCTTTTGCGTGCTCTTCTGGACGGTGGGAGCGCCAAGTGGTGTGGCGGCAGCGAATGGTTGCAGTGACTTTGATTCATACGCGGGCAACTGCGACATTCCCGCATCTTCCGGATCCATCGACGGCGATTCCGTCGACATCGAGGCGCATACGGGTGGCGCTGACGGAGGCGACGGGTCCGATGGGACCGGTGAGGCCGGCACGACGCCGCCCGTCGTCGAACTGGTGCCGATCATCAGCACCGATGGAACGGACGTGAGCCTGCGCACCATCACCGGACGGGGTGGGGACGCCGGCAGCATCACGTGCGGCGCCCTCGTGGTCTGCGATCCGCTGCCGTCCGTCGTGACGCTCGCCGACATCGCATCATTCCGCCCGGTGCCGCCGCGTCAGCAGATGGAGCCGGGTGGCTGGGCGATCGCGGGGCTTCCGGCCAACTTCTCCATGGTCGCACCGGCCAGCGTCCAGGCGGGCCCGTTGCTCGGATTCGAGGCCAGGGTGCGATTCACGCCCGTGCGCTACCGCTGGATGTCGAGCGATGGCGGCCAGGTGTCGAGTCCGACCCCGGGAGCGACGTGGGCGGCACTCGGACTCCCCGAGTTCTCCGAGACGCCGACGAGCCTCGTGTTCCCCTCGAGTGGTCGATACACCGTGCGGTCGAGCACGCTCTACGCCGCGGAGTACAGCTTCGCCGGCCAGCCGTGGCGCGCCATCGCGGGTACGCTGGCGGTGTCGGCGAACGAGATCACCGTCATCGTCGACGAGGCGACGACGGTACTCGTGGCGCGGAGCTGCCTGCAGGATCCGGCGGGTCCCGGCTGCTGAGATGCGCTCCACCGGGCGTCATAGGGAACTCTTATGTCGGTGCAAGGCTGCTCCCAGCCCTCGCGAATCGAATCCACAGGTACGGGCGCGAAGCTGACATCGCTTGGAAGGAGCAACCCATGACCGAGAGCAACACCACCCCGGATGACGCAGCGGCGCAGACGCCCGCGAACCCCGAGTCGGAGCAGACGTCCGCAGCCGTGAACGCGCCGACCGGCCCGACCGAGGCGATCGCTCCCGAGGTTCCGGCTGCACAGCAGCCCGTCGCCGGTGAGCCTGCCGCCGCCCCGGCGCAGCCGACCGGCCCGACGACCCCCATCGCACCCGTCGCAGCGCAGCCCGCCGCAACCCAGCCCGCCGCAGCCCAGCCCGCACCGGCCGCAGCCCAGCCTGCACCCGTCGCGCAGCCGGCTCCGGCCCACCAGCACACGGCACCGACGGACGCCTTCGGCCAGCCCGTCGCCCCGCAGGCCACCGTCTACGCGCCGAACACGGCACCGCAGGCCTACGCCCAGGCGCCGGGTCACCCCACGCAGCCCACCCAGCCGTATGCAGCGGCGCCCGGCACCGGTGTCGGCGCTCCCGTCTCCGGTCCCACGACGAAGCGTCGTGGCACGCTGCCGATCGTGGCCGCGCTCATCGCGGGTGCCCTCATCGGCGGCGCGTCGAGCGCCGGCGTCGCAGCCGTCATCGCGAACAACGACGGCACCAGCCAGACCGCTTCGACGACCACGCCCCAGAATGTCGTCGTCAACGACAGCACCTCGGTCAACGAGATCACGGCCGTCGCGGCCAAGGCCTCGCCGAGCGTCGTCACGATCTCGGTCACCGCATCCGGCTCCGGCGGCACGGGCTCCGGCATCGTGCTGTCGAAGGACGGCTACGTCCTCACGAACACCCACGTGGTCACCCTGGACGGCAGCGCGTCCGACGTCTCGATCCAGGTCGAGACCTCGGACGGCAAGCTCTACGCGGCGAAGCTCGTCGGAACCGACCCGGTGTCCGACCTCGCCGTGATCAAGCTCACGGATGCCTCGGGCCTCACGCCCCTGGACTTCGCCGACTCGAGCAAGCTCAACGTCGGTGACGCGGCCATCGCCATCGGCGCTCCGCTCGGCCTGTCCGGAACCGTCACGAACGGCATCGTCAGCGCCCTCAACCGGTCGATCCAGGTGGCGTCCTCTGCCGCTCCCGACAGCTCGGGCGACACCCAGGCGCCGTCGACCCCCGACGACCAGGGCCAGGGCTTCGACTTCTGGAACTTCGACATGCCGGGCCAGGAGCAGCAGAGCACCCAGCCCACGTCGACGATCTCGCTCCCCGTCATCCAGACGGATGCCGCGATCAACCCCGGCAACTCGGGTGGAGCGCTGCTCAACTCGAAGGGTGAGCTGATCGGCGTCAACGTCGCCATCGCCAGCGCCGGTGCGACGGCGGAAGGCAGCCAGTCGGGCAGCATCGGGGTCGGCTTCGCCATCCCCGCCAACCTCGCCAAGCGCGTGGCCGACGAGATCATCAACGACGGCAAGGCCAGCCACGGCATGCTGGGCGCGAGCGTCCAGGACGCCACCAGCGCGGAGGCCGGCGTCGTCGGTGCCCTCATCAAGGAGGTCGTCTCCGGCGGTGCAGCAGCCGACGCCGGACTGAAGGAAGGCGACATCGTCACCAACTTCAACGGCGTGCCGATCTCGAACGCCACCGACCTGACCGCGCAGGTGCGCTACCTGGCGGCCGGTGAGAAGGCCGAGCTCACGTACACCCGTGACGGCAAGTCGTCCACCGCGACGGTCACCCTCGGGGAGTACTCGGCGAACTGATCGCCCACCTCGCACGACAGACCGCCGCCACGTCCCCGGACGTGGCGGTGGTCTTCGGCGTTGCCGGGCCGCCCGGCGACCACAAGCCGGCACTCAGGGCCGCGTGCACCCGGTGCGCTAGGCTCAATCGACCTTCCGACGAGTGGATGCAATGACAGAGAACGCCCCGAGCGGCGCAGCGCCGACGCTCCCCGGTGTGTCGTACGTCATGCCCGTGCTGAACGAGGTCACGCACGTCCGCGCGGCGGTGAACAGCCTCCTGCAACAGGACTACGACGGACCGTTCGAGGTCACGGTGGCGCTCGGCCCGAGCATCGACGGCACCACGGAGCTCCTCGCCGACATGTCGGCGCGCGACCCGCGCATCCGCGTCATCGAGAACGAGGTGGGATCGACCCCCGCCGGACTCAACGCCGCCATCCGCGCGTCGACGTACCCGATCGTCATCCGCGTCGACGCGCACTCGAGCCTGCCGGCCGACTACGCCCGCATCGCCGTGGAGACGCTGCTCGCGACGGGTGCGGCGAACGTCGGCGGCATCATGGACGCCCAGGGCCACAGCTCCTTCCAGAAGGCGGTCGCGCTGGCCTACACGACCCGCGTCGGCCTCGGCGGCTCGTCGTTCCATGTCGGCGGAGCCGAGGGCCCGGCCGAGACCGTCTACCTCGGATGCTTCCGACGCGACGCGATCGAGGCCGTCGGCCTGTTCGACGAGGGAATCAAGCGCGGCCAGGACTGGGAGCTCAATCGACGCCTGCGGGCCGCCGGCGAGACCGTGTGGTTCACGCCGCGCCTGAAGGTCGTCTACCGTCCGCGCCCGAGCCTCTCGCGGCTGGCTCGCCAGATGTTCTCCACCGGACTGTGGCGGGGCGAGCTCGCCCGCCGGTTCCCGACCAGCAACGGACTGCGCTACTTCATCCCTCCGGTCATGGTGATCGGGGTGGTCCTGGGCGTGCTCCTCGGCCTCGGCGGCATCGTGCAGGCCATCGCCGGGGTCACGCCGTGGCTCCTTCTCGGATTCGCCGTGCCGGCGGTGTACCTGCTGTTCGTGGTCGTGGCGACGGTGCTGGCGACGCGGGGCGCCGGAATTAGCGTGTCCGCGTGGTTTCTCCTAGTCTTGCCGTGCATCCACTTCTGCTGGGGTCTCGGCTTCCTGCCGGGCTATCTCGCTCTGACCAGCAATATCGCGGCGCACACGGGGAGATGAGCTTGGCGGTTCCACACGACCCGACGGCGGTTCCCGAGCGACCGGCACGCCCGTCGTCGATCGCCGAACTCCGCGCCGTCGCCCAGCCGCCCGAGGTGCGCGGTCGCCGCAACGCGGAGCACTGGACTGCGTCGCTGTACCTGCGCGACCTGTCGCCGTACCTCACCTGGCTGCTGCTCAGGACGCGCATCTCGGCGAACGGCGTCACCGGCCTCATGATCCTGGTCGGATGGTCGACGGCCGCGGCACTGCTCATCCCCGGCGTCTGGGGTGCGCTGCTGGCCCTCATCCTCGGCCAGCTGCAGATGCTCGTCGACTGCTGCGACGGCGAGGTGGCGCGCTGGCGCGGCACGTCATCGCCGGCCGGCGTCTTCCTCGACAAGGTGGGCCACTACTCGACAGAGGCGCTCATCCCGATCGCCCTCGGCATCCGCGCCGCCACCTGGCCGTTCGAGGCGCCGGAGGACTACCTCTGGACGACGCTCGGCACCCTCCTCGCGCTCATCATCGTGCTCAACAAGGCGCTCAACGACATGGTGCACGTGGCCCGCGCCAATGCCGGCCTCGCCAAGCTCGCCGACACGAAGGGTGAGTCAGCCCCGACGCAGAGCCTCGTCGCGCAGCTCCGCCGCATCGCACGCTTCGTCCCGTTCCACCGCCTGTACCACTCCGTCGAGCTCACGATGATCGCGTTCGTCGCGGCCGTGATCGGCGTGTTCGCGGGCCAGCCGTTCGTCGACCGGCTCCTCGTCGTCGTCCTCGTCCCCCTCGCGCTGCTCGCACTCGTCGGGCACTTCATCGCCATCATGGCCTCCCGGCGTGTCCGTTCCTGATCCGACCGTCGGCGTCGTCGTGCTCACCCAGGGCACCCGGCCGGCCGACCTCGAGCGCGGCATCCGCTCCCTGCTCGCCCAGACCGGGGTGAGCCTCGACATCGTGTGCGTCGGGAACGGCTGGGACCCGACCGGCCTCCCGGCCGGGGTGAAGGCCCTCGCCCTCCCCGAGAACCTCGGCATCCCCGCCGGTCGCAACCGCGGCGTCGGCCACGTGGGCGGCGAGTTCCTGTTCTTCCTCGACGACGACGCGAGCCTGCCGGACCCGGGGTTCCTGAGCGCCGCCGTGGCGAAACTCCGCGCAGACCCGTCGATCGGCCTCATCCAGCCCCGGGTCGTCGATCCGTCCGGAACCACCCCGCCGCGTCGCTGGATCCCGCGCATCCGCAAGGGCGAGGCCGAGCATTCCAGCAACGTCTTCTCGGTCTGGGAGGGTGCCGTCATCCTGCCGCGCGCCGTCTTCGACGCAACCGGTGGGTGGGCAGAACCGTTCTTCTACGCGCACGAGGGCATCGAACTCGCCTGGCGGGTCTGGGATGAGGGCCTGCGCACCTGGTACGCGGGCGATCTCGTGGCGAACCATCCTGTCATCCAGCCGACCCGGCACTCGCAGTACTACCGGCTGAACGCGCGCAACCGGGTGTGGCTGGCACGGCGCAACCTCCCCGTCGTCTTCGTCCCGCTCTACGTCGGATCCTGGACGGCCGTGCAGCTGCTGCGCTCCGTGCGCAACCGTGCGGGTCTCGGCGCCTGGTTCGGCGGCTGGCGCGAGGGCTGGCGGGTGGACCCGGGGGAGCGGCGCCCGCTCCGCTGGCGCACCGTGTGGCGGATGACCGTCGCGGGCCGCCCTCCCGTCATCTGAAGCACCTCGCCCCACGCGCCGATAGGCTGGAACCGTGGGTGTGATGAAGGATGCGAAGCTCGGTCTCCGGTTCGTGCGGAACGTCTTCGCGAACCGCCGGGCGCAGAGCGCACTCCAGCGCAAGCTCGCTGAACGGCCGGAACCACCGCTGCACCACTTCCGCGTCGGGGTCTACTTCGCCGACGGCAAGGTCAACCTGTACCAGATGCGGCAGTGGTACAAGCCGCTCGCCGAGCTCGCCGAGACGTGGCCGGTCGTGGTGCTGAGCCGGGCATCAGGATCCGCGTCCGCCCTCCTCGACGAGTGCCCGGTGCCCGTCGCCTACGTGCGCAAGGTCGTCGACCTCGAGCGCGTGATCGCCGAGCAGGACCTGCACGTGATCTTCTACGTCAACCAGAACGCCAAGAACTTCCAGATGATGCGCTACGGGCGCCGCTGGCACGTCTTCATCAACCATGGTGAGAGCGACAAGATGTACATGACCACCAACCAGTTCAAGGCGTACGACTACGCACTGGTGGCCGGCGACGCGGCGGTCTCCCGCCTCGAGAAGGTGCTCTGGGACTACGACTTCGACAAGCGGGCCATCCGCATCGGGCGCCCGCAGGCCGATCACTATTCCGGGGCCCTCCCGTACACGCCCGACGAGCGCGAGGTGGTGCTCTACGCCCCCACCTGGGAGGGCGACAGAGGGGCGGCGGCCTACGGCTCCATCGCCTCGCACGGCGTCGCCCTGGTGGGCGCCATCCTCGCCACGGGACGGCACCGGATGATCTACCGTCCGCATCCGCGGTCAGGCGTCGTCGACGACGCCTACGGAGCGGCCAACCGCGAGATCATCCGCATGATCGAACGCGCCAACGCCGCCGACCCACGGGCTCAGCACGTCTTCGACGACGGTCCGGAACTCGGCTGGCAGCTCGCCGCTGCCGATGTCGCGATCGTCGACATCTCGGCCATGGTCTACGACCGCCTCGCCACGGGCAAGCCGCTCATGATCACGCGACCGGTGAATCCCGAGGCCGAGATCGACACCGGGGGCTACCTCTCCGACTGCGAATGGCTCACCGCCGCCGATGCGCCGAACATCGTCTCGTACGTCGACGACCTCGCCCACGGCGACGAGGCCCGTCGGCGCCTGGCCGTCTGGGTCGAGCGCTACTTCGGGGACACCTCGCCCGGGGCCGCGACGGCGCGCTTCCACGCCGCCGTGCAGCACCTCATGGACGAGTGGGATCGGAACGCCGCCCTGCACGCTGGAGACGGCGTCGTCGACGACCACGACGAGGGAAGCGACGACGACAACCCGCTCGCCGAATAGGGGCCCGGTCGACGGCGCCGTCGGCCAGGGCTACTCCCCGGGCGTGCTCGACGGGTCCGGTGCCTGGCCCTGGTCGAGCGCCGGCGTCGTCGGGCCGTCCTGATCCCGGCCGTCCTTCCGGCCTCGCGTGACGCGGTCGCCCAGGCTGGACGTGGTCTTGGCGATCCCCGAGCCGACCGCTGAACTGGCCCGGGAGATGCCGTCGCCCACGATGACCCCCACGCGTCCGACCGAGCGCAGTCCCCGGCGGCGCGGCTGAACGGATCCGTCCTCTCCCAGCACGATCTCGACCGCGGCGGGCTCGAGCTCTGCCGGAAGCGTGATGGGCGGGACGCCGAAGGCGAGGCGGGAGGCGTGCACGACACGGCCCGAGATGATCCGGTTGCCGACACCGCCGATCACGGCGCCGACGCCGAACGGGATGGCCTTGCTGACGACGCTCGCCCCGGCGCCCACGGAGAAGCGACGGATGAACATGGTCTTCAGCCGATCGGCCAGCGGCCCCATGATGGCCCGCGGGAGGTTGTTCGTGACGAGCTCGCCCCAGTACACGGCGCGGGCCACGCCGTCGCCCGAGACCTGCCCGGCCAGCTGGCGTACCAGATCGGTGCCCTCGGAGCCGAGCATCATCGTCATGATGAGCGCGCGCGCCCGGTCTGGGTCGGCGACGGCGATGCCGTGGACCTCGGCGACGGATTGGGCGTACAGGGCCGTCGCCTCGAGGAATCCGGCCGTCTCGATGCCGGACAGCACGAGCGTCATGCCGGTGCCGATCCCGGGGATGACGGCCGTGGCGCCGACGGCCGCGCCGCCCGTGGTCGTCGCGGCCATGTAGCGCCGCTCGAGGATCCGGATGAGCTGTTCCGGGGTCGCATCCGGGTGCCGCCTGCGGATGCTGCGGATGTGGGCGAGGACGACGGGGCGCTGCACGCCGAGCCCGAAGTCGATCGTGCGGATCAGCCGGGGCGGGAGCTCGCCGCCGGTCGGCGTGCCGCCGGTGGGGGAGACGATGGACTTCGGTTTACGTGCCATGAGGATCCGAGCCTATGCTGCTCGGCTGGGTCATCCCATCCCTTGTGCTGCGGCCGCGGATGTGGCACGCGCCGGGCGCTCACGCCGGGTCAGGACTTCGGCACCCCGTAATCGGCGTTGTAGCGGTCGAGGACCTCGCCGATCGTCCCGTCGACGACGAGTTCGCCCTTGTCGAGGTAGAGGCCGCGTGTGCAGAACCGCCGCAGGTCGCGCTCGTTGTGCGAGACGAAGAACAGCGTGCGGCCTCCCGCGAGCATCTCCTCGATGCGGGCGTAGCACTTCTCGCGGAACGCCTTGTCGCCGACGGCGAGCACCTCGTCGACGAGGATGATGGGCTCCTCGAGCCGTGAGATGACGGAGAAGGCGATGCGCACCTTCATGCCGCTGGAGAGGTGCTTGTACGGGGTGTCGAGGAAGTCGCCGATCTCGGCGAACGAGATGATGTCGTCGAAGCGCTCGTCGATCATGCTGCGCGTCATGCCGTGCAGTCCCGCCGTCAGGTGGATGTTGTCGCGCACGCTGAGGTCGTCGACGAATCCGCCGGTGATCTCGATCAGCGGGGCGACGCCGCCGTTCACGGACACGCTGCCCTCGTCGGGCAGGATGACGCCCGCCACGAGCTTGAGGAGGGTGGACTTCCCCTGCCCGTTGCGTCCGACCACTCCGATCGCCTCGCCCTGGCGCACGTCGATGCTCACGTTGCGGAGCGCCCAGAACTCCCCGGGCCTGCTGCGTCGCTCCCGGCCGGCGAAGAGGTCCTTGAAGCTGCGGCGCCCGCGCCGGTTGCGGCGGAACCGGATGCCGGCATCCGTCACGCGGATGTCGATGGCGTCGGTCGTCGTCGTCGACATCAGATCTCCTTCAGCACGGATCGCTCGAGGCGTCGGAAGACCAGCAGTCCCACCACCAGGAAGCCCACGGACATGACGGCCGAGACGGCGATGTCGAACCAGTTCAGTTCGACGGCGAAGAATCCCGCGCGGTAGATGCTGAAGATCCCGGACAGCGGATTGAACGCCGCCCAGAACTGCAGGTTCCCCGGCAGGTCGGACGTGCCGTAGATGATCGGCGATGCGTAGAACAGCAGGCGCAGCACGAGCTTGACCGCGCGCTCGATGTCGCGGAAGAACACCACGAGCGGAGCGACGATGAGGCCGATCCCCACCGTCAGGATGCCCTGCAGCACGATCGCGAGCGGGAACAGCAGCAGGTTGATGTTGACCTGCGCTCCCGAGAAGATCGCGAACAGGGCGAGCACGGGCAGCGACGCGATGAACTCGATGCCCTTCGAGAGCACGATGCGGTTCACCCAGATGGTGCGGGGGATCGTGGTCGAGCGGATGAGCTTCGCCTCGCGGAGGAACGCCCGGGTGGAGTCGGAGATGGCGCCGTTGAACCACATCCAGGGCAGCAGGGCGGCCAGCAGGAAGACGATGTACGGTTCCTCACCGACGGTGCGCTGGAAGATCTGCGTGAAGACGAACCAGTAGATCGCCGACATGAGCAGTGGATCGAGGATCGACCAGAAATAGCCGAGAACGCTCGTGGAGTAGCGCACACGCAGGTCGCGTCGGGTGAGCAGCCAGAGGGAATGGCGATAGCGCGAGAACGGTGTCCATTTCGGGCGCACCTCGGCGTAAGAACTCACGGGCTCTATCGTAGGCGTCCGCGCGCGCAGACCCGCGCAGCGGCTGGAGCGGGCCGGAACGACGAAAGCAGGCCCGGTGGGCCTGCTTCCGTGTTCGTTCAGCCGATCCGGCCTCTTCCGAGAGGGATCAGACGAAGTGGTTGGCGCGCTCGAGGTCTTCGGCGAAGTCGATCTCCACGGCGTACAGGTCGGTGATGTCGACCGGCTCCACCAGGATGCGCTCCTTCTCGATCGCCAGCTCGAGGCCGCGCTCGAAGTAGTCCTGGTCGTTGACCTTCGTGAGGTGGCGGATGAAGGTGGCCTTGTCGGCGCTGGAGATGTAGTTGATGCCGACGGCCTCGCCGAGTCCGCCCTTGACGGTCTTGGAGAGCTCCTTGATGTAGCCCTCGGCGCTCATCGTGTACTTGACCTCTTCGTCGGAGACCTTGGAGTGGTTCACCGTGACGAAGGACTGGTCGCGCGCGATCATCGCGGCGGCACGGTCGAGGACGGTCGGGTCGAAGACGACGTCGCCGTTCATCCACAGCACGCCGCCGGCCTGGGAGGCCTGCAGGGCGCGCAGGAGGCTCTTCGAGGTGTTGGTCTGGTCGTACTGCTCGTTGTAGACGAACGACGCCTCGGGGAATGCCTCGATGATGTGCTCGAGCTTGTAGCCGACCACGATCGTCACCTTGGCGTTGCGGCCGAAGGCGTGGTGGATGTTGTCGAACTGCTGCTGCATGATCGTTCGACCGTCGCTGAGCTCGGTCAGCGGCTTCGGCAGTGAGCGGCCGAGTCGGCTGCCCATGCCTGCTGCAAGAATGACGACCTGGGTGGTCATAGTGATCTCCTCGATTGGATTCGGGTCGACCGTCCCAGGCGACATCCTTCAGAGGGAATTCGCCTGCGGTTCACCCGCACGTATAGGTAGAAGTCACACCTTTGTGCCCAGTTCACCATAGCGTGCCGCGCGAATGGGGGCCAGATCAGGAGTCCGGCGTGCCCGGATCGTGACCTCGTGCTCGGGGGATTCACAGGGAGTGGCGTTGTCTCGTTTGGCCCTCGTGAGGGAGTTGGTAGGTTGGCTGGGTGAGTTCTGAGCAGCAGTACCCGAACCCGCACGACAACGACGCGACCGACGAGGCCGCGCCGTTCGTGAACGAGCCTGCGCAGAGCAAGCCGGCCCGGCAGCCGCGCGCCCGTGGGCCGGTCCGAGCGCCGAAGGGCGCCCAGGCGGCACCGGATGCCGCGACGGCCGGATCGGGCGCTGACGTCAGCCCGATCACCGGATCCACCGCGGCGAAGAGCCCCCGCGCGACGACTCCGCGCAAGCCGGCCGCGAGCAGGACGAAGGCGCCCGCGAGCAGCTCCGCGGATCCGGATGCGCAGGCGGCATCCGCGCCCTCCGCGCGCAAGACGCCGGCGAAGCCCGCCGCGAAAGCGGCCCCGACCACGGCACCCGCCGCCTCGACGTCGTCGAAGCCGAGCGCCGCAGCAGCGAGCACCGCCTCGACGACTCCGACCGCGGCCACCGCCCGGAAGCCCCGGCCGGCGACCGAGAGCGCACGCGCTCGTGCCGCACGCACGGCAGCGGCGAAGGCCGCCGAGAGCGCGGATCCCCGCGCCGTCGACGAGAGCGCGGAGAACCACAGCACGGCGAACGAGAGCAAGGCGAAAGTGCGCTCGGCCGCCGTCCGCCGGTCGACGCAGCAGGAACGTCCGTCGAGGACGAGTGCGACAGCCGGCAAGGCTGACGCCCCGGGCGTCACACCGACCAAGCGCACCGTGCGGGCGCCGAAGCGCGCAGCCGCCGAGGTGGTGCGGGATGCCACGACCTCCGCTCCGCGACGCCCGTCGGATGCCTCGGCCGTGCCCGTCGGCACGGCGGCGGTCGAGAGCGCGGCTGCCGGCGCCGAGACCACAGGGCGGAAGACCGCGGCACCGAAGAGCGCCGCAGCGAAGACGGCGACCGCGAAGGCCGCCACGTCGAAGCCGAGCCGCTCCGTTGAGGGCGACTCCGCCGCATCGACCGCAGCGACCGCCGCCGATGAGGTGGCGCTGCAGGACGCGTTGGTCGCGATCGGCCTGGTCGACACCGTCGAGCCCGACCTCACCGTCGAGACGGAGGAGGCCGACGCCGTCGCCGAGCTCGAGATCATCGAGGAGCTCGCCGCCAGCGGGCAGCTCGACGTCGTGGAGGTCGAGGCACCCGCCGTACCGCGGAAGAAGAAGGCCGGACGGCAGAAGCTCCCGCCGGCCACCGTTGCGCCCCCGGCGACCGCGCCGACCGTGCTCTCCATCTCGGGTCTCACGAAGAGCTACGGCGCCACCCAGGCCGTCGCCGGCATCGACCTCGCCGTGCGCACCGGCTCGTTCTACGGCATCGTCGGACCGAACGGGGCGGGCAAGACCACGACGCTGTCGATGGTCACCGGCCTGCTGCGACCCGATTCCGGATCGGTGGTCGTGCACGGCATCGACGTCTGGGGCGACCCGGCCAAGGCGAAGCGGCTCACGGGCGTGCTGCCCGACCGGCTGCGCCTGTTCGACAGACTCACCGGGGCGCAGCTGCTCTACTACTCGGGCGTGCTGCGCGGACTCGACTCCGACACCGTGCGGTCCCGCTCGGCCGACCTGGTGTCGGCCTTCGGACTCGACGAGGCCGTGAACCGCCTCGTCGCCGACTACTCCGCCGGCATGACGAAGAAGATCGCCCTGGCGTGCGCGATGATCCACTCACCGCGACTGCTCGTCCTCGACGAACCGTTCGAGGCCGTGGACCCGGTCTCCGCCGCCAACCTGATCGAGATCCTGCAGCGCTATGTCGCGGCCGGCGGTACCGTCGTGCTGTCCAGCCACGGCATGGACCTCATCGAGCGTGTCTGCGACAGCGTCGCCATCATCGTGCAGGGAAAGGTCCTCGCGGCCGGCACCCTCGACGAGGTTCGGAAGGGCGAACGTCTCGAAGACCGTTTCGTCGAACTCGCCGGAGGACGCAAGGTTGCGGAGGGGATGGAATGGTTGCACAGCTTCTCCGACTGAGACTTCGACTCTTCGGCAATCTCTTCCGCCGCGGCCCGTGGCAGGTCGTCGGGATCACCGTCGGGCTCCTCTACGGCTTCTGCATCGCCCTGCTGTGCCTGTTCGTGCTCGCCGGCCTGCGCTTCGCACCGGATGTCAACCTCCTGCGCGACGCGATCGTGGTGTCAGGAGCCATCGTGGTGATCGGCTTCATCGTCGTCCCGCTGTTCCTCGGATCCGATGACTCCTTCGACCCCCGCCGGTTCGCCCTGTTCGGCGTCCCCGACCGGCAGCTGTCGTTCGGACTCGCCGTCGCCGCGTTCGTGGCGATCCCGGCGGCCGTCCTCGCCGTCGCGCTCGTCGGCTTCGTCATCGCCTGGACTCGCGGCTTCGGCGAGACCGTCCTCGCCGTGCTGGCCGCTGTCGTGGCGCTGGTGACGTGCGTGCTGCTGGCGCGCGTGACGACATCCGTCGCCGCCCTGTTCCTCGCCACGCGGCGCGCCCGCGAAGTGAGCGGCGTCCTGGGCGTTGCCATGATCGTGCTGATCTCGCCGATCATCGTTCTCCTCGTCCAGGTCGACTGGACCTCATCGGGGCGTGCGCTCCTCCGCTCGCTCGGCGGCATCCTGTCCTGGACGCCGCTCGGTGCGGTCTGGGCGGTCCCCGGCGACGCCGCTGCAGGATCGTGGGGGACCGCCGTCATCAAGCTGCTGATCGCCCTCGCGACCGTCGGCGTGCTCTGGCTCGCCTGGAAGTCCCTCGTGAGCCGTGCGCTCGTGACTCCCGGTCGACAGGCGCAATCGCACGCCTATCACGGCCTGGGCTGGTTCGACCGGATGCCGCCCGGTCCCACGGGAGCGGTCGCGGCCCGGTCGCTCACCTACTGGATCCGGGACTCCCGCTACTGGGTGTCGCTCGTCATGATCCCCGTGCTCCCGGTGCTGCTCGTGGTGCCGCTCGCCGCCGTGCACGTGCCGACGGGGGTGCTGGCACTCCTCCCGGTCCCCGTGATGTGCATCTTCCTCGGCTGGACGATCCACAACGATGTCGCCTACGACTCCACCGCGGTCTGGCTGCACGTCGCGTCGGGTGTGAGCGGATTCTCCGACCGCGTCGGCCGCCTCGTCCCTGCGCTGCTCCTCTCCCTGCCGCTCATCGCCCTCGGCACGATCGTCAGCATGCTGCTCTACAACGACTGGAGCGTGCTGCCCTCCTTCGTCGGTGTCTGCGCGAGCCTGTTCCTGGTCGGACTCGGCTGCAGCAGTTACACCTCCGCGCGGTTCCCGTACCCCGTGCCGAAGCCCGGCGCGAGCCCGTTCGCACAGCCGCAGTCCTCCGGGACCGCCGCCGTGGCCGTGCAGTCCCTCACCTTCCTCGTGGCGCTCCTGCTCACCCTCCCCGTGCTGGTGTTCGCGGCGCTCGCGATCTTCGTCGACCCCGACTGGCATCTGGCCGCGTTCATCGACGGAGTGGGCACGGGCGTCGTCGCCCTCGTGCTGGGCGTGTGGTGGGGCTCGCGGACCTTCACGCACCGCGGACCCGAGATCCTCGCGTCAGCGATTCGGGCCTAGCCCGCTCTCGTGCCCCCCAGCCGTCCTAGACTGAATCGCATGAGCGAATCCTTCCGTGCGAGCATCGCCGACCCCGGTCAGCCCGGAGGCGGAACGTCCACCCTCGACCGCGAACTCGAGGAACTCCTCAACCAGGAGTCCATCGAGCCGGGGGATCACGAGCGCTTCTCCCACTACGTGAAGAAGGAGAAGATCCTCGAGTCGGCGATCACCGGCAAGCCCGTCAAGGCGCTGTGCGGCAAGAAGTGGACGCCGGGGCGCGACCCCGAGAAGTTCCCCGTGTGCCCGACCTGCAAGGAGATCTACGAGAAGCTGAAGTCGGAATAGGCGATCGAACGGATCCTTGCGCGGCGCGGCGAGCCGCGTGTGGTGCTCCGCATCACCCCGGCGGCGGCGTCACGCGCCTCAACGGTAGACGGTGGGGATCGCGGCCTCTCCGGCCCCGAGCCTGAACGCCTCGATCGGCAGTTCCTGCATGACGAGTTCCCGATGCGCCCGAGCGGCCTGCGTGCCCGCCGCCCCGAGGAACGCCTCATCCGGAACGCCGTCGCGGATGAGGACGGCCTGCAGCGGCCGCTCCTTCGCCTCGTCCTGCGCACCCTCGGGCGCGCCCTCCGGGCCGTCACCGAGGTAGACGACCTCCTCGCGCGCGGTGCGCGTCGAGTCGATGCGGCGCACGGCCGTCTTGCGGCCTCCGACGCTGACCTTGTCGAGGCTGGCCTTCGCGACCGAGACCCAGTCGCCGGCGTCGTCGCGGCGGGCCACGAGCTTGTAGACCATGCCGGCCGTCGGCGAGCCGGAGCCCGTCGCCACGGATGTCCCGACGCCGTACGCGTCGACGGGAGAGCCGGACAACGCACCGATCAGGTACTCGTCGAGGTCGCTCGTGACGGTGATGCGCGTGTTCACGGCTCCGAGGCTGTCGAGTTGCTCGCGCACGGATGCGACGACCGACGGGAGGTCGCCGGAGTCGATGCGGACCGCACCCAGCTCCGTGCCGGCCACCCGCACGGCCGTCTCCACGCCGCGGGCGACGTCGTAGGTGTCGACGAGGAGGGTCGTTCCGACGCCGAAGGCCTCGACCTGGGCGCGGAAGGCCGCCTCTTCGCTGTCGTGCAGGAGCGTGAAGGAGTGGGCGGCCGTCCCCATCGTCGGGATGCCCCAGGTGCGGCCGGCCTCGAGGTTGCTGGTGGCGCTGAATCCGGCGATGTACGCGGCGCGGGCCGTCGCGACGGCCGCGTGCTCGTTGGTGCGGCGTGAGCCCATCTCGGCGATCGGTCGGCCGAGCGCGACCGAGACCATGCGCGCGGCGGCACTCGCGACGGCGGAGTCGGAGTTCAGCACGCTGAGGATGAGGGTCTCGAGGATGACCCCCTCGGCGAAGCTCGCGTTCACGATCAGCAACGGCGAACCGGGGAAGAACGCCTCGCCCTCGCGATAGCCCCAGATGGTGCCCGTGAACCGGTAGTCGGCGAGCCAGTCGAGGGTCGTGGGATGCACCACGTCGCCCGCGCGCAGCCAGTCGAGCTCGGCATCCGTGAACCGGAAGGCGGTGATCGCCTCGATCAGGCGCCCGGTTCCGGCGACCACGCCGTACCGTCTCCCGGGCGGAAGCCGTCGGGCGAAGGCCTCGAACATGCTCTCGCGGTGGGCAGTCCCGTTCCGCAGGGCGGCGTCGAGCATCGTCAGTTCGTAGCGGTCGGTGAGGAGCGCAGTGGAGCCGGTCACGGGACTCACCCTATCCCGCGACTAGGATTGCACGTCGTGACGGATGCGCCGATTGGAATCTTCGACTCCGGCGTGGGCGGCCTCACCGTGGCCCGCGCCGTGAAGGACGCCCTCCCCAACGAGTCGATCGTCTACATCGGCGACCTCGAGCACTCGCCGTACGGTCCGAAGAAGATCGCCGACGTGCGCGAGTACGCCCTCGACGTGCTCGACGACCTCGTCGACCAGGGCGTGAAGATGCTCGTGATCGCCTGCAACACGGCCTCCGCTGCGATGCTCCGCGACGCCCGCGAGCGCTACAGCGTGCCGGTGGTCGAGGTCATCCAGCCCGCCGTGCGCCGGGCGGTCGCCGCGACGCAGAACCGCCGCGTGGGCGTCATCGGCACCGAGGGCACCATCAATTCGCGGGCCTATGAGGACGCCTTCGCCGCTGCCCCCGACCTCACCCTGTTCTCGGCGGCGTGCCCGCGGTTCGTCGAATTCGTCGAGTCGGGGGTCACCACAGGCGATGAGGTGCTCGCGGTGGCCGAGGAGTACCTCGCCCCGCTGCGCACAGCCGGAGTGGACACCCTCGTGCTCGGCTGCACGCACTATCCGTTCCTCCGGGGCGCGATCTCCTACGTCATGGGGGAGTCGGTCACGCTGGTCTCGAGCGACACCGAGACGGCCAACGACGTGTACCGCGTCCTCGTCGGCCAGGGTCTCGCCCGCACGGCTGCGACGCCTCCCACCTACCACTACGAGGCGACCGGCCCGAGTGCGAGCGCGTTCCTCGACCTCGCCCACCGGCTCATCGGCCGCGACATCGCCACCGTCGACCTGGTGCAGACCGGCACCATGCACATCATCCGCTGACCTCCGGTCAGCCCGCGACATCCCCCAGAGACAGGACAGCACCGTGACAGACATCATCCGCGCCGACGGCCGCGCCGCCGACGAACTCCGTCCCATCACGATCGAGCGCGGCTGGAGCGACCAGGCGGAGGGCAGCGCCCTCATCTCGTTCGGGCGCACCAAGGTGCTCTGCACCGCATCGTTCACGAACGGCGTCCCGCGCTGGATGAGCGGCAAGGGCAAGGGCTGGGTGACGGCGGAGTACTCGATGCTGCCGCGCTCGACGAACTCCCGCATGGATCGCGAGTCGGTCAAGGGCAAGATCGGCGGACGCACCCACGAGATCAGCCGTCTCATCGGTCGGAGCCTGCGCGCCGTCGTCGACATGAAGGCGCTCGGCGAGAACACCATCGTCATCGACTGCGACGTGCTGCAGGCCGACGGCGGAACGCGCACCGCCGCGATCACGGGCGCCTACGTCGCCCTGGTCGACGCGCTCGAGTGGGGCCGCGAGCACAAGTTCATCGGGCAGAAGGCCAAGCCGCTCGTCGACAGCGTCGCGGCCGTCTCCGTCGGCATCATCGATGGCACGCCGATGCTCGACCTCGCCTACACGGAGGACGTGCGGGCCGAGACCGACATGAACATCGTGGTGACCGGTCGTGGACTGTTCATCGAGGTGCAGGGCACCGCAGAGGGCGCACCGTTCGACCGGCGTGAACTCGACGCCCTGCTCGACCTCGGCGTCGCCGGTGGCGCGACCCTGCGCGACCTGCAGGCGGGCGTGCTCGGCCGGGCAGAGGCCACCGGGCTGTGACGTTCGAGGTGGTGCTGGCCACGCACAACCAGCACAAGGTGAGCGAGTTCCAGCGCATCCTCGGGGCTGCGATGCCCGCCATCACGGTCGTGGCCTACGACGGCCCGGAGCCGGTGGAGGACGGCACGACCTTCGCCGAGAACGCGCTCATCAAGGCGCGTGCCGCTGCCGCGCACACCGGGCTGATCGCGCTCGCCGACGACTCCGGCATCTGCGTCGACATCCTGGGTGGTGCGCCGGGCATCTTCTCCGCGCGCTGGGCGGGAGGGCGAGACAGTGCGGAGAACCTGGCCCTGCTCGTCGCCCAGCTCAGCGACATCGCCGATCCGCACCGCCGGGCGCACTTCACCTGCGCGATCGCGATCGTGGCCCCGGATGCCCCCGGCCGGACCGGCTTCGAAGAGGTCGCGTCGGGGGAGTGGCCGGGTCGCCTCGCCGCAGCCCCGTCGGGGGCCCACGGCTTCGGCTACGACCCGATCTTCGTGCCGGACGGCTTCGCCGTGACGGCGGCAGAACTGGCGCCCGAGGTGAAGGACGCCGAGAGTCACCGGGCCCGGGCCCTCGCGGCGGCGATCCCGCTGCTGGAGCGGCTCGCCGTCTGAAGCTGCTGCCCGACTACGGTCCGGTGATGAAGGCCGTGAGGTCGGCGGCGATCGCGCCGGTCCGCAGCAGGTCCCAGCCGTGGCCGACCCCATCGGTGCGCACGACGTCGTCACCCGGAGTGGCTGCCGCGATGGACTCGAGGAGCGCCGGCGAGATGGCCGGATCGTCGGGGGAGACGGCGAAGAAGCCCGGCACCGTCACGGATCGGGCGGCGGCGAGCGCGTCCATCCCCTCGTAGCGCACGGGACCCGAGAGGTCGGCGACGGCGTCGAGCCTGCCGGAGTCGCCGGACTTCGCGGCGGCGGCCACGGCCACGACCCCGCCCATCGACGCCCCCACCGCGACGACCCGGTCGGCCCCGTCCTGCCGGGCGGCATCGGCTGCGGCGAGGACGGCGTCGGATCCGCTGCCCATGAGGTCCGTGTCGTCGGGGCAGTCCGTCTGCGCGTAGCCGCACAGGTTGAGCAGCATCGACCGCACTCCACGGTCGGCGAGGTCGACAGCGTACGACCAGAAGCCGCACGAGTCGCGATCGTTCTGGTGGGTGAACACGACGGTGGTCGGGCCGTCGCCGACGATGCCGACGTCGTAGCGTGCGTCGCCCACCGTGATCCAGGAGCTGGTGGAGCCGGCGAGGTCGCCGCAGCGTTCCGACGGTGTCATGGGCGCGGCGGCGGAGGTCGCTGTCGTCGCCGCATCCGACGCAGCCTCGGATACCGACGGAGCGGAGCCCGTACAGCCGGCGAGCAGCAGGACGGCGGAAGCGGCGACGATGGGAAACCCGGCGATACTGGGGCGCATCCGTCCACCATAGTGAGCCGGTCACGCTCGCCGGAACGGAGGCGGAGGGCGGCGCGCTGATAACGATTCCCGGACTCATTCCCAACTGCGCCGATTCGCCGATCCGCGCCGAGATCCGGCCTACCCTTGAAGGGACATGGCCCACGATCACGCGCACCAGACCTCGAATCGGTTCCGACTCCTCATCGTCATCGGAATCGTCTTCGTCGTGCTCGTCGTCGAGGTCGTCGGAGCGTGGCTGAGCGGATCGCTGGCGCTCCTCGCCGACGCCGGGCACATGCTCTCCGACCTCACCGGGCTCGTCGTCGCCCTCATCGCCGCCATCGTCGCTGCACGTCCGGCGTCCGAGCGGCAGACCTACGGGTACCAGCGTGCCGAGGTCTTCGGGGCGCTCATCAACGCCCTCATCCTCATCGTCGTCGCCGTCTTCGTCACGGTCGAGGCCGTGCAGCGACTGCTCGACCCTGGCGACGGCGAGGTGCAGGGCGGGCTCATGCTCGTGGTCGCCGGAATCGGGCTGGTCGCCAACATCATCGCTCTGCTGGTGCTGCGCACCGGAGACACCGCCTCGCTCAACATGCGCGGCGCGGCGCTCGAGGTGCTCGGCGA
>JBEVEO010000164.1:0-13033 GCA_040512695.1 Leifsonia sp. | reverse complement strand
GCGACCACCATCTCACCGGTGGTCGCCCTCGCCGTCGCGTAGCGACGCAACTCCGCCTCCGCGCCCCATGGGGGCGGCGCGGGGGCGGCCCGACCGGCGCACCTCGGGGGAGGTGCGCCGGTCCCTCATGTCGGGGTGCCCTCCGTCCGGGTAACAATCCGGTGGCGGGCCCCCTTCGCCCCGGCGACGGTGCTAACCTCGAACTGTGTACCACGGCCTCCTTCTCCTTAGCTGCCGCGACGAGTCCTAATCCAGGCCTCACTCGTCGCGGAGTTCGTCGTCGGCTGACACCCATCGCGAAGAGATCGAGAAGACCATGAAGAACACCCAGTCAGCGTCGGCCATGCCGGTGCACCGCTACCGTCCGTATCACGAGCAGTTCCGCGTCGACCTGCCCGACCGCACCTGGCCCGACGCCCGCATCGAGAAGGCGCCGCGCTGGTGCGCCGTCGACCTCCGTGACGGCAACCAGGCCCTCATCGACCCGATGTCGCCCGAGCGCAAGCGCATCATGTTCGACCTCCTCGTGAAGATGGGCTACAAGGAGATCGAGGTCGGGTTCCCGAGCGCCAGCCAGACCGACTTCGACTTCGTCCGCAGCCTCATCGAGGAGGATGCGATCCCCGCCGACGTCACCATCCAGGTGCTGACGCAGGCGCGCGAGCACCTCATCCGCCGCACCTACGAGTCCATCGCCGGGGCCAGGCAGGCCATCGTTCACCTGTACAACTCGACGAGCGTGCTCCAGCGCGACGTCGTGTTCCGCACAGACAAGCAGGGCATCATCGACATCGCCCTCAACGGCGCGAGGCTCTGCAAGCAGATGGAATCCCTCGTCCCCGGCACGACGGTGTACTACGAGTACTCGCCCGAGAGCTACACCGGCACCGAACTCGAGTTCGCCGTCGACATCTGCAACCAGGTGCTCGACGTCTTCGAGCCGACTCCGGAGCGCAAAGTCATCATCAACCTGCCCGCGACCGTCGAGATGGCGACCCCCAACCTCTACGCCGACTCCATCGAGTGGATGAGCAGGCACCTGAACCACCGCGAGAACGTGCTGCTCTCACTGCACCCGCACAACGACCGTGGAACCGCGATCGCGGCAGCGGAGCTCGGCTACCTCGCCGGAGCGGACCGCATCGAGGGCTGCCTGTTCGGCAACGGCGAGCGGACCGGCAACGTCGACCTGGTGGCACTCGGCATCAACCTGTTCACGCAGGGCATCGACCCGCAGATCGACTTCTCGGACCTCGACGAGGTCAAGCGCACGGCGGAGTACTGCAACCAGCTGCCGGTCCACGAGCGCAGCCCCTGGGCGGGCGACCTGGTCTACACGGCCTTCAGCGGATCGCACCAGGACGCCATCAAGAAGGGCTTCGAGGCGATGGCTGCCGATGCCGCAGCGCGCGGTGTCACGGTCGACGAACTCGAATGGGCCGTCCCGTACCTGCCCGTCGACCCGAAGGACCTGGGCAGGACGTACGAGGCCGTCATCCGTGTGAACTCGCAGTCCGGCAAGGGTGGCGTCGCCTACCTGCTGAAGACCGACCACGCCCTCGACCTGCCGCGCCGGCTGCAGATCGAATTCTCGGGCGTGGTGCAGGCGAAGACCGACGCTGAAGGCGGCGAGGTGTCGAGCGACGACATCTGGCGGGCCTTCCGCGACGAGTACCTGCCCGCTCCCGCCGACCACCCCGAGGAGAAGTGGGGCCGGTTCGAGTTGCTGTCGGTGCGTACCGCGAGCGAACTCGACGGCTCGTCGACTCTCACGGTCGGACTCCGTGACGGCGAGGATCGCGTGACGGTCGAGGGCACCGGAAACGGGCCCATCGACGCCTTCGTGGACGTGCTCCGCCGGAACGGCGCCGACGTGCGGGTGCTCGACTACTCCGAGCACGCCCTCTCCACGGGTGGCGACGCCCACGCGGCCGCCTATGTGGAGTGCGTCGTCGACGGCGTCACCCTCTGGGGCGTCGGCATCGACGGCGACATCTCGACCGCGAGCCTCAAGGCGGTCATCTCGGCCGTGAACCGCGCCATCCGGGTGCGCACGAGCGAGCTCGTCGGCAGCGTCTCCGTCTGACCTGTCCTGCCTAGGAGCGCCGCCAGCGCATCCAGCTCCCGATCGCCCGCTGTTCGGGCAGGCTCCACCCGAACTTGACCGCGAGCAACCGGATGATGGTCGTCACGACGACGCAGGCGATCCCTGCGATCGTGATGTCGACCCCGGCCGCGGCGAGCACGACCAACAGGATCGTGCCGGCCGCGGCCGCGACGGCATAGAGGGATCCGACGTGCATGAGCGCGATCGGCAGGTTGAGCATCATGTCGCGCAGGATCGAGCCGCCGACGGCCGCGACGACCCCGACGAAGACGGCCGGAACGACCGGCACCCCGTAGGCGAGGGCCTTCGTGGTCCCGATCGCGCCGAACAGGCCGATCGTCACGGCGTCGAGGGCGATGATCAGCGGGTTCAGCCGCGCGAACGCGCGCTGCAGCAGCATGCCGATGATCGCGGCCACGGTCGCGACGATGAGGTACCAGTTGTTCTGGATCAGCGCGAGCGGCACGTTCAGCAGCAGGTCGCGGAGCAGACCACCGCCGAGGCCGACGACGACGCCGATGATGGTGACTCCGAGCAGGTCGATCCGGTGCTCCTTGAGGCGGCCCGAGAACATCGCTCCCTGGATGGCTCCGATCGCGACAGCGGTGAGGTCGAGCCAGAGCGGGATGGTGAAGAGAGCCGTTTGCACCCGTCATGTATATCAACTGCGTGCGGCCCGCCCGCGCGATGTCGACCTCGTACGGTGGGATGATCGATGGGTGCCTGTCTACCGTGATGAAGCCGTCGTGCTGCGCACCCACAAGCTGGGTGAAGCCGACCGCATCGTGACGATGCTCACGCGCCAGCACGGCAAGGTCAGGGCCGTGGCGAAGGGCGTGCGTCGAACGGCATCCAAGTTCGGGGCCCGCCTCGAACCGTTCATGGTCGCAGACGTGCAGCTGTGGGAGGGTCGCACGCTGGATGTGATCACCCAGGCCGAGTCGCTCGGCTCGTACGGCGCGATCATCGCCGACGACTACGCGAGCTACACGGCCGCGAGCGTCATGGTGGAGACGGCGGATCGGGTCACCGAGTCGGAGGCCTCCCTCCAGCAGTACCTCCTGCTCGTGGGCGCACTGCGCTCCCTGTCGCGACGGGAGCACGGCCCGTCGCTCACCCTCGACTCCTACCTGCTGCGGGCGCTCTCGGTGGCGGGATGGGCCCCCACCTTCTCCGACTGCGCGCGCTGCGGCACCGTCGGCCCGCACCACTCCGTCGTCGTGCAGCTCGGCGGTGTCGTCTGCGACGACTGCGCACCTCCCGGAGCGCCCAGGATCGACTCCGCGACGATCGACCTGCTCGGCGCGCTGGTCGAAGGCGACTGGGACACCGCGGAGTCCTCGGCCGAGAACACCCGTGCCAAGGCGAGCGGGATCGTCTCCGCCTACACCCAGTGGCATCTGGATCGGGGTCTCCGATCGCTGCCGCACGTCTCCCGGGAGAGCTCGTGACGCCGAAGCCCTTCACGCACAAGGATGCCGTCCCGTACGTGCCCGTCGACTGGACGGGCATCTACCCGCCCGCCCTGCCGAAGCGGGCCGTCCCGAATCACGTCGCCGTGGTCATGGACGGCAACGGTCGCTGGGCGAACCAGCGCGGACTGACCCGCATCGAGGGCCACAAGGCCGGCGAGGCCGCATTGCTCGACGTCGTGGCCGGTGCGCTCCAGATCGGCGTCAGGCACCTCAGCGTGTACGCGTTCTCCACCGAGAACTGGAAGCGCTCGCCCGAGGAGGTGCGCTTCCTGATGGGCTACAACCGCGACGTTCTGCACCGCCGCCGCGACCAGCTGAACGAGTGGGGCGTGCGCATCCGGTGGGCGGGTCGCAGGCCACGGCTCTGGAAGAGCGTCATCGAGGAGCTGCAGTACGCCGAGCGCCTCACCGAGGGCAACACCGCCCTCACCCTGACGATGTGCGTGAACTACGGCGGGCGCAACGAGATCACGGATGCCGTCGCGCGCATCGCCGAGGACGTGGCTGCCGGTCGCCTGAAGCCGTCAGCGGTCTCGGAGAAGCAGATCGCGAAGCGCCTCTACATCCCGGAGATGCCGGATGTCGACCTGTTCGTGCGGAGCTCGGGGGAGCAGCGCACGTCGAACTTCCTGCTCTGGCAGTCGGCGTACGCCGAGATGGTCTTCCTCGACACGCTCTGGCCGGACTTCTCGCGCGAACAGCTCTGGGAGGCCGTCGGCCTCTATGCCAGCCGCAATCGGCGCTTCGGCGGTGCGGTCGATGCGCCGACTCCTGCAGGCGACACCGGCCTCTGACCGATCCCGGCTGCGGGCCAGGCAGGTCCGGGGTCAGTCGCGCTTGAGTGCGCGCGCTTCCGTCCTGACCTTGCGCATCCAGCCCAGCAGCGCCAGGACGGCGATGCCGATGGGGGTGACGATGGCGACGATCAGGCCCCAGTTGCTGTCGAACCAGAAGTTCACGGCCTGCAGCATGGTGGCCTCGACGTGCACATCCGTCGTGAAGGATGCCTGACTCGCGCTGGAGTAGGTGAGCTCGTCGAGGCTGGCACCCGCGACGATCGCGGGCCGCAGCTCCAGTCGGAGCTCCTGGTCGACGGGCTTGACGGCGTCCACCGTCCACGACCACTCGACGACGCCGGTGGGCGTGAACTCCTGGAGGATCCATCCGCCCGCCAGTTCGTTCGACTCCTCGTCGACGGTCAGCGCGTCGCCGACGGCGATGACCCTGGCGGCCACGGTGCACCGGATCTGCACCGACTCGAACTCCGCGGATCCTCCGTCGGTCTCGATGACCTCGTCGGGAGGCAGCGGCTCGCTGCGGATGTCGACGGCGGCGTTGTAGTTGAGGGATTCGTCCAACTTCACGGTCAGCGTGCCGGGGAAGTCCACCTGTGCGTCCCGCCAGTTCTGGACTCCCTGCGCGCAGTCGCGCTGGAACGCCTCGAGCGCCGACTGAGCGTCGAAGGTCTCCTCAGGCTGAGCCGGGGTCCCGCTCGGCTCCCCACCGGTCTCCGGTGCGCCGGCGCCGGGGAGTTCCTCGCCGTCACCGCCGGTGCCGTCGCTGCCGGATGACGGCGCGACAGCGCTCGGCAACGGCACGGGCGTTCCGGACGACAGCTCGCGAGCGCAACCGGCCAGGGCACCGACGGACGCGATCGCCACCAACCCGATGACCAGGCATCGGATGGCGATGGTCGGGTGGGCGCTGGGTTCGGCGGGATTCTGCCTCATGATTGGACCCCCTGTCACGCGGTCCGTCGATGTCTCGATTCTATTCTGCGAGGCGGTTTCCGGCTCCGGGCCGTCCCTGATGAACCGGCGTCCCGTGGGAATACGAACGCATGGATCCCGGTTGCCGTCAGGGTGAGTGAACCCATCAAGATCGACATCTGGTCCGACATCGCCTGCCCGTGGTGCTACATCGGCAAGCGCCACCTCGAGAGCGGCATCGCGCAGCTCGGCGACGGCGGCCCCGACGTCGAGATCGAGTACCACTCCTTCGAGCTCTCGCCGGACACCCCACCCGACTTCGTGGGCTCGACCGTCGAGTTCCTGTCGAAGGCGAAGGGCATGCCCGTCGAGCAGGTCGAGGGGATGCTCGACCACGTCACCGGCATCGCCGCGAAGGCGGGGCTCGACTACCACTTCGACCAGGTCAAGCACACCAAGACCCTCATGGGCCACGAGCTGCTGCACTTCGCCAAGGCCAACGGCAAGCAGCTCGAGATGAAGGAGCGCCTGCTCAAGGCCTACTTCGAGGAGGGCGGGTTCGTCAACCGCACCGACGACCTCGTCGCGTACGCGGTCGAGCTCGGCCTCGACGGCGACGACGCGCGCGCCGCTCTCGAGTCCGGTCGATTCGCCGCCGACGTGCAGGCCGACATCGAGCAGGCTCACGCCTACGGCATCAACGGCGTTCCGTTCTTCGTGATCGACGGACGGTACGGCGTCTCCGGCGCGCAGCCGGCTGAGGTCTTCGCCCAGGTCATCACGCAGGTCGCCGACGAGCGCGACGGTGCCGCCGCATGACCGGGCCGGAATCCTCGAGCACCGCGCCCGTGCTGAAGCCGCTCCTCATCCCACTGGCGGCGGATGCGACGGCGCCGTTCTGCGAGGGCGACAGCTGCACCATCTGAGCCGCGCGGGCGACGCGTGCTTTCCGGGTCGGGCAGCGCCTACTCCGGGTCGGTGATGTCGGCGACGGTCGCGTCGAAGGCCGCGATGAGGGCATCCGCGTCGACGAAGGCGCTGTGACCGTGAGCGCCTGCTCCCATCGCAACGCGGGCACCGACGATCGAAACGTCCGCCACCACGGGCCACTCGTGCGTCGAGCCGAGTGGCGTGATGGTGCCGCGCTCGTAGCCCGTCGCGGCGAGTGCACGCTCCGCATCCGGCAGCTGGAGCTTGTTGACGCCGAGCAGGGCGCGCAGCTTCGGCCAGGAGATCTTGCGACCACCGGGCACGAGGGCGAACAGGTAGGTGTCGTCGCTGCGCTTCACCACGAGCGTCTTGACGATGTCGAGCGGGCGGATGCCCAGGAGAGCGGCGGCTTCGGCGAGGCTCGAGGCAGCCGGCCGCTCGATGATCTCGACCGCGAGTCCGCGGGCGGCGGCATCCGCCACCACCCGCTCGGTCCCGACCAGGCCGTCGAAACGGATCTCATCGCTCATCAGCACCCCGCAGTTCGAGAAGCATTCGGTTTCTGGGAGAATGGAAGCACATGTCTGCCACACACACCCTAAGCCAGGCGCCGCTCTCGATCGGGCCGCTCGAACTCGACGTGCCCGTCGTGCTCGCTCCGATGGCCGGCATCACCAACACGGCGTTCCGGCGGCTCTGCCGCGAGTTCGGCGCCGGACTCTACGTGAGCGAGATGATCACGAGCCGCGCCCTCGTCGAGCGCACGCCGGAGTCCATGCGGCTGATCACCCACCACGAGAGCGAGACCACCCGCTCCATCCAGCTGTACGGCGTCGACCCGAAGACCGTGTCCGAGGCCGTCACCATGCTCGTCGCCGAGGACAGGGCCGACCACATCGACCTCAACTTCGGCTGCCCGGTGCCCAAGGTCACGCGCAAGGGCGGTGGAGCAGCGCTGCCGTGGAAGCGGGATCTGTTCCGTCAGATCGTCGAGGGCGCGGTCCGCGCCGCCGGCGACATCCCGCTCACCGTCAAGATGCGCAAGGGCATCGACTCCGACCACCTCACCTACATCGAGGCGGCCAAGGCCGCTCAGGGCGCCGGCGTCGCATCCATCGCGCTGCACGCGCGCACGGCGGCGGAGTTCTACTCCGGGCAGGCCGACTGGTCGGCGATCGCGAAGCTCAAGGACACCATCACCGACACTCCCGTGCTCGGCAACGGCGACATCTGGTCGGCTGCCGACGCGCTCCGCATGGTCCGGGAGACCGGCTGCGACGGCGTCGTCGTCGGCCGGGGGTGCCTGGGCCGGCCGTGGCTGTTCGGCGACCTGGCCGCCGCATTCCGGGGCGAGACGCAGACGGCGCACCCCTCCCTCGGCACCGTCGCCCAGACCTTCCGCAGGCACGCCGAGCTCCTCACCGAGTTCTTCGGCGACGAGGACCGCGGATGCCGCGACATCCGCAAGCACGTCGCCTGGTACTTCAAGGGCTATCCGGTGGGCGGCGACCTGCGTGCCAGGCTCGCCACGGTGGAGTCGCTCCAGCAGCTCGACGACCTCCTGGGCACGCTCGACTGGGACCAGCCGTACCCTGGCGAGGGTGCAGAGGGACCGCGTGGTCGCGCCGGCACGCCGAAGAGCCCGTCCCTCCCGCAGGGCTGGCTCGATTCGCAGGAGCTCGCGGGTGCCGAGCGCACGACGCTGAACGACGCCGAACTGGACACGAGTGGCGGCTGAGCCGGGCCCCGGCGACTACGGCACGCACGATGCCGAGCGCTGGCTGCCCGAGGAGCACTCCACGCCACGCAGCGACTTCGCCCGCGACCGGGCCCGCCTGCTGCACTCCAGCGCCCTCCGCCGCCTGGCAGCGAAGACCCAGGTGCTGAGCCCGACCGCCGGGCTGGACTTCGCCCGCAACCGGCTCACGCACTCGCTCGAGGTCGCCCAGGTGGGACGCGAGCTCGCCAGCTCGCTGTCGCTCGATCCCGACATCGTCGACACCGCCTGCCTCGCCCACGACCTCGGGCATCCGCCGTTCGGTCACAACGGCGAGCGCGCCCTCAACTCCTGGGCGTCATCCATCGGCGGGTTCGAGGGCAACGCCCAGACCCTCCGCCTGCTGAGCCGCCTCGAGCCCAAGGTGTTCGGCGACGACGGCCGCAGCTACGGCCTCAACCTCACGCGGGCGAGCCTCGACGCGAGCTGCAAGTATCCGTGGCCGGAGGAGACGAGCGTGACGGATCCGAGCGGTCGCCACAAGTTCGGCTTCTACAGCGACGACATCGCCGTCTTCGACTGGCTCCGCGCCGGAGCGCCGGAGCGCCGCCTCTGCATCGAGGCGCAGGTCATGGACCTGTCCGACGACATCGCCTACTCCGTGCACGACTTCGAGGACGCGGTCGTCAACGGCTTCATCGACGTCCCCGCCCTCGCCAGCCGGGCGGAGCACGACGACCTGGTCGACTCGATGCACGAGTGGATCGGCGGAGCGTACGGCCACGACGAGCTCATGGGCGCGTTCGACCGGCTCGAGGAGCTCCCCGAGTGGCTGTCGTCGTGGGATGGCAGCCGACGCGACCAGGCCCGCCTGAAGAACCTGACCAGCGAGCTGATCGGGCGCTTCGCGCACGCCGCAACGGATGCGACGCGGGCGGCGGCGCCCCAGGACCGGCTCGCGCGCTTCGGCGCCGACGTCGTCGTCCCGCGTGCCGTCGCCACCGAGATCGCGGTGCTGAAGGGCATCGTCGCGACCTTCGTGATGTCGCGCAACACCCGCCAGCCGATCTACAAGCAGCAGCGCCAGGTGCTGAAGTCCCTGGCGGACGTGCTGTGGGCATCCGGGCCGGAGCACCTCGACGTCGGGTTCGCCGACGACTGGAAGGCCGCAGCGGACGACGACGCCCGCCGGCGTGTGATCGTCGACCAGATCGCCAGCCTCACCGACCAGTCCGCCCTGGCCTGGTACGAGCGCCTCGTCCAGAGCTGAGTCTGCCGGCAACCTCGCCACCGGCCCCGAGCTGGGGGCCGGATCCCGGGCCGGCCGCCCGTAGGATTGCAGGATGGCCGGCCGCATCCGTCAAGGAGACATCGATGAGGTCAAGGCCCGTACCAACATCGCCGACATCGTGGGGGACTACGTCTCCCTGAAGTCGGCCGGCGTCGGTTCGATGAAGGGCCTCTGCCCGTTCCACGACGAGCGCAGCCCCAGCTTCCACGTGCGCCCGCAGGTCGGCTTCTACCACTGCTTCGGCTGCGGGGAGTCCGGAGACGTGATCTCGTTCCTGCAGCGGATGGACCACGTCACGTTCACGGAGGCGATCGAGCGCCTGGCGGCCAGGATCGGCTTCGAGCTGCACTACGAGGACGGTGCCGGGACGCCGGACCAGGGCAACCGGGCGCGGCTGCTGGCCGCGAACGCCGCAGCGGCCGAGTTCTTCGTCGACCAGCTCCGCACCGGGGGAGCCGAGCCGGGTCGCCGGTTCCTCGGCGAACGCGGCTTCGACGCCAACGCGGCCGACCGGTTCGGCGTCGGCTTCGCCCCGAAGAGCTGGGACGAGCTCACCAGACACCTGCGCGGCCGGGGGTTCAGCACGGAGGAGCTCGCCGCTTCCGGGCTGGTCTCGACCGGCGACCGCGGCGTCTACGACCGCTTCCGCGGACGGCTGGTCTGGCCGATCCGCGACATCACCGGTCAGACCGTCGGCTTCGGAGCCCGCAAGCTCCTCGACGACGACCCCGGTCCCAAGTACCTCAACACGCCGGAGACGCCCGTCTATCACAAGGCGCAGGTGCTCTACGGGCTCGACCTCGCCAAGCGCGACATCTCCCGGGCCCGCCAGGTCGTGGTCGTCGAGGGCTACACCGACGTCATGGCCTGCCACCTCGCCGGGGTCACCACCGCGGTCGCCACCTGCGGCACGGCGTTCGGCGTCGACCACATCAAGATCATCCGCCGCGTGCTCGGGGACGACTCGCTCGGCGGGGAGGTCGTCTTCACCTTCGACCCGGATGCCGCTGGCCAGAAGGCGGCGATGCGCGCGTTCACCGAGGAGCAGCGCTTCGCCGCGCAGACCTACGTCGCGGTCGCGCCGGACGGGCTCGACCCGTGCGACCTGAGGATCAACCGCGGCGACGACGCGGTCCGCCGTCTCATCGACGACAAGCGGCCCATGTTCGAGTTCGTCATCCGGCAGCAGCTCGGCCAGTACGACCTCGAGACCGTCGAGGGGCGTGCGGCCGGACTGCGCGCCGCCGCGCCCGTCGTCGCCGACATCCGCGACATCTCGCTGCGTCCCGGCTACACCCGCGAACTGGCGCGGATGCTCGGTGCAGAGCTCGGTGACGTCCAGCGGGCCGTGGCTGCGGCTGCGGGCCGGACCCGTCGGGACAGGGCGGAGGCCCCGGCGGCTCCGCTCCGCGCCGGGGAGACTCCACCGGTCGTCGAGGCACGTCCGTACTCCATCACCGAGCTGCCGTCCGACCCGGCCACGCGGCTCGAGCGCGACGCGATCATGGCGATCCTCCAGCACCCGGCCCTCGTCGGTGACGACCTCGTGCGCCGGGCGGCGCAGACGGGCTTCTCCAACGCCTCCCTCGCGGTCGTCAGGGACGGCATCGCCGGCACGGTCGACATGCTGGCCCAGCCCGACTGGCTCGCGCGGGTCGTCGCCGAGGTGCCCGAGCAGCTGCGCGACTTCGTCCAGCAGCTCGCCGTCGCCCCCATCCCGGAACGCAGCGAGCGGGAGCTCGAAGGCTACGTGCGCGGTGTCGCCCGCTCGCTCGTCGACCGCGACCTCCTGCGCCGGAAGAGCGAGCTGCTCGGGCGTCTGCAGCGCACGGAGGCCACGGACCGGGAGACCTACAGCGCCCTGCAGCGCGGTCTGGTGCAACTCGAGGCCGAACGGCGCGCGCTGCGCGAGGAATGACCAGGACGGGTGCATCCGCCCTCCGTGAGGCGTCCGGGCGCAACATGATTGCAGCTCTGTAACCATTCACCGCAGAACGTGCTCCCGCGCTCCCCGGCGTCGGCCGTTGTGTTACTTCTAGGGATATAGCGATGCGTCGGTGCACGACTCTGTGCGCCGCGCGCATCTCACATCAACAGGAAGAGGTAGACGGATATGGCATCCGCATCCAAGGCCGGTAAGCGCGTCCTGATCGTCGCCGCCGGCGTGACCGCCACGGCGCTCGCACTCTCGGGCTGCTCCGGCGGTTCGAGCAACGACAGCGCAAGCGGTTCGAAGGCGATCACCGTCGGCACGACCGACAAGATCGTCGCTCTCGACCCTGCAGGCTCGTACGACAACGGCTCGCTCGCCGTGCAGACGCAGGTGTACCCCTTCCTGCTCAACACGAACTACGGCAGCACCACCCCCGAGCCCGACATCGCCGAGTCCGCCGAGTTCACGTCACCCACGCAGTACACGGTCAAGCTCAAGCCGGGCCTCAAGTGGGCCAACGGCCACGACCTCACCGCATCCGACGTGAAGTTCACGTTCGACCGCCAGCTCGCGATCGCCGACGAGAACGGCCCGTCGTCGCTGCTCTACAACCTCGACTCGACCGACGCCGTGGATGACACGACCGTCGTCTTCAATCTGAAGAGCGAGAACGACCAGGTCTTCCCCCTGATCCTCACGAGCTTCCCCGGCGCCATCGTCGATGAGGAGGTGTTCTCGCCCACCGAGCTGACCCCCGACGACGACATCGTCGCCGCGAACGCGTTCGCCGGCCAGTACGTGATCTCGAGCTACGACTTCAACAACCTCGTGCAGTACAAGGCGAACCCCGACTACGAGGGTCTGCTGCCGAAGGCCAAGACCGACACGGTCAACGTCAAGTACTACGCCGACTCGTCGAACCTCAAGCTCGACGTGCAGGAGGGCAACATCGACGTCGCGTACCGCAGCCTGTCTGCGACCGACATCGACAGCCTCCGCGGCAACGACAAGGTCAAGGTCGTCGACGGCCCCGGTGGAGAGATCCGCTACATCGTCTTCAACTTCGACACGATGCCCTTCGGTGCGACGACCGCGGAGGCCGACCCGGCCAAGGCCCTCGCCGTCCGCCAGGCCGCTGCCGATCTGATCGACCGCGACGAGATCTCGGAGCAGGTCTACAAGGGCACCTACACGCCGCTGTACTCCTACGTCCCGGACGGCCTCACCGGCGCCACCGAGTCCCTCAAGGACCTGTACGGCGACGGCGACGGCGGCCCCGACGCCGACAAGGCCGCTGCCACCCTCGAGGCTGCAGGAGTCACGACCCCGGTCGCGCTCAACCTGCAGTACAACACCGACCACTACGGCCCCGGATCCGGCGACGAGTACGCGCTCATCAAGGACCAGCTCGAGTCGTCCGGCCTGTTCGAGGTCAACCTGCAGTCCACCGAGTACGTGCAGTACTCGAAGGACCGTGTCGCCGACGTCTACCCCGCCTACCAGCTCGGCTGGTACCCGGACTACTCCGACGCCGACAACTACCTCACCCCGTTCTTCCTCACGGAGAACTTCATCCACAACCACTACTCGGACCAGGAGGTCAACGACCTGATCCTCAAGCAGGCCACGACCACCGACCCCACCGAGCGCACCGCGCTCATCGAGGAGATCCAGGACAAGGTGGCGGCCCAGCTGTCGACCCTGCCCTTCCTCCAGGGTGCTCAGGTCGCTGTGACCGGGACCGACGTGGAGGGCGCGAAGGACACGCTCGACGGGTCGTTCAAGTTCCGCTACGGCGCCCTGTCGAAGGGCTGAGACAGGCAGCAGCGCTAGAGTCTTCTCCAGCGTGAACACCGGGGCGGCCCCCCCCA
>JBEVEO010000265.1:0-8039 GCA_040512695.1 Leifsonia sp. | reverse complement strand
AGGTCATCGACGGCGCTCTTGAGCTGGTCGAGCTGCCCCTGGATGTCGTCACGGGCGGCGCCCAGCTTGTTCGACATCGCCTCCATCTCGGCGTACGAAGCTCCGAAATCAGCCATAGTCATGAACCTTCCCCTGCATTCCGTCCCGATCGCTGCGACCGGGATCCGACTTTCCCCCACGCTAACCGCACAGCATGCCGGTCACCAATGGGGAGGACTACCCACCCGCTATCCCTCGGGCACCAGCGGCAGCTGGACCGTGGCGATGCGCCCGTTCTGCACGAAGATCCCCCGACCGGGCGGGAAGTCCGACCGCTTCACCTTCGGGAACGGGGTCTTGAAGACCGAGTCGCCGTCGAACGCATCCGCTCGCAGGGCGATGCCGCGCCGGCCGGCCTTGAAGTCGCCGATGAAGCCGAAGCCGCTCGACAGCGACGAGACGTCGGCGTCGCCGATGAGGAAGTGATCGCTGCGGTTGATGGCCTGGAACAGCTCCTTGAGCGGCCGCTCGGCCTCGGTGTCCGCGAACTGGGTGACGCCCTCGACGACGACCATGATGCGGCCGGGGATCTCCTCGTCGCCGACCACCGCGACGAGTTCCTTCGCCAGCGTCTTGACGTCCTCGATGGTCGTGGCTGAGCGCATCCACGGAGCACTCGATCCGAGCTGGGCGCGGCGGCCGCCGATGTGCATGAGCCGCACATCGGGGTCGAAGGCCTGCACCGAGGCGATGATCGCGCGCATGGCATTGGTCTTGCCGCTCTGCGGGGGGCCCGTGACGGCGAAGGTGCCGACGGGTTCGAACCCGATGGGGCCGAGCGAGTCGTCGGCGATGCCGAGGGCCGGCTCCCCGCCGACGGATGCCGCGAGCTCGGCACGCGTGAACTCCGTCGGCAGGGCGCCGACTCCGACGACATCGCGAACGCCGGCTGCGCGGAGCCGCTCGGCGATCGCCGTGATGGCCTTCGACTGCTCCGCGACGTTCGAACTCCCGCCCGGCGCCGCCAGCTGGGTCTCCGCGCCCTCGACGATGGCGCGCCCCGGCGCCGAGCGGTCGGACAGCACGTCCTTCGGCACTCCGAGGATCTGGTACGCCGATTCGTCGGAGAGTCTCAGCACGACGCGCTTCGTGATGTTCGCGCTCACCGCCGTCGGCACGACGCCGGACCGGTCGGCGGTGGCGACGACGTGCACTCCGAGCGGGCGCCCCTCGCCGAGGATGCGCATGAAGATGTTGTAGAACGGCATCCGCACGGTCGTGGAGTCCCAGTCGGCCTTGAACTGTCCGAACCCGTCGAGCAGCACGAGCACGCGCGGTTCCGCGCGCCCGGTGATCTGGCGGTACTCGCTGAGGGTGGCGGCATTCACCTCGCTGAAACGGCGACCGCGATCGTCGAGCATCGCCCCGAGCTGGCGCAGCAGGCGTTGCACCCGCTCGCCGTCGTCTCCGGAGATGACGGAGCCCACGTGCGGGAGCGCCTCCAGCGAGCGCAGCGCCCCCGAGCCGAAGTCGAGGGCGTACACCTCGACCCCTCCGAGGTCCGGGCGCATGCCTGCCGCGACCGCGATGGTGCGCAGCGCCGTCGATTTGCCCGATCCGCTCGTGCCGTAGACGAGCATGGACCCGTCACGGTCGGGCAGGAAGGTCATGGCCTCCTGGCGCTGGCGCTCGGGGATGTCGGCGAGCCCCAGGGTGATCTCGGTGTCGCCGGCCACCGGGAGGTCGACGATGTCGACCGTCGGCGGCAGGTCGTCGAGCCATGGCCGTCGGGGTGCCGGGATGCGTGCGGCACCGGCAGCGGCGATGAAGGAGCGCACCATGCGCTTCTGGTCGTTGGGGCCGAGGTCCTCGTCGTGCACCTCTGACTCGGGTTCCGCGTCCGACTCCCAGAGCACGGATGAGCCGAACCGCAGCTCGGCGACCCGCACCTCGGCCTCGGCGGCATCCGCCGTCGACCAGCCGCCCGCATAGGCCGACTGGAACGGCACGAGCCGCCCCGGTCCGGTCTTGGCGATGCCGCGTCCGGGCAGGGACGGGTCGAAGCTGGCGGCCACCGGATCGCCGACGACGTCGCGGGAGTCCGACTCGTCGGCCATCCTGAGGGCGACCCGCAGATTGGTGTTGGCGCGCAGGTTGTCCTTGATGACGCCCGCCGGCCGCTGCGTCGCCAGGATGAGGTGGATGCCGAGCGATCGACCGCGCTGGGCGATGTCGACGACTCCGTCGACGAACTCCGGCACCTCGCCGGCGAGCGCGGCGAACTCGTCGATGACGAGCACGAGGGCCGGCGGCGTCTCGGGGTCGCGGCGCTTCTCCAGCTCGAGCAGGTCCTTCGCCTTCTTGCGGTTGAACAGGTGCTCGCGATGGTGCAGTTCGGCGCGCAGGCTGGTGAGCGCCCGACGGACGAGGTGCGGGCTCAGGTCGGTGACGAGGCCGACGCAGTGCGGCAGCTCGACGCAGTCGGCGAACGCGGAGCCGCCCTTGTAGTCGACGAACAGGAAGGTGACCCGGTCCGGGCTGTACTCGGCTGCCATGCCGAGCACCCAGGCCTGCAGGAACTCCGACTTGCCCGCTCCGGTCGTGCCGCCGACGAGGGCGTGCGGGCCGTGGGTGCGCAGGTCGAGCGACATCGCGTCGGTGCTGCCCTGGCCGATGAACGCGCGGAGCGTGCCCGCCCGGCGCAGTCGCGGCAACGGGGTGCCGGATCGGTCGATGACGGAGTTGTTCTGCCTCCAGCGCTCGACGACGGATGCCGGCTCCGCCGCGAGCTCATGGCCGATGAGCCCGAGCATCGAGACCGAGCCGGGGAGGTCGCTCGAGTCGGCTGTCACGGTGCTCGCGTCGATGACGGGGGCGAGGCGCCGCGCGAAGGTCTCGGCGTAGGCGGACGAGACGCCCTCGAGCCGGACGTTCTCGTAGGCCTCTCCTCCGCGCACGTAGCCGACGGTCGCGTTCTCCATGCCGGCACTCGCATCGACGAAGGTGCGGCACACGGCGGGCAGCGCCTCGACGGACGGAGCGAGGAAGATCGTGTAGATGCCCACATCCGCCCCGCGCTCGATGAGCTGGGTGAGTCGCGGCCGGTCGACGGGGGCGTCGGCGGAGACGAAGAGCACGAGGGTCAGGTCGCCCTCCGGTTTGGCATCCGATTCGATGGCCTCGCCCACCTGGCCGCCGAGCGCCATCGACAGGTCGGCCTGCCGCAGCGGACCGCGCCGGGACGGGGTTCCGCTCAGGCGGCCGAGGATGATCTCCTCGAGGGCGCTGAGCAGGACGGTGCCGGCCGACTGGCTGTCGGCGAGGGCGAACTCGGCCACCGGCGATCGCGGACTCGTCGTGTGCGGCAGCCACTTCATCCACTCGAGTTCCCTGGTCCAGCCGGGATCGACGATGGCGGCCGTGATGATCTCGTGCGGCGCGTGCGTGCCGAACAGCTGCACGGCGATGCCACGCACGATGTCGGCGGCAACGGGCTTGGACCCCGCGATGCCCAGCGCACCAGACAGCGGGAGCAGTTCGGTGATCGGCACGTCGTCGACGTAGAGGTTCGCCTCTCGCAGCTTCTCGACCTGGCGGGTGTACTTCGGAATGCCGCTGTTGTTCTCGTTCTCGCGGATGGTGTTGCGGCTGAGCGCCCGACCGACGCCGAGGCGCACCGAGAGGAAGTTCCAGTGCTCCGGCCTGCGGGTCCAGAGCAGCGGACCGAGGCGCATGGCCTGCTCGTAGACGGTCGCCACGGCCGGCGACTCGGCATGCCGCAGCCGGTGCTCGGTGTGCCGCTGCATCGTGAGCTCGTCCTCGAGGCGCTCGATCTGCGTCTCGAAGGTCTCCACCTCGCGCTGCAGACGCTTGCCGGTCTGCGTGCGCTGGCCGATGAGGTTGCCGAGCATCATGAGCGGCGATGCGAACACCACGAGGAGTGTCGCCGGACGCTGGGTGATGCCGAACATCACCATGCCCAGCAGGATGGGGGTGACCACCATCGGCCAGGGGAAGAGTCGCGGCACGGACTCGGACGGCACCTGCGGATGCGCGTACTGGGTGCCGTTGTAGCGCACCTCGACCCGCGGCGACCGGTTGAACATGAGCCCGCCCCCGCGTTCGAGCACGGGGTCGTCGGCTGCTGCGACGCCGGCGACGGGGACGAGCGACACCTCGGTGTCTCCCAGCAGGACGACCTGGCCCGGGATCACGCGCAGGCGCTGCACGAGACCGCCGTCGACCACGATCCCGTTCGCCGAGTTGAGGTCGACGAGCTCGATCCCGGAGCCCTGCATGACCTCGATGCGGGCGTGCCGCTTGGAGATGAGCGGGTCGGGGATGGCCACGTCCGCCTCGGCACCGCGCCCGACGACGGTGTTGCCGACGGGCAGGTCGATGGTGCGGCCGGCCTCCGGTCCGTTGTGGATGCGCAATGAGGCTGCGGCATCCGCCGTGCCCGCATGGGTGCCAGCGCGGCCCGTGAACGGGATGACCGATGCGTTGAAGCCCGAGCCGATGGCGGCCTCGCCGATGAACACGTCGGGAGCGAGAGGCACGAGCACGTCACTCGTCGGCGGGGCGACGGCCAGCGTGAGCCGCACGCCGGCCGGGATGCCGCCTGCGAGCCGGCGCGGGTCGTTCGCCGCGATCGTGCGCGCGACGTCCTCGACCGTCGCGGTCGAGTCGGCTGTGACGACGATGTCGACAGACGACCCGGCCTGCCGCTTGAGGGACAGCTTGACCTTCATGCATCACCTTTCGCGGGGGCGACGCTGAAACGACGCCCGCCGATCACCACAGTCGAGCCCCACGGCAGCCGTGCCCGCTCGCCGGCGACGAGTTCGCGCGGCGCCGAGCCTCCGACGATCACGCTCGTGCCGTTCGTCGATCCGCGATCGGCGACCCAGACGCCGCTGCGGTCGATGCCGAAGCTCGCGTGCGTCTTGGAGATCCGCATCGATGGGTCGTCGACCGGGACGAGATGGCGGACGACCTCCCCGGAGCGGGCCTCCGGGTTCCGGCCCAACAGCCCGTCGCCGGAGACCCGGATGCTGGAACCGTCGTCGAACAGCAGGGTCGCCGCGAGCGCGGAGAGGGCGTGGTCGGGCGTCGGGAGGCTCTCATCGGCGACGGACGGGGCTCCGAGTGCCGGTGCGGAGGCCGCGGCCGGGGCGGGCGCGGCGACGGGCCGCACTGGCTCCGCAGCAGGGCTGAGCGTCGGCGGCATCCAGTCGTCCCCGGCGGCGGCCGCCCCTCCTGCTGTGACCACTCCACCGTTGAAACGGGGTCCCGGGGTGAACGCCGCAGCGCCGGTCCCGGTCGCCAGCGAGGGCAGTGGCGCTGCCGACACCAGGGTGGGGGCGTCCAGGATGCGCCTGGCCTGGCGCATGGCCCGGGGGTCGAGCGGGTCGAGGGCTCCGCGGGCCCGCACCACCCAGGTGCGGCCGACGCGGTCGAGCCAGCTGCGGCCGCGGTGCTCGGCATCCCAGAGTCCGGAGGAGAACAGCACGGCGGGGCCGATGAACGGCAGCACGACCTGGCCGCCCCACAGCACGAGAACCCGCAGCACCACCCGCCAGAAACCGGGGGCGGTGAACCGGGCGACGTTCACCGAGCGGAGGCCGGCCGACGCCTTGCCGACCGTGACGCCGCGCTTGCCGTGCAGGATGAGCTGCACGAGTCCGAAGACCGCGAGAAGCGCCTGAGACGCCAGGATGAGGACGAGCGCGAGCGGGAACGACGGGTCGGCGACCATCGCCGCTGCAGATCCCCCCTCGGCGGTGACCAGGGGGGTGAGGATGGCGAACCCCACGATGCCGGGCACAGCGAGCAGTACCCAGATCGCGGCATCCAACGCGAAGGCGAGCGATCGGCGCAGCGGTGAGGCGGCCACGAGCCCGAGCGCCGCCGCGTAGGCGGGGTCCGGTCGTCCCTGAACGTCGAGGCCGGGGATCGCGTCCTCGTCGAAGTCAGGTCTCTCGCTCACTCGTACTCCCCCCGCGGCGTCCGGCCGCATCCGAGTGGCCAGTCAATCCGAACTCGGCCAGCATGTCGATGGGGAGCCCTCACCATCCCCCACCTGAGCGTACCCAAGCCGTGGGGCGCGCTCGCCCACCCGTTCAGGGTGCCTGGATCACGCTTCGTCGCGCTCCCACGGCCAGAGCGGACGGAGGCCGCCGTGCAGTTGGCGGAGCAGCACGAGGATGTACAGAACGGCGACGACGAGGCTCAGGATGAGGATCACCGCGGTGAACGGGCGGAACAGGTGGTGGGCGAAGAAGATCACGGCGTTCACGGCGTCGCCCGTCGTCGCCGAGTAGGCCAGTGCCCCGCTCAGCAGGTATGCGAGGCTCGCCCCGACCGCGGCGCCGATGATCGACCAGACGGGCACGATGCGCGACGTGGCATCCATCCGGATTCCGATGAGGACGAGCGCGATGAACAGCACGACGGATGCCGCAGCCACCATGACGGGACCGACCAGGGGGCCGGCATCCGGCTCGTCGATCACCGACACGTCGGTGAGGAGGCTCGCGAAGCCGAAGGCGCAGACGACCGCCGCGAAGTAGGCCACGAGCGCGAAGACGGCGAGCGTGAGCACGATGCGGCGGGGCGCTGCCTGGGACGCCGGCTCGGTCATGCCTCCAGCGTACGCGCGACCGGTGCCGGTCCTAGCGGCTGATGGTGGGACCCTCGGCGAGCACGCGGTCATACTCCTGGCGGGCCGCGACGTTGCGCTCGCTCACCTTGCGTCCGCGGGCGGCGATCCAGGCACCGAACCAGATCGGAACCTCACGGGCGATGACGGCGGCGCCGATGGCCAGCGGGTCGAGCCAGCGGTTGCTGAGGAAGCTCGTCGCCTCGTCGAACGACAGCGTCCACGCCTGCACCGTGAGCAGCGACGCCCCGATGTAGGAGAAGTAGACCAGCACGGCGCCGGCGAAGGCGCCGACGACCCATGCCCACCAGCCGGCGCGGTTGATGATCGCGGCGAGCAGGGCGAAGGCCGCGAAGAACGCGATGATCGGCACGTAGAAGACCGGCTTGCCCGCGAACTCCTGGAAGGCGGTCGCGGCGTTGCCGCCCGTGAGCACGCCGGCCACGACGAGGGCGACGATCGAGTAGATGATCGCGAACACGGCGGTGGCGATGAGCCCGACGAGGATGCCGAAGCCGCGGTTGCCCTTGTTCACCGGAGGCGTCGGAGCCTGGACGTAGATGGGCGTCTGCGTCGCCGTCGGGTAGGCGTCGTTGGGCGCAGGCGCGACGTAGGCCTCATCGTAGGTCGCCGTCGCCGGCGCGGCGGTCGGCTCGGCGATCGTGCTCGAGGCGACGTAGGGGCTGTCGTCGACGACCGGGGCGGTGTACACCGGCTCCTCGGCGGGAGTCGCGACGACTGCCGCATCCGGCGCCGTCTCGATGACGGGCTCGTCGTGGACGGCCGTCACGGGCTCCACGACGACGGGCTCGGCGACCGGCTCCGCCGCGACCGGAGCAGCGGGCTCGACACTCGGCGCGGACTCGTCGACGGTGGCGTCGGTGACGTCCGTCGTGTCCGTGGTCGGCGTGGGCTCGTCGGCGGGCTTGGCTGCCCCGCTCGGCTCCGTCGTGCTCATGTGGTGTGCTCCTCCCGCGCCCAGCGGGCGCCCGTCTCGCTCACTGTAGCAATCGGGCGCCCGCTGGGGCGGATGGCATGCCGCCGGGGTGAGATCGACTATCCCTGCGCGGCGACGGTGGCCCCTGTCTCTGTGGCCGTGGATGGCGCAGTAGCGGCGTCGACCAGCGAGTAGATGTATCCGCCGACGTTCGCATCGAAGACACCCGATGCATCCTCTTTCAGGCTCACATCGAGCGTGGTCACGAGCATGAGCCGAGAACCGGACTGGAGGCCCTCAACGAAATTGAGGATGTTGGCGTACGGGCCGTCGATCTCGACCCCCACCGAGAAGTAGGCGAAGTTGGCCGACGTGATGAGGGGGTTCGAAACGGGGACGCCGCCTGCCGGCGTCGCGTCCGCGGCCTCATCCGGCACCGGCGTCGGCGTCGGCGACGGGGTC
>JBEVEO010000185.1:0-24630 GCA_040512695.1 Leifsonia sp. | reverse complement strand
GCCCATGACGGCGTGGATCTCGCCCTCGTTGATGGTGAGGTCGACACCCTTCAGGATGTGCTTCGTGCCCTGGTCGGTCTCGACGCTGACGCGCAGATCCTTGATCTCAAGAACGGACATTGATTCTCTGGTCTCTTTCGTTCGTCGACGCGCGAGCGCCGAAAGCTTCTGTCTGGTCAGACCGCGACGGTCACGGCGGGATCGATGTAGATGTCGCCGTCGCGCAGTTCGACCTTGTACACGGGGACCGGCTCGTAGGCCGGGAGGGTGAGCGGCTTGCCGGTGCGCAGCGAGAACTGCGATCCGTGGGCCCAGCACTCGAGGGTGTCGTCCTCGACGAAACCCTCGGACAGCGAGATGTCGCCATGGGTGCAGGTGTCTCCGATGGCGAAGACCTCCCCGCCCGCGTCCTTGACGACGGCCATGGCTGTCCCGTCGATCTCGACCTTCACGGCCTGGTTGGGCTCGAGGTCGTCGATGGCGCAGATGCGCTGCGCGGTCATGATGCGAGCCTCACGCCGGTGAGTTCCGTCTCGAGGGAGACCTGCAGGCGGGCCTCGAGGTCGGCGTCGCCGATCTGCTGGACGATCTCCGTGAGGAATCCGCGCACGACGAGTCTGCGCGCCTCCTCCTCGGTGATGCCTCGGCTCATCAGGTAGAACAGCTGCTCGTCGTCGAAGCGACCCGTCGCGCTGGCGTGGCCGGCGCCGGCGATGTCGCCGGTCTCGATCTCGAGGTTGGGCACGGAGTCGGCACGGGTGCCGTCGGTGAGCACGAGGTTGCGGTTCTGCTCGTAGCTGTCGGTGCCGGTGGCCTTGTTGCCGATGAGCACGTCGCCGATCCACACGGATCGCGCGCCGTCGCCCTGGAGCGCGCCCTTGTACGTGACCCGGGACCGCGTGTTGGGCGCGTCGTGGTTCACGTAGACCTGCTGCTCGAGGTGCTGGTGGGCGTCCGCGAAGTAGAGGCCGAAGGCCTCCACGTCGGCGCCCTGCTCGGCCAACAGCGTCGTCGGGTTGACCCGCACGATCGATCCGCCGAGCGAGACCACGATGTGCCTGAGCTTGGCGTCGCGGCCGACGCGGGAGAAGTGCGTGGCGAGGTGCACGGCGTCATGCGTCCACTCCTGCACGGTCACGACGGTGAGCTGGGCGCCCTCGGCGAGCACGATCTCGACGTTCTCGGCCAGGCGGGCGTCACCCTCGTTCTGCAGGATCACGAGTGCCCGGCTGAACGGGGCGGCCTCGATGATCGTGTGCGCTGCACGCGGAACGGAGCCGAGGCCGTCGCGCAGGAGCGTGAACGTCTTGGCGTCCTCGCCCGTCACCGAGATGACGAGTGCCTGCTCGAAGCTCGTCCAGGCGTTGGCGGATGCGCGCTCCTCGGGGATGCCGGCCGAGCCGACACGGGCGTCGTCACGCGCGGCCCATGCCACGCTCACGCCGTCGACCGGGGTCGCCGTGTAGTCGTAGGCGGAGCCGTCGAGTTCGCCGGCCGTGAGGGCGGTGAGCTTCGCGACGGGCGAGTAGCGCCACTCGACCTCGCGACCGGTGACGGGCGCGAAGTCGGCGACATCCGTCGACTTCGGCCGCTCGGAGCGGGTCTGGACGGGGGCCTTGTTGGCCCAGTCGCCGTCGCTGTGCTTCTTGAGGCCGTGCTGCTCGAAGGTGGGCACGGAGGGGACGGTGGGTGCGGAAACGGCACTCATCTAGCCGACAGGTCCTTTCGACGTGAGGAGAAGGTCATCCGACTGAGCCTTCCATGCCCATCTCGATGAGCTTGTTGAGTTCGAGCGCGTACTCCATGGGGAGCTCGCGGGCGATCGGTTCGATGAAGCCACGCACGATCATGGCCATGGCCTCGTCCTCCGGCATGCCGCGGCTCATGAGGTAGAACAGCTGCTCTTCCGAGACGCGGGAGACGGTGGCCTCGTGGCCGAGCTGCACGTCGTCGACGCGGATGTCGATGGCCGGGTAGGTGTCGGAGCGGGAGATGGTGTCGACGAGCAGGGCGTCGCAGCGCACCGTGTTGGCGGAGTGGTGCGCGTTCGCATCCACCCGCACCTCGCCGCGGTAGCCGGCACGGCCGCCGCCGCGGGCGATCGACTTGGAGACGATCGAGCTCTGCGTGTGCGGAGCCATGTGGATCATCTTCGCGCCCGCGTCCTGGTGCTGGCCGGGGCCCGCGAACGCGACGGAGAGGGTCTCGCCCTTGGCGTGCTCGCCCATGAGGTAGATGGACGGGTACTTCATCGTCACCTTGGAGCCGATGTTGCCGTCGATCCACTCCATCGTCGCGCCCTCTGCGGCCGTGGCGCGCTTGGTGACGAGGTTGTAGACGTTGTTCGACCAGTTCTGGATCGTCGTGTAGCGAACGCGGGCGTTCTTCTTCTCGATGATCTCGACGACGGCGGAGTGCAGCGAGTCGCTCTTGTAGATCGGAGCCGTGCAGCCCTCGATGTAGTGAACGTAGCTGCCCTCATCGGCGATGATGAGCGTGCGCTCGAACTGGCCCATGTTCTCCGTGTTGATGCGGAAGTAGGCCTGCAGCGGGATGGACACGTGCACGCCGGGCGGCACGTAGACGAAGGATCCGCCCGACCAGACGGCCGTGTTGAGCGCGGCGAACTTGTTGTCGCCCGATGGGATCACGGTGCCGAAGTACTCGTCGAAGAACTCGGGGTGCTCCTTGAGCGCCGTGTCGGTGTCCATGAAGATCACGCCCTGAGCTTCGAGCTCCTCGTTGATCTGGTGGTAGACCACCTCGGACTCGTACTGCGCCGCGACTCCGGCGACCAGGCGCTGGCGCTCGGCCTCGGGGATGCCGAGCTTCTCGTAGGTGTTCTTGATGTCGTCGGGCAGGTCCTCCCAGGTCTGGGCCTGCTTCTCCGTCGACCGCACGAAGTACTTGATGTTGTCGAAGTCGATCTCCGACAGGTCGGCACCCCACGTGGGCATGGGCTTGCGCTCGAACAGCTGGAGCGCCTTCAGGCGCCGCTGGAGCATCCAGTCGGGTTCCTGTTTCAGGGCCGAGATGTCGCGGACCACCTCCGGCGAGATCCCACGGCGGGCGGATGCGCCTGCAGCGTCGGAATCGGACCAGCCGAACTCGTAGGTTCCGAGTCCTTCCAGTTCCGGGCGGTCGATGAGCACGTCCGACATGTCTCCCTCTTTCCTACCGTCAGCAACCGGATATCAGTCCGGCCCAGCCCCCTTCCGCGCAGGTGGCGGCGGTCACGAGGTCTGATTTGTGCGGGCAGCTTCTGTGCGTACCTAGAATCGTCATCAGAACCGGAACGGATGCCGCCCGAATGACGTACGGCGCACAACGCGGTTCTTCCAACCAACTGATTCTACAGGCACCCGCGCGTCCCATGCAGCGGAGCCGAGCTGAGAGTCCCCGGTACGAACGAAGAGGAACACCCCGCCGTGAAGCGATTCCAGAACTGGCTGCCGACGCAGATCGACGGGCGCGTGCGCCTCTTCGCCTGGCTGTCGCTCGCGGCGCAGATCGTGCTGATCGGGACGGGCGGCCTCGTGCGGCTCACCGCGTCCGGTCTCGGCTGCCCCACCTGGCCGACCTGCACCGCCGACTCCCTCGTCAACACGCCCGAGATGGGCATCCACGGGGTCATCGAGTTCGGAAACCGGCTCATGACCTTCGTGCTCGTCGTCATCGCCATCGCCATGTTCCTGCTGGTCATCCGGATGCGCGCCGAACGCCGCGACCTCTTCGTCCTCAGCCTCCTGATCGGCCTCGGCATCCCCGCGCAGGGCGTGATCGGCGGCCTCAGCGTCCTGACCGGACTGAACCCGTACGTCGTCGGCCTGCACTTCGTGGTCTCGATCGTCCTCGTCTGCCTCGCCACGACGCTGGTGTACCGGGTCTACACGGCCCCCGGGGCCCGGGAGCTGGTCGCGCCGCGCTGGTACGCGCTGATCGCCCACACGACGTCGTTCGCCGTGGCGATCACGATCCTCGTCGGCATCCTCACGACGGGTTCCGGTCCGCACGCCGGAGACGCCGACGCACCGCGCAACGGGCTGAATCCCGAGGTCCTGCAGCACGTGCACTCCTGGCCGGCCTACCTGACGCTCGCGCTGACACTGGCCATGCTGGCCGGCGCGCTCGTCAGGAGGGTCCCGGGCGGCGGCGCCGTGTGGCTCCTGCTCGGCGTCGAGGTCGCGCAGATCATCGTCGGGCTGGTCCAGGCGCGGACCGGCCTGCCCGCCCCGCTGGTCGGACTGCACATGGTGCTGGCCGCGTGCCTCGCCGCGGCGATGGTCAACGTCGTCCTGCACCTGAAGCGCCCCGTCGCGGCCACGGCGACACTCGCACCCGAACGCAGCGCTGAGACGCCCGCGCGGTCGTAGACTCCCGACATGGCAGTCGGGTCCGCACCGCCGAACGACCACGTCGACATCGAATCGATGGCGAGGGTGCAGGCGCGTGCGGCCATGAGACGGCTGGCCGAGACACCGTTCGACAACGGGTTCATGCCGCTGTACGCCGACCTCTACCTCGACGCGCGTCCCTTCCTGTCGCTCGCCGTCATCCCCGACGAGAGTGCGCTCGAGCGCGTGTACACGTTCACGAAGCACCTGAACGCCGACGCCATCGCCGTCACGAGCGACACCTATGTCGCCGTCGGGCTCGATCCGGCCACACGGGCCGCGGCCACCATCGAATCGCGCTTCGAGGTCGGCGACCCCCGGGTGTCCGAGGCGATCGCCGTGACGGTGGGCTCCCTCGACGACGGCCTCCTGTCGGTGCGGATCCCGTACGCACGGAGCGCAACGGACGGACTGGAACTCCGCGACCCCATCATCAGCGGTCTCGACTCCGACGACACCCTCAGCGGCCCCGTGAGCGCTGGACTCGTCGATGCGCTCTGCGGCGTCGACGACGACGAGGCGGCCGCCGTGCGCACCCGCATCATGGCGCCCACGGACGTCGAGGTCGCCATCCTCCTCTACGACCGGGAGGAGTGGGCCGGCTTCGACCGGATCGATCCCGGATGGGGACGCACGCGGTTCGGGCTCAGCAACGTCGACGAGTCGAACCCTCTGGCGGGTCTCCTCGCTGCCGCAGCCGACTGAAGCCCCGGAGGGCGCCGCCTAGAACGGCAGCAGTGGATCGATGCCGATCGCGAGGAACAGCAGCGACAGGTAGGCGATCGAGCCGTGGAACACGCGCATCGGTGAGACCTCGGCGTGACGGATGGCCAGGTTGTACAGCCGGTGCGACTCGTACACGAACCAGCCGCCGGCCACCAGCGCGACGCCGGTGTAGAGCAGGCCCATGCCGGCGACGGGGATGAGCAGCAGCGAGCAGGCGACCGTCGCCCACGCGTAGAGGATGACCTGCAGCCCGACCTGGGCGCGTCCGCGCACGACGGCGAGCATCGGGACCCCGGCCGCCTTGTAGTCCTCGCGGTACTTCATCGACAGCGGCCAGTAGTGCGGCGGCGTCCACAGGAAGATGATGGCGAACAGGATGAAGGGCGTCCAGGACAGGCTGCCCGTCACGGCAGCCCAGCCGATCAGCACCGGCATGCAGCCGGCGACCCCGCCCCACACGATGTTCTGCGCCGTGCGTCGCTTGAGGATGAGGCTGTAGAAGACGACGTACAGCAGGATCGCGGCGAGCGACAGCACGGCGGCGAGCCAGTTCGTGAACGCCCACAGCCAGACGATGGACGCGATGCCCAGGCCCCAGGCGAAGACGAGCGCCTCCCGGTCGGAGAGCTCCCCCGTCACGAGCGGACGGCTCTTCGTGCGCTTCATCAGCCGGTCGATGTCCCGGTCGATGTAGCAGTTGAACGCACCCGCCGAACCGGCGCTCATCGCGCCGCCGATGAGGGTGGCGAGGACGAGCCACAGCGACGGAATGCCGTTCTGGGCGAGGATCATCGTCGGAGCGGTCACGACGAGCAGCAGTTCGACGACGCGCGGCTTCGTCAGTGAGACGTACGCGCTCAGCTTGCGGCGGATGCCGATCGAGCCCGCAACGGATCGTGTCTCAAGTGCGACGTTCATTACTCCCCATAATCCGGGAATAGTCGGGCCCGGGAATGCTCGTTCCAGTGTAGGCCATCCGCGTTCGCCGGGCCCTCACAGCGCGTACCACGCGACTGTGGGGATCATGCAACGGACTGCAACCCCTGTTGGGCTCAGTGTGCCGTAATACACAAAGGGGGCTCTCTATACTGGGAATGCTCGCCTATCAGCCTGTGCGCTTCTGTGAGCCGATGCTACTCAAACGGCTTGCTCGACGTGTTTTGTGCTGTGCCAAGGAAGACGACGGCGTGCTCCGATATCAGAGGAGCCCCTGCACCTGCGGTGGCTCCTGACGCATTGAGAAGGGTCAGTTACCAGTGGCAGCTCTGCAGTGGGAACCCATCGACGAAAAGGCCGTCGACACCGCGCGAATCCTCGCGGCGGACGCGGTCGAGAAGGTGGGCAACGGCCACCCGGGCACGGCCATGAGCCTCGCACCGGCCGCGTACCTCCTCTTCCAGAAGGTCATGCGCCGTGACCCGTCGGACAACGAGTGGATCGGTCGCGACCGGTTCATCCTCTCCGCCGGTCACAGCTCGCTGACGCAGTACGTCCAGCTCTACTTCGGCGGCTACGGCCTGCAGCTCGACGACCTGAAGGCGTTGCGCACCTGGGGATCGAAGACCCCCGGCCACCCCGAGTACGGCCACACCGACGGCGTCGAGATCACGACCGGCCCGCTCGGCCAGGGCCTCGCCTCCGCCGTGGGCTTCGCCTACGCGCAGCGCTTCGAGCGCGGCCTGTTCGACCCGGACACCGCCGTCGGCGAGAGCCCGTTCGACCACAACATCTTCGTGATCGCCGGGGACGGCGACCTCCAGGAGGGCATCACGAGCGAGGCGTCGTCCCTCGCGGGCCACCAGGAGCTCGGCAGCCTCGTTGTCATCTACGACAGCAACCAGATCTCGATCGAGGACGACACCAACATCGCCTTCACCGAGGACGTCGCTGCGCGTTACGAGGCGTACCACTGGCACGTGCAGACCGTCGACTGGAAGAAGACCGGCGAGTACGTCGAGGACGTCGCCGAGCTGTACCGCGCCATCGAGGCCGCCAAGGCCGAGACCGACAAGCCGTCGCTCATCATCCTGAAGACGATCATCGGCTGGCCCAGCCCGAAGAAGCAGAACAGCGGCAAGATCCACGGATCCGCGCTCGGAGCCGAGGAACTCGCCGCCGTCAAGGAGGTCCTCGGCTTCGACCCCGAGAAGACCTTCGACGTCTCCGACGAGGTCATCGAGCACACCCGCAAGGCCGTGGAGCGCGGCGCCGAGCAGCACGCCGAGTGGCAGGTCGGCTTCGACGCGTGGGCCGAGGCGAACCCCGAGCGCAAGCAGCTCCTCGACCGTGTCCTCACGGGCGAGCTGCCGGCCGGCGTCGAGGACGTGCTTCCCACGTTCGAGCCCGGCGTCGAGGTGTCGACCCGCGCGGCATCCGGCAAGGTCATCAACGCCATCGCCGCCGTCGTCCCCGAGCTCTGGGGCGGATCGGCCGACCTCGCCGAGTCGAACCTGACCACCATCACGAACGCGGCGTCGTTCGTGCCGAGCGAGCACTCCACCCACGAGTGGACCGGGAACCCGTACGGCCGCGTGCTGCACTTCGGCATCCGCGAGCACGCCATGGGCGCCATCCTCAACGGCATCGTTCTGCACGGGAACACCCGCCCGTTCGGCGGCACCTTCCTCATCTTCAGCGACTACATGCGGCCGTCCGTACGTCTGGCCGCCCTCATGAAGGCGCCGTCGATCTTCGTCTGGACCCACGACTCCGTCGCCCTCGGCGAGGACGGACCGACGCACCAGCCCGTCGAGCAGCTCGCGACGCTCCGTGCGATCCCGGGCCTGGACATCGTGCGCCCCGGTGACGCCAACGAGGTGGCCTACGCCTGGCTCGAGATCCTCAAGCGCCGCCAGGGACCGGCCGGCATCGCCCTCACGCGCCAGAACATCGCGGTGTTCGAGCGCGGCGACGGCGAGGCCTCCGGTGACACCTTCGCATCGGCGAAGAACACGGCGAAGGGCGCCTACGTCCTCGCCGAGGCCGCGAACGGCGAGCCCGACGTCATCATCATCGCCACCGGCTCGGAGGTGCAGCTCGCCGTCCAGGCGCGCGAGGCCCTGAAGGCCGACGGCATCAACGCCCGCGTCGTCTCCGCACCGAGCCTGGAATGGTTCGAGGAGCAGTCGGACGAGTACCGCGAGTCCGTGCTCCCGGCTGCGATCACGGCGCGCGTGTCCGTCGAGGCCGGTATCGACCTCAGCTGGAGGAAGTACGTCGGCGACCGCGGTCGCAGCGTCTCGATCGAGCACTTCGGTGCGTCGGCGGACTGGAAGACGCTCTTCCGCGAGTTCGGCATCACAGCCGATGCCGTCGTCGCGGCAGCCAAGGAATCACTCGCGTCCGCGTGACGCGTCGAGAAGGAGATCTGAAGAAATGACCGGAACCACCCCCCTCGCCGAGCTCTCAGCAGCCGGCGTCAGCATCTGGCTCGACGACCTGTCGCGTGAGCGCATCGTCTCGGGCGGACTGCAGAAGCTCATCGACGAGAAGAACGTCGTCGGCGTCACCACGAACCCGACGATCTTCGCCGGAGCCCTCGCCAACGGGCACGCCTACGAGGCGCAGGTCGCCGAACTCGCCGCCCGCGGCGCCTCCGTCGACGAGGCCGTCTTCGAGATCACGACGGATGACGTCACCAAGGCATCCGACATCTTCCGTCCCGTCTACGACGCAACGGACGGCGTCGACGGCCGCGTGTCGATCGAGGTCGAGCCCGGCTTCGCGCACGATGCCGCGAAGACGATCGAACAGGCCAAGCAGCTGTGGGCCAAGGTCGATCGGCCCAACGCCATGATCAAGATCCCGGCGACGGTCGAGGGCCTCGAGGCCATCACCGAGGTCATCGGCGCGGGCATCAGCGTCAACGTCACCCTGATCTTCAGCCTCGCGCGGCACCAGGCCGTCATCGCCGCGTACATCGCCGGACTCGAGAAGGCTCAGGCCGCAGGCATCGACCTGTCGACCATCGAGTCGGTCGCCTCGTTCTTCGTCTCCCGCGTCGACACCGAGATCGACAAGCGGCTGACGGCGATCGGAACCGACGAGGCCATCGCGCTCAAGAGCAAGGCCGGCATCGCCAACGCCCAGCTCGCCTACGAGCTCTTCAAGGACGAGTTCGCCACCGACCGTGCCCAGACGCTCCTCCGCGCCGGCGCCAACGTGCAGCGCCCCCTCTGGGCATCCACCGGCGTCAAGGACCCGTCGCTGCCCGACACGCTCTACGTGACGAACCTCGTCGCCCAGGGCGTCGTCAACACCATGCCGGAGAAGACGTTGGAGGCAACCTTCGACCACGGCGTCATCGAAGGCGACACCGTCTCCGGCTCCTACGATGCAGCGCGCGAGATCCTCGACCAGCTCGAGGCGATCGGCGTCTCGTACGACGAGGTGACCGCGCTGCTCGAGAAGGAGGGCGTCGAGAAGTTCATCGTCTCGTGGGGCGAACTGCTCGACACCGTGCGCGCAGCGCTGGAGGCCGCGAAGTGAGCTTCCGCATCTCGGTGAGCGGTGCGGCGGCCGAGGCCGTCCGCACCCACGTGCCCACGCTCGTCGCCGACTACGTCGCATCGGGCATCACCGGACTCGACCCGACCCTGTGGGGCCCGGATGCCGAGGCCGAGGCGGCCAAGCGTCTCGGCTGGGTCGAGTCCGTCGACATCTCCCGTCCCCTCGTGGCGGAGATCAACGCGCTTCGCGACGAGCTGCACGCCGCCGGCGTCCGCCACATCGCCCTCGCCGGCATGGGCGGATCGTCGCTGGCGCCCGAGGTGATCGCCGGCACCGCCCGCGTCGACCTCACGGTGCTCGACTCCACCGAGCCCGGCCAGGTGCTCAGCGCCCTCGGCGACCGTCTCGCCGAGACCGCACTCGTGGTGTCGTCCAAGTCCGGCTCCACGACGGAGACCGACAGCCAGCGCCGCGCCTTCGAGCGCGCGTTCACGGAGGCCGGCATCGATCCGCTCACGCGCATCATCGTCGTCACCGACCCCGGATCGCCGCTCGACAAGAACGCTCGCGAGACCGGCTACCGCGTGTTCAACGCCGACCCGAACGTCGGCGGCCGGTATTCGGCCCTCACCGCGTTCGGCCTCGTGCCCAGCGGCCTCTCGGGGGTCGACATCGGGGAGCTCCTCGACGAGGCGGAGACCATCTCGCTCAGCCTCGCCATCGACGACGCATCCAACCCGGGTCTCATCCTCGGAGCCGCGATCGCCGGCACGGTCCCGCTCCGCGACAAGCTCGGCATCATCACCGACGGGACGCACATCGTCGGCTTCGGCGACTGGGCCGAGCAGCTCATCGCCGAGTCGACGGGCAAGCAGGGCACCGGCATCCTTCCCGTCGTGCTCGAGAAGGACGCCCCGGAGCTCGAGAACGAGCTCGCCGACCTGCAGATCGTGCGGCTCGTCGACGACGCCGGGGACGAGGTCTTCGTACACGGAGCGGACGAGATCCGCGTCTCGGGAAGCCTCGGCGCCTCGTTCCTCGTGTGGGAGTACGCCACGGCCGTCGCCGGCCGCCTGCTCGGCATCAACCCGTTCGACCAGCCCGATGTGGAGTCGGCGAAGATCGCCACCCGGGCCCTGCTCGACGCCCGTCCGGCTCCCGAGCCCGCGGCGTTCGTCACCGGCGGCATCGAGGTGCGCGGAACGCCCGACGTGATCGGCGCATCGAGCGACCTGTCCTCCGCGATCGAGGTGCTCCTCGAGGAGGTCGGAGACGACGGCTACATCGCCGTGCAGGCCTACGTCAACCGCATCGCGCTCCCCCAGCTCGCCGAGCTGCGTGCCATCCTCGCCGAGCGATCCGGCCGTCCGGTGACCTTCGGATGGGGACCGCGATTCCTGCACTCGACCGGCCAGTTCCACAAGGGCGGTCCCGCCGTCGGCGTCTTCCTGCAGATCACGCAGAACCCCGTGCAGGACCTCGACATCCCGGGAATGCCGTTCACGTTCGGCGAGCTCATCCAGGCGCAGGCCATCGGCGATGCGAGTGTGCTCGCCGATCACGGCCGCCCGGTGCTCCGCCTGAACCTCACGGATGCGGCAGCCGACACCGCTGCCCTGTTCGACGCGATCCGCTAGATCGCAGCAGAAGGAGCCATATGTCATCCGCTGACGTGACCGCAGGGCACAACCCCCTCCGATCGCCGGTCGATTACCGACTGAACCGCATCGCCGGCCCGAGTGCCCTGGTCATCTTCGGCGTGACGGGAGACCTGTCGCGCAAGAAGCTCATGCCGGCGGTCTACGACCTCGCCAACCGCGGCCTGCTCCCCCCGGGATTCGCCCTCGTCGGGTTCGCCAGACGGGACTGGGAGGATCAGGACTTCATGGAGATCGTGCACGACTCGGTGAAGCAGTACGCGCGCACCGAGTTCCGCGAGGAGGTCTGGGCGCAGCTCGCTCAGGGCATCCGCTTCGTCCCGGGCACGTTCGACGACGACGCGGCCTTCGAGTCGCTCAAGCAGACCCTGCAGGAGCTGGACCGCGACCGGGGAACCATGGGCAACCATGCGTTCTACCTGTCGATCCCGCCCAAGGCGTTCCCCCAGGTGACCGAGCAGCTGCGCCGCTCCGGACTCGCAGAGGCCGAGCCGGGCCAGTGGCGCCGCGTGGTCATCGAGAAGCCCTTCGGGCACGACCTGGAGTCGGCCCGCGAGCTGAACCAGATGGTCGGCTCCGTCTTCCCCCAGGACTCGGTGTTCCGCATCGACCACTACCTGGGCAAGGAGACGGTGCAGAACATCCTGGCCCTGCGCTTCGCGAACCAGCTCTACGAGCCCATCTGGAACGCCAACTTCGTCGATCACGTGCAGATCACCATGGCGGAGGACATCGGCGTCGGCGGCCGTGCCGGCTACTACGACGGCATCGGTGCGGCCCGCGACGTGATCCAGAACCACCTGCTGCAGCTCCTCGCCCTCACGGCGATGGAGGAGCCGATCTCGTTCCGGGCGTCCGACCTCCGTGCCGAGAAGGAGAAGGTGCTGTCTGCGGTTCGTCTGCCGGCCGACCTGTCGAAGGCCACGGCCCGCGGGCAGTACGCCGGCGGCTGGCAGGGCGGCGAGAAGGTGCTCGGCTTCCTCGAGGAGGACGGGATGAATCCTCAGTCCACCACCGAGACCTACGCCGCCGTCAAGCTCGAGATCGGCACCCGGCGCTGGGCCGGGGTTCCGTTCTACCTCCGCGCCGGCAAGCGCCTCGGCCGTCGCGTGACCGAGATCGCCGTGGTCTTCAAACGCGCTCCGCAGCAGCTCTTCGCCGACAGCCAGACATCGCAGCTCGGACAGAACGCCCTGGTGATCCGGGTGCAGCCCGACGAGGGTGTCACCATCCGCTTCGGCTCCAAGGTTCCCGGCGCCGGCATGCAGGTGCGCGACGTCACCATGGACTTCGGATACGGCCACGCCTTCACCGAGGCGAGCCCTGAGGCCTACGAGCGACTCATCCTCGACGTGCTCCTCGGCGATCCGCCGCTGTTCCCCCGCCACGAGGAGGTCGAGCTCTCCTGGAAGATCCTGGACCCGATCGAGGACTTCTGGGAGACGCAGGGCCAGCCCGAGCAGTACCGCCCGGGCTCCTGGGGTCCTGCAGAAGCCGATGAGCTACTGGCCCGCGACGGCCGCAACTGGAGGCGTCCATGATCGTCGATCTTCCCGACACCACGACCAGCAAGATCTCGAAGGCGCTCGTCAAGATCCGCGAGGAGGGCGGCGCCGTCGCGCTCGGGCGCGTTCTCACGCTCATCATCGCCGCTGACGAGTCGACCGCCGAGGAGGCGATCGAGGCGGCGAACGATGCATCGCGCGAGCACCCCATGCGCGTCATCGTGATCGCGACCGACCCGGACTCCGCTCCCGACGCCGCTCCCGGCCTCGACGCCGAGATCCGGGTCGGCGGCGACGCCGGCGCGAGCGAGGTCATCATCCTGCGCCCGACCGGACCGGCGGCATCCGACGAGCAGAGCCTCGTGATGGGCCTGCTGCTCCCCGACGCCCCCGTCGTCGTCTGGTGGCCGGGCCGTGCGCCCGAGGTCCCCGGTCGCTCCCCCCTCGGCCTGATCGCCCTGCGCCGCATCACGGATGCGACCAGGCGCGACCCCGACCCCCAGAAGGCCCTCGAGCAGTGCGCCTCCAACTACACCCCCGGCGACACCGACTTCGCCTGGACGCGCATCACGCTGTGGCGGGCCCAGCTCGCCGCCGTGCTCGACCAGCCGCCGTACGAGAACGTGACGGCCGTGCAGGTGTCGGGATCCGCAGACTCCCCCTCGACGACCCTGCTCGCCGCTTGGCTGCACCTCGCCCTGCAGACCCCGACCCAGTTCATGCTCACCGGTCCCGAGAGCCCGCAGGGGATCCACGGGGTGCGCATGTTCCGCGGAGAGAAGTCGATCGACCTGGTGCGCAAGCCGGGCGGAATCGCGACCCTGTCCCAGCCCGGACAGCCCGTGCACGACGTCGCCCTCGCGCGCCGGAGCCTGCGCGACTGCTTAGCCGACGAGCTGCGCCGCCTCGACCCAGACGAGCTGTATGGTGAGGTCATCACGGGTGGGTTGGCCACCCTGGGCGCGCCGAGCGCGATCACGGAGGGCCCTCTCGCATGACCAATGAACGACGCGTGCTCGTGCACGCAGACACCGAATCGCTGGCGGCATCCGTCGCAGCACGGTTCATCACGAAGACCGTCGACATCCTCGACGAGCAGCCGACGGCCAACATCGTGCTCACCGGTGGACGAGTCGGCACCGCCGTGCTCGCCGCCATCAACGCCAGCCCGGCCCGCGACACGATCGACTGGTCGCGCGTGAGCTTCTGGTGGGGCGACGAGCGCTGGCTGCCGACCGGCGACGCCGAGCGCAACGACAAGCAGGCGCGGGACGCCCTGCTCGACCACATCAGCGTTCCGGCCGAGAACGTGCATCCGTTCCCCGCGTCGGACGCCGGTGTCGAGCTCGACGACGCGGCCGTGCAGTACGCGGCCGAGCTCGCTGCGCACGCGGAGGGTGACGAGACGCCGCGGTTCGACATCACGTTCCTGGGCGTCGGGCCGGACGGCCACGTCGCCTCGCTGTTCCCGCACCGCTCGGGGATCAGCATCGAGGACCGCACCGTCATCCCCGTGCGCAACTCCCCCAAGCCACCGCCCGAGCGCCTGAGCCTCACCCGCCCGGCCCTCAACTCGTCCGAGCGGATCTGGATGGTTCTCTCCGGGGCCGACAAGGCATCGGCGTTGGGATTGGCGCTCGCGGGCGCCGCCCGCGACGAGGTTCCGGTCGCCGGTATCAAGGGGCGTCGCCGCACGGTGTTCTTCGTCGATGCGGAGGCGGCATCCGAGGTTCCCGAGAACCTCATCGCCCCCAGCTACTGAGTTCTCCTGCTATCGGTGAGCACCTCGACGCCGGTGCGCGACCGACGATCGCACACGCGCACCTCACGACGCTAAAATGGGCACCCCCAAGCAGAGGAGCGCCTCGTGGGCACGGTGGTCATGTACAGCTCGGTGTCAGTGGACGGCTTCGTCGCTGACGAGGACGACCAGCCGGGACCACTGTTCGATTGGCTGACCAGCGGTGACGTGCCGTTGGACGACAGCGGGGTGTTGAAGGTGTCCCAGACGTCGTACGACTACACCCGGCCGTACTGGGACCGGATCGGGGCGACGATCGTCGGCCGCCGCGTCTTCGACATGACGGACGGCTGGGAGGGGAAGCCCCCCGGCGGGGTCGACCACGTGGTCGTCGTGACGCACCGCCCGGCGCCGGAAGGCTGGGACCCCGAAGCGCCGTTCCACTTCGTCGACGGCATCGAGGAGGCCGTGGCCACGGCGCAGCAGCTCGCAGGTGAGCGCGTGGTCGAGGTCGCCGCCGGCGATGTCGGCGGCCAGGCGCTTGCCGCCGGCCTGGTCGACGAGGTGCGCATGGACGTCGTCCCCGTCGTGTTCGGGTCCGGCAGGCGCTACTTCGGGTCGATCGACGCACAGCACCTGTTGGAGGATCCCGACGAGGTGGTCCAGGGCGACCGGGTGCTTCACCTGCGCTATCGGGTGCAGCGTCGACCCAGCTGAGCGGATGCGCGAGGAGATCCACTGCGAGGAAACGAGGAAGGGCCGCATCCATCCGGATGCGGCCCTTCCTCGTTGCTGCTGCTGGTCTATTCGGCCGTGGCGATGCCGCGGCGCACGCGAAGCTGCTGCAGGGCCTCGTCGAGGAGCTGCTCTGCCTCCTCCTCGGTGCGGCGCTCCTTCACGTAGGCGAGGTGCGTCTTGTACGGCTCCATCTTGGCCACGAGAGGCGGATTCTCCTTGTCGCGACCGGCTGGCAGGCCGGACGACGGCGAATCGATCGTCTCGGGGATCTCCTCGGCCGGGAGGTTCGCTGCGAAGTACCGCACCGTCTCGTTGCCGAGGGCGTCCCAGTACGACACGGCCACCCGGTCGGCGTGGAAGCCGCGGTCCTGCTCGCCCATGGGGCCCGCGCCGACGCGAGACCCTCGGATTGCGCTGCCGCCTGATGCCATTAGTCGTCTCCGCTGTCTGTGAGGGTGATCAGGCCGTCTGGAACTTCGTGATGAGCCCCAGCACGACGATGCTGGCGATCCACACGAGTCCGAGGATGACGGTGATGCGGTTGAGGTTCCGCTCCGCGACACCCGATGCGCCGAGGTTGGACGTCACGCCGCCGCCGAACATGTCGGAGAGGCCACCGCCACGACCCTTGTGCAGGAGGATGAGCAGGGTGAGCAGGAGGCTCGTGATGCCGAGGACGACCTCGAGTACGACCTGGAGAATCTCCACGGGGAACCTTTCAAGAATCGGCGCGCGAAAGCGCCGGGAACAGAGGCCAGTATAGCCTGATCGCGCGGGCGGGCCCGGGAGGCCCGGCCCACCCGCGCGCGCGGCCTACAGTCCGACGTGCTGCTTGAAGCGCACGATGCTGGCGAACTCGTCGATGTCGAGGCTCGCGCCTCCGACGAGGGCGCCGTCGACGTTCGGCTCGCGCATGAACGACGCGATGTTCGACGACTTGACCGACCCTCCGTAGAGGATGCGGGTCTTCGCGGCGACATCGGATCCGAGGAGCTCGGCGATGACGCCGCGGAGCGCTGCTGCCACCTGTTCGGCCTGGTCGGGCGTCGCCGCCTGACCGGAGCCGATGGCCCAGACGGGCTCGTACGCCACGACGATGTCGGCGGCGCTGGACACGCCGTCGAGCGCCGCGCGCAGTTGGGCGACGGGGACGGCGCTCGGACCGTGCGTCTCCAGGTCCTCCGCGGTCTCGCCGACGCAGATGATCGGGACGAGACCGTGGCGGAGCGCCGCCTGCACCTTCGATGCCACGACCTCATCGGTCTCGGCGTGAAGGGTGCGGCGCTCGGAGTGGCCGATGATCACGTAGGCGCACTCGAGCTTGGCCAGGAAGGCGCCCGAGACCTCGCCGGTGTAGGCGCCGGAGTCGTGAGCCGACAGGTCCTGCGCGCCGTAGGCGAGCGGTAGCTTGTGGCTGGCGACGAGCGTCTGCACCGACCGCCGGTCGGTGAACGGCGGGAAGACCGCCACCTCGACGGAGGCGAAGTCGTGCTTCGCATCCTCGAGGCTCCATGCGAGCTTCTGCACGAACGCGATCGCCTGCAGGTGATCGAGGTTGAGCTTCCAGTTGCCCGCGATCAGCGGAGTCCTGTTCACTGCCATCCGAGTACCTCCAAGCCGGGGAGACGCTTGCCCTCGAGGAACTCGAGACTCGCACCGCCTCCTGTCGAGACATGTCCGAAGTCGTCGTCCGCGAATCCGAGGGCGCGGATCGCGGCCGCCGAGTCGCCACCGCCGACGACGCTGAGCCCGTCGACCTCGGTGAGGGCCTTCGCGACGACGCGCGTGCCCTCGGCGAACGGCGCGAGCTCGAACACGCCCATGGGACCGTTCCAGAACACCGTCTTCGAGCTCCGGATGACGTCCGCGAAGGCGGCAGCCGTGTCGGGCCCGATGTCGAGCCCGAGCCCGGAGGCGCCGAACGGCGTGTCCTCGATCGAGTCGGCCGGACGCACCACGTGCTCGGCGTCAGCACCGAACTTCGACGCGACGACGACATCCGTCGGCAGGATGATCTTCACGCCCAGGCGCTCGGCCTCGGCGAGGTAGCCCGTCACGGTGTCGATCTGGTCGGCCTCGAGCAGGCTGGAGCCCACCTTGTGGCCCTGGGCCGCGAGGAAGGTGAAGAGCATGCCTCCACCGATGAGCAGGGAGTCCACGCGGGGCAGCAGGTGCCCGATGACGCCGAGCTTGTCAGACACCTTCGACCCGCCGAGGACCACCGCGTACGGCTTCTCAGGAGTGCGGGTGAGGCGCTCGAGCACGTCGAGCTCCGCTTCGATGAGGGTGCCTGCTGCGCTCGGCAGCAGCTCGGCGAGCTCGTAGACGCTGGCCTGCTTGCGGTGGACGACACCGAAGCCGTCCGAGACGAAGACCGATCCGAACGCGGCGAGCTGCTCGGCGAATGCCGTGCGCTCTCCCGCGTCCTTCGCAGTCTCGCCGGGGTTGAAGCGCAGGTTCTCGAGCACGGCGATGCCGCCGTCCTCGAGGCCGTCGACGACGGATCGCGCGGACTCCCCCACGGTGTCTGTGGCGAACGCGACCGGGCGGCCGAGCAGCTCGGAGAGCCGCTCGGCCACCGGCGCGAGGCTGTACTTCGCGTCGGGAGCGCCGTCGGGGCGACCGAGGTGCGAGACGACGACGACCTGGGCGCCCTGTTCGAGCAGCGCCGTCAGGGTGGGCAGCGACGCGCGGACGCGGCCGTCATCCGTGATCCGACCGTCCTTCAGGGGGACGTTCAGGTCGCAGCGGACGATGACACGCGTGCCGGAGAGCGGCCCGAGTTCCTCGATGGTGCGAAGGGACACGCCGGCCCTTACAGTCGCTCGGCGACGTACTCGGCGAGGTCGACGAGACGGTTGGAGTAGCCCCACTCGTTGTCGTACCACGACGCGACCTTGACCTGGTCGCCGATCACCTTGGTGAGGCCGGCATCGAAGATCGAGGAGTGCGGGTCGCCGGCGATGTCGCTCGAGACGATCTCATCCTCGGTGTACTTGAGGATCCCCTTGAGCGGGCCCTCGGCTGCAGCCTTGTACGCCGCGTTGACCTCGGCCACCGTGACGGGGCGCGATGCCGTGACCGTGAGGTCGGTGATCGAGCCGGTCGGGACCGGGACACGCAGCGCGTAGCCGTCGAGCTTGCCGACGAGCTCGGGAAGCACGAGGCCGAGGGCCTTCGCGGCACCCGTGGAGGTGGGGATGATGTTGAGTGCTGCGGCGCGGGCGCGACGCAGGTCGCTGTGCGGGCCGTCCTGGAGGTTCTGGTCGGCCGTGTAGGCGTGGACCGTCGTCATGAGGCCACGCTCGATGCCGAACTCGTCGTTGAACACCTTCGCCAGCGGGGCGAGGCAGTTCGTCGTGCAGGACGCGTTCGAGATGATGTCGTGCACCGCGGCGTCGTAGGTGTCCTCGTTCACGCCGAGGACGAGGGTGGCGACGTCGGAGCCCGTGGCGGGAGCCGAGACGATGACCTTCTTGGCGCCGGCGGTGATGTGCTTGCGGGCGTCGTCGGACTTGGTGAAGCGGCCGGTGGACTCGATGACGATGTCGACGCCGAGGTCTCCCCACGGGAGGTTGGCGGGGTCGCGCTCCTCGAAGACACGGATCTTCTTGCCGTTGACGATGATGTTCTCGTCGTCGAACTCCACGGTCGCGTCGAGGCGGCCCGTGATCGAGTCGTACTTGAGCAGGTGCGCGAGCGTCTTGTTGTCTGTGAGGTCATTGACCGCCACGAGCTCGAGATCGCTGCCCTTGGCGAGGGCGGCGCGGAAGTAGTTCCGGCCGATACGGCCGAATCCGTTGATTCCGATCTTTACGGACACGAATGACTCCTGTTGCGAATGGCGCGAACGCGCGGTTGTGATGGTGAACAGAAACGGACGACGGTGTCCCGGGCCGAGCGGGACGGCCCGTCCGCTATGACAGTAGCAGCAGGCCCGAGGTCTTCTCGCGCGCAGTGGTGAAGCGCTGCTCGACGTTGGCCCAGTTGGCGATGTTCCAGAACGCCTTCACGTAATCGGCACGGACGTTCTTGTAGTCGAGGTAGTACGCGTGCTCCCACACGTCGAGCATGAGGAGCGGAACGACGCCGGCCGGGAAGTTCGACTGCTGGTCGAAGAACTGCACGATGATGAGGCGCTGGCCGATCGAGTCCCACGCGAGGACGGCCCATCCTGAGCCCTGGACGCCGAGCGCCGTGGCCGTGAAGTGCGCCTGGAACTTGTCGAACGAGCCGAAGTTGTCGTCGATCGCCGCGGCGAGCTCGCCGGTCGGCTTGTCGCCGCCGTCCGGGGAGAGGTTCGTCCAGAAGATGGAGTGGTTGACGTGGCCGCCGAGGTTGAAGGCCAGGTCCTTCTCGAGCTTGTTCACATTGGCGAGATTGCCGCTGTCGCGGGCCTCGGCGAGCTGCTGAAGGGCGGTGTTGGCGCCGGTCACGTAAGCCTGGTGGTGCTTGGAGTGGTGCAGCTCCATGATGGTGCCGCTGATGCTCGGCTCGAGCGCCGAGTAGTCGTAGGCGAGTTCCGGCAGCGTGTAGTCAGCCATTGCGTTTTCATCCTCCTAGTGGAGCCCGACGAGCGTGAGCACGGGGGCGATCGAGGTGCCCTGAGGGCGACTTTTCCAGTCTAGTGACGCCAACCGCAGCGGTTACGGAATGCTTCCCGGGGTTGACATCCCGGCGTCAGACGTCGTCGAGGTCCGCGGGCAGGTTGGCCTCGGTGTCGGGGATTCCGAGGTCGACGGCCTTCTTGTCCGCCATCGCCAACAGGCGGCGGATGCGGCCAGCGACGGCATCCTTCGTCATCGGCGGCTCGGCGTGGTGTCCGAGCTCGTCGAGGCTGGCATCCCGGAACCGGAGGCGGAGGTCGCCCGCGTACTGCAGGTGCTCGGGCACATCGTCGCCGAGGATCTCGAGGGCGCGCTCGACGCGCGAGCATGCGGCGACGGCGGCCTGCGCGGAACGCCGCAGGTTCGCGTCGTCGAAGTTCACGAGGCGGTTCGCCGTCGCCCGCACCTCGCGGCGCTGACGCAGCTCCTCCCAGTTGCGGACGGTGTCCGTCGCGCCCATGTGCACGAGCATCGAGCTGATCGCCTCGCCGTCGCGGATGACGACCCGGTGCACTCCGCGCACCTCGCGGGCCTTCGCGGCGATGCCGAGGCGGCCAGCCGCCCCGACGAGCGCCATGGCGGCCTCGTTGCCGGGGCAGGTGATCTCGAGGGCGGCGGAGCGTCCTGGGTCGGTGAGCGATCCGTTCGCCAGGAACGCACCGCGCCAGACGGCGGAGATCTCCTCGCGGGAGCCCGTGGTCAGGCGGTTCGGCAGGCCCCGGATCGGGCGACGGCGGGCGTCGAGCAGGCCGGTCTGGCGCGCGAGCGTCTCGCCGCCGTCGAGCACGCGGACGAGGTAGTGGCTCGTGCGTCGCAGGCCGGACGCCGCGACGACGGACACATCGCTGCGCACGCCGTACAGCTCGGCCAGGTCCTTGCGGACGCGGCGCGCGATGAGGGCGGAGTCGAGCTCGGACTCGACGGCGATGCGGCCGGAGATCAGATGGAGCCCGCCGGAGAAGCGCAGCACGGTGGCGAGCTCAGCGGCACGGACGGTGGTCTTCGCGACCTCGGTCCGGGCGAGTTCCTCTTTGACGTCGGCTGTCAGCGCCAATCGATCTTCCATTCTGTTGCGTTGTGTTCGTGCCCGGCTACCCGGGCGGACCTACTCGCGACCGAGGTCGCGATTCTTGACACTCACGGCCACGCCGGGGATCTTCTCGAGCAGTCCGCCGAGTTCCCTGGCGATCGCGACGGAGCGGTGCTTTCCGCCCGTGCAGCCGACCGCGATCGTCACGTGCCGCTTGTTCTCACGACGGTAGCCGTCGAGCACGGGTTCGAGAGCGCCGGCGTACCGGGTGATGAACTCCTCCGCACCGGGCTGGCCGAGTACGAAGTCTCTCACATCCGCGTCGAGTCCGGTCAGCGATCGGAGCTCGGGGACCCAGAACGGGTTCGGGAGGAAGCGGGCGTCCGCGACGTGGTCGGCGTCGGCCGGGACGCCGTACTTGAAGCCGAAGCTCACGATGGTCACCTTGACGGACGGGGCGTCCGCCTCGGTGAAGAGCTCGGTGACGGCCATCGCCAGCTGGTGGATGTTGAGCTCCGAGGTGTCGATGACGATGTCGCTGGCTTCGCGGATCTCGCCGAGGCGGGCGCGCTCCTCGCCGATGCCGTCGAGGAGAGTGCCGTCGCCCTGCAGCGGGTGGGGTCGGCGGACGGACTCGAAGCGGCGCACGAGCGCGGCATCCGTGGCGTCCAGGAACACGACGCGCAGCTCGGTGCCTCCGCGCAGCACGCTGATCATCTCGCTGATCTCGTCGAAGAAGTCTCGCCCGCGGATGTCGACGACGGCCGCGATCTTCGGCAGTCCGGACGAGGCCCGCCCGACCAGTTCGACGAGAGGCCGCAGCATCTGCGGCGGAAGATTGTCGACGACGTACCAGCCGAGGTCCTCGAGGGCGTCGGCCGCCGTCGATCGACCGGCTCCGGACATCCCCGTGATGATGAGGACTTCCTTCTGCTCGACGTCCGCCATGCATCGCGCCTTCGTTCGGGGGTGGGGCTTACAGCTTATCGGCGCGCCCGCTGTTCAGGCGTCGAGATGGGCGCGAATCGTGCCGGCGAGGGCGGGACCGATGCCGTGCACCTCGGCGATGCCCTCGACCGACGCCTGCTTCAGCCGGGCGACCGATCCGAAGTGCTTCAGGAGCTCCTTCACGCGGGCGGGTCCGAGGCCGGGGATGTCTCCCAGGACCGAGGCGATGTCGCGCTTGCGCCGGGTGCGCTGATGCGTGATCGCGAACCGGTGGGCCTCGTCGCGGATGCGCTGGATCACGAACAACGCCTCACTGTTTCGCGGCAGGATGACGGGGAAATCGGAGTCGGGAAGCCAGATCTCCTCGAGCCGCTTCGCAATGCCGCAGAGCTGGATGCCGGTGATCCCGGACTCCTCGATGGCCCTGGCCGCCGCCGCGACCTGCGGTTGCCCGCCGTCGACGATGAGCAGGTTGGGGCTGTAACGGAACTTGCGCCGCTTCGCCGGCTCCACGACGCCGTCATCGGTGACCTCCGGGACCTCGGCGACCTCCGGCTCCCGCAGGTACGCCAGGCGGCGCGTCAGCACCCGGTAGATGGAGTCGGTGTCGTCGGTGGACTCCGGGATGTTGAAGCGCCGGTACTCGTCCTTCCTGGGCAGTCCGTCCTCGAAGACCACCATCGACGCCACGATGTTGGTGCCGCTCAGGTGCGACACGTCGTAGCACTCCATCCGGAGCGGGGCATCCGCCATGCCGAGGGCCTCCTGGATGTCCTCCAGGGCCTTGGAGCGCGAAGTGAAGTCGGCGCTCCGCCGGGTCTTGTAGAGCATGAGCGAGTGCCCGGCGTTCTGCCGGGCCGTCTCGAGCAGCGCGGCCTTGTCGCCGCGTTGCGCTGCGCGCAGTCGCACCTTCGTGTTGCTGCGCTCCCCCAGCCAGGTCTCGAGCGCCGCCGCGTCGTCGGGGAGCTCGGGAACCACGATCTCCCGTGGGGGTGTGAGCCCCTCGGCGTAGACCTGCTGGACGATCGAGTCGACGAGCTCGGCCATCGACATGTCGAGCTCCTTGTCGACCACCCATCCCCGCACACCGCGGATGCGCCCGCCGCGTACGACGAAGAGCTGCACGGCCGCCGCGAGCTCGTCGTGGACGATGCCGAAGAGGTCGATGTCGACGCTGTCGCGCAGCACCACGGCGCTCTTCTCGAGCACGGCCTCGAGGGCGACGATCTGGTCGCGCCTGCGGGCCGCCAGCTCGTAGTTCTGCTCGTCGGACGCGCGCCGCATCTCCTGGACGAGCTCGGCGATCATCCGTCGATCCTGGTTCTGCATGAAGGACACGAACCGCTTCACCGCCTCGCGGTGCTCCTCCACGGTGACCTTGCCGGAACACGGTCCGAAGCAACGGCCGATCTGGCCGGCGAAGCACGGCTTGCCGGACTGCATGGCCCGGTTGTAGTCGGAGTCCTTGCAGGTGCGGATGGGGAACGCCTTGATCATCAGCTCGATGACCTCGTCCACGGCCCACTTCTTCGGATACGGGCCGAAGTAGCGTGCGCCGCGGATCTTGGTGTTGCGCGTGACGAGCACCCGGGGAGCCTCGTCGCCGAGGGTCACCGCCATGTACGGATAGGACTTGTCGTCCTTGAACATGACGTTGAACGGCGGGTCGAACTCCTTGATCCAGGTGTACTCCAGCTGGAGCGCCTCGACCTCGTTGCCGACCACGGTCCACTCGACGCCGGCGGCGGTCGTGACCATGCGCCTCGTGCGATCGTGCAGGGTGTGCAGTGGTGCGAAGTAGTTGCTGAGCCTGGCGCGCAGGTTCTTCGCCTTGCCGACGTAGAGCACCCGGCCGGCAGCGTCACGGAATCGATAGACCCCCGGCTCCGTGGGGATCTCCCCCGCTTTCGGCCGGTAGCTGAGAGCAGTCGTCATTCCGCTCAGCCTGCCACCTTGGCGATGACGCCGTGGTTCTCCGCATCCGCTTCGAGGACCTCACGGAGGAACATGCCCGTGTGGCTCTTCTTGTTGCGGGACACCGTCTCGGGAGTGCCCGTGGCGATGACCTTGCCACCGCCGGAGCCGCCCTCCGGCCCGAGGTCGATGACCCAGTCCGATGACTTGATCACGTCGAGGTTGTGCTCGATGACGATCACGGTGTTGCCCTTGTCGACGAGGCCGTTGAGCACGATGAGGAGCTTGCGCACATCCTCGAAGTGCAGGCCGGTCGTCGGCTCGTCGAGCACGTAGACGCTGCGCCCGTTCGACCGGCGCTGCAGCTCGGTCGCGAGCTTGACGCGCTGCGCCTCGCCACCGGAGAGCGTCGTGGCGCTCTGGCCGAGGGTGACGTAGCCGAGGCCGACGTCGACGAGCGTCTTGAGGTAGCGGTGGATGGCGCTGATCGGCTCGAAGAACTCCGCAGCCTCGCTGATCGGCATCTCGAGCACCTCGGAGATGTTCTTGCCCTTGTAGTGCACCTGGAGGGTCTCGCGGTTGTAGCGCGAACCGCCGCACACCTCGCAGGCGACGTAGACGTCGGGGAGGAAGTTCATCTCGATCTTGATCGTGCCGTCGCCTGAGCACGCCTCGCAGCGGCCGCCCTTGACGTTGAAGCTGAATCGACCGGGCAGGTAGCCGCGCGCCTTCGCCTCGACGGTCTCGGCGAACAGGTTGCGGATGCGGTCGAAGACGCCCGTGTAGGTGGCCGGATTGGAGCGCGGGGTGCGGCCGATCGGAGCCTGGTCGACGTGCACGACCTTGTCGAGGTGGTCGAGGCCGGTGACGCGCGTGTGCTTGCCCGGGAGCTTGCGAGCCCCGTTGAGCTTGTTGGCGAG
>JBEVEO010000152.1:0-18235 GCA_040512695.1 Leifsonia sp. | reverse complement strand
CTTGGCCGGAGCAGAAGAAGTGCTGACCGTCCAGGCGGCGGTGCTCAGTCTCGAGATGCTCACCCGGGTGGTGAAGCAGGCCGAAGCGCACCTCGACCCCGACGGGGTGGCCCCCCGGGAGGACGTGCTGCGTGCGAACCGGTCGCTGTCGATCGTGGAGGAGCCTTCCGGCATGATCGCTCTGAACGGACGATTCGACCCGGTCACCGGGGCACCGATCACGGCTGCCATCGACGCCCTGGTCGCTGCGGAACTGCGCCGGGCGCGGGACGCGTTCGGATCGTCGACCGTGTGCAGCTGCCCGGAAGGCGCCTCTCCCGACGGCTGCGCCTGCGCCGATCCCGCCCTGGCCGAGAAGCGCACCCTGACGCAGCTGCGGGCGGATACCCTCGCTGACCTCGCCCGGCACGCCATCGGCTGCTCGGAATCAGCGGTCGGTGCTTCTGCAGCCGTGGTGGTGCGCATGGACGTCGCCGACCTGCAGGATGCGGACAGTGTCGGCGTCGCCACGATCGACGGTATCGACCAGCCGATCTCCGCGGCCTCGGCTCGCTGCATTGCGGCGTCGGCCGGGATCATCCCGCTCGTTCTCGGCGGCGATTCCGCCCCTCTCGACCTCGGACTCTCGCAGCGACTGTTCACGAAGCTGCAGAAGCTCGCCCTCGCCGACCGTGACGGCGGATGCGCCCACCCCGGCTGCACCCGACCGCCGTCGTTCTGCGAGGCGCATCACATCCGCTGGTGGGACCGCGATGCCGGACCGACGGATGTGGCCAACGGAGTGCTGCTGTGCTCGTACCATCACCATCTGCTGCACCGGGAGGGCTGGACGATCCACGTGGTCGACAACCGGACCTGGTTCATCCCGCCGGCCCACATCGACTCCGAACAGAGACCCCGACCCGGCAACAACACCCGGCGAGTATTGCCTCGGCCAACGGCCGGTGGCGCTGCCGCTGCCGCTGCCTCGGATGTGAACGGCACCGTGCACGGGCTCGCCGCGTAGGCGGGACCCAGCACATCCAGCTCGAGACACAGCTGATCGCGCGCGGCTCGGGGGAGATCGCGGCACGTTCGGCGCGAGGTGATGATCGTGGACACGAGCGCGAGCATGCCCACCTCACCCTTGCCAGTGTCGGCCGGTGGTGGTCGGATGGGACGCATGAAGCACGCAACGTCAGCGGACGGCACACCCATCGCGTTTCATCAGACCGGAGAGGGTCCGCCCGTCATCATCGTCGGGGGTGCCTTCTCCACAGCGGAGGCGGGCGAACCGCTCGCAGCGGCTCTCGCCGATGCGGGGTTCCAAGGCGTCACGATCGACCGCCGCGCCCGCGGGGAGAGCGGTGACACGTCACCCTATGCGCCGGAACGCGAAGCGGAAGATCTCGCCGCTGTGATCGAGGCCGTCGGTGGGGAGGCATCGATTCTCGGCCACTCCTCCGGGTCGGTGCTCGCGCTGTTCGCCGCAGCGCAGGGCGTGCCGATCACGCAGTTGTTCCTGTCGGAGCCGCCGTTCCACTTCGGCGAGGGCGAGCCCGGCGCCGACCTGCCCGAGCGTCTCCAGGCGCTCGTCGACGACGGCCGGTCGGAGGAGGCGGTGACCCTGTTCCAGCGTGAGGGGGTCGGACTGCCCGATGCGATGATCGAGCAGATCACGGCGAGCCCGATGTTCGCCTCCCTCGTTCCGCTGGCCCAGTCCACCGTCTACGACGCCGTGCTCACCAGGGCCGTCTCGACGCCGACGGATGCGATGACCCACGTGAGCCAGCCGGTCACCATCCTGCGCGGTGAGCCGACGTTCCCCGTGCTCGTGCGGGCAGCCGAGCTGTTGTCGCAGGCGATGCCGGACGCGGAGTACGTGATCGTGCCGGAATCGCACGATCACAGCGCCGATCCGGCCGGCACCGCTCGCGAGATCAAACGGCGGCTGACGCATGCCTGACCGGTCGGCTGGCACCTCGCCGGAACCCCCGGGCGGTACACAGCACCCACTCCTAGGCTGACCCCATGAGTGACACCTCGCACGAGCCCCGACGTCAGCACAAACCGGAACCGAGCACGGCCCGCCGCGTGGGCGCCGCCTTCGGCCGCGCGACCCGGAGTGCCGCGCACGGGACCCGCGAGACGATCCGCCGCAACCCCAAGGCGAACAAGGCCTACCGCGCCGGGGTCGGCGTCGTCGGCGGGGGCACCGTGGCCATCGGCGTCGTGATGATGCCGCTGCCCGGCCCGGGCGCGCTCGTCGTGCTCGGCGGGTTGGGCATCCTGTCGACCGAGTTCGAGGGTGCCAGGAAGGTGAGCACGAAGGCCAACACCGTCGTGAAGAAGGGGGTCGACGTGGCCAGGAAGGGCGTCGACGCCGCCAAGCACGTGCGCGCTGAGCGCAGGGCATCGAAGGATGCCGCAGCCCGCTGAAGGCTGATCTCGCCGACCACGCGAGCCATTGAGGTAACGCGGCATCCGTGAGACGATGCGGAAATGGGAGGCCGCCTCCGCCGAATCGCCGCTCTGGTGGGTGTCAGCGCCGTCATCGCGATGACGGCGGCGATCGCAGGCGTGGTCTCGCCCGCGCTCGCTGACGTCGGTCCCGTCAATCCCGTGCGCGTTCCGCTGGACGGCCACCCCGCCAACAGCGGATTCCTGGTGTTCGTCGAGGGGAACGCCTTCCTGAACGCCGACGAGTCCGAGGGCACGATAGCGGTCGGCGGCGATCTCGCGTTCGGAACCGCGTACAACGTCGCCGCAGGCGCCGCACCGTCGCAGCCGACCTTCACGGCTCCGGGCGACCTGCGCCCGACCTACCTCTACGTCGGTGGCGGCATGGACTTCTCGCAGTCCGATGGTGGCGACATCCTGCGCGTGCAGAACCAGGGCTTCACCAAGGTGGCGGACCCCACGACGTACTCGGCGTTCGATCGCGATCAGAACAACACGCTGATCAGCTACCGGGTCACCCCGTTCGGCGCCACCGCTGAGACGATCCCGCGCATCGAGGGAACGATCACGCAGACACCCGCTTCGATCGCGACGCCGGTGCCGACGACGCTCATCGACATCCCCTCCGCCTTCGACGTGTACCGCGGTCTGTCGACGGATCTCGGCACCTGCCCGACCACGGTCGTTCTCACCGACGACGCGGGCAACCCGTTGGCCTCGCCCTTCGCCCAGGGCGCTCGCGGGCACGTCCGTCTCACGCCGAACCAGACCAACGTGCTCACGATCGCCGCCGCCGACCTCGCCCGTCTCGGCGAACTCACCTTCGACGACCAGCCGAGTCCGAGCGCACCGCTGCTCGTCAATGTCACCGGTGCGAGCTTCACCGGCTCGATGCCCAACTCGCCGGGCATCTCGTCGGCGCACGCGCCGTTCATCCTCTACAACTTCGCCGAGGCGACGGCGATCACCGTGACAGGGGGCGCTTCCCTCGAGGGCACCCTGTACGCCCCGCGGGCCGACCTGCAGTGGACCGTGACGCAGAACATCGAGGGCAACGTGATCGCCGCGTCCTTCACGCACGGCATCCCGGTCCTGCCGACCGGCATCCCGCGTGAGGTGCACGACTTCCCGTTCGCGGCCCAGCTGAGCTGCGTGACCGCTCCGCCACCGGCTGCCGAGCTGACGCTGGTGAAGGTGGTCGATGGCGGTCCGGCCGCCCCGGGCGACTGGGACCTCACGGCGGATGGTCCGACACCGATCACGGGCTCGTCGGGTGATACGACGGTGATGGGCGCCGTCGTCGACCCCGGGGACTACACGCTGAGCGAGTCCACGGGGCCGGGCGGCTATACCGCTGGCGACTGGACATGCGTCGGGGCGACCGTCGTCGACGATGTCGTCACCCTGGAGCCCGGGGATGCGGCGACCTGCACCATCGTGAACACGTACACAGCCGGCGACCCCAAGCTCACACTCGTCAAGGTCGTGAAAGGGGGAACCGCGCCGCCGACGAGCTGGGTGCTCTCCGCGAACGGGACGACGCCCATCGCAGGAGTCACGGGATCCGTCGCCGTGACCGTGGCAGAGGTGCTCCCCGGCGACTACACCCTGAGCGAATCGGGCGGACCAGCCGGATACTCGGCGAGCACCTGGGTCTGCACGGGAGGCGCGGCACCGGCTCCGGGGTCGTCGGCGACGATCGCGATCGACTGGGGTGACGTCGTCGTCTGCACGATCACGAACACGTTCGTGTCGCCGACGCTTCCCGCGACCGGCGTCGACGGCCGTGGACCGGTGGCCGCGGCGATGCTGCTGATCGGCTCGGGCATCGGTCTCATCTCGTTCCGGATGGTCCGCACCGGCCGCCGTCGCGCGTGACGGGGCAGGCGGCTGTTCGCGGCGCCCGCTTGCCGATCGTGGCGACCGTGGGCGGCATCGCGAGCACAGCCAGACGAGGGGTGGCGTGAAGCGCGATGCGTCGAGCGCGGCGGAGGGAGCGCGGCGTCAGGCCGAGCGCGAGTCCTGACCGCGTGCGCTCGTGGTCCGCGCACCTCTGGACGACCGCCGCGATGCCAGCCTAGGCTGCCCCCATGACGGGCTTCCGAGCGCTGGTCACCGGCAGACTGCTGACGGCCGAGACCTCTCGCGAGGGTGACAGGGTCACCACGCTGGAGCTCTTCTTCGACCTCGTCTACGTCTTCGCGTTCACCCAGGTCACGCAGCTGATGGCGCACGGGCACAGTGCCGAGAGCGTGCTCCAGGGCCTCGCGGTGCTCGCGCTCATCTGGTGGTCGTGGACCTCCTTCGCCTGGCTCACGAACCAGGCGCATGCCGACCGCGGCATCGTGCAGGTGGGCATCATGCTCGCGATCGCCGTGATGTTCATCGTGTCCCTCGTGATCCCCGAGAGCTTCGAGGACCTCGAGGGCGGCCTCTTCGCACCGATGGTGTTCGTCGTCGGACTCACCCTCGTGAGCATCGTGCACGCCGTCGTCTACTGGATCGCCGCGGGAGAGGATGCCGGGCTCCGTCGGCAGATCCTCCGGAGCGTGGGCAGCCTCGTCCTTCCGGTGTTCGCACTGCTGAGCCTCGGTGCCATCATCGGCGGACCGTGGCAGGCCTGGATCTGGCTCGGCACGGCACTTGTCGAGGGCGTGATCATCTACGTGACCTCGCATGGCGGCGACTGGCGCATCTACTCGATGGCGCACTTCGCCGAACGCCACGGGCTCATCGTGATCCTCGCCCTCGGAGAGTCCGTCGTGGCCACCGGGGTCGGCGTGGCCGAGCTCGCCATCAGCGTGCCGATCATCATCGGCTCGCTCTTCGCGATCACCCTCGCCGTGGCCATGTGGTGGAACTACTTCCATCACCTGTCCGGCGGCGTGGAGCATGCCCTGCAGCGGCGCAGGGGCCGAGCGCGCGTCGATGCCGCGACGGATGTCTACACCTACATGCACCCGTTCGTCGTGGCCGGGATCATCATCGTCGCCCTCGGCGTCGAGCAGGCGATGCACGACATCGAGGCTCCGGAGCCGATCGGCTACTTCGCGGCCTGGGCGCTCGGCGGCGGCCTCTCCCTCTACCTCGCGACCACCGGTTTCATCTGGGCGCGGGTCTCCGGACAGTGGTCGCTGCTGCGCTTCGGCGCCGCCGTGCTCGCGCTCGTGCTGGTGCCGGTCATCGCGGAACAGGTCGCCCTCGTCGCCCTGCCGATCCTCGTCGTGGTCTCGGTGGGACTCGCGGTGTTCGAGGAGGGCCTCGGGCCGCGCGCGAAGGTGAACTCGCGACGACGGATGCGTGGCGCCGTCGCCGAGTGAAGCCCGCTCAGTCGACTGCGGAGCCCTCCGGTCGGGGCAGCTCGCCGAGCGTGAGCTTGATCGGGTCGAGCGCCTGCTCGTCCGCGAACTGCGAACCCATGATCGGCTCGGAGTGCCAGTCGACGAGCGTCCAGCGGCCGTCGGCATCCGAATCGAGGATCACGAGGCCGGTGTTGTCGAGTTCGTGGGTCGCCGCGTAGTCCCCGTCGATGTTGTGAGCGCGCGCGGCCGCCCACGCGCGGATGGCCATGCCGTGGCTCACCACGACCGCACACGGAACATCGGCTGCGACGACCTCGGCGATCGCCGCGTCGTAGCGGGCGAAGAACTCGTGACCGTCGGGGCCGCCGGGGACACGCACGTCGAGGCGACCCTCCGCCCACGCGAACGCCGTCGACAGGTAGGTGCGGACGGATTCGGGATCGCTGCGATCCTCGAGGGCGCCGGCCTCGATCTCGCGCACACCGCCGAGCACGGTTCCCCGCAGCTGGAAGTGCTCCGCGAGCGGCACGGCGGTCTGCTGGGTGCGCAGCACCGTGGAGACGAAGATCGCGTGCGGGCCGTGGTCGGCGAGGGCCTTCGGCACCTCCAGGGCCTGCCGCTCGCCCAGGGCGGTGAGGCTCGGGCCCGGCGCATCCGTGTCGAGCAGGCCGAGCACGTTCGACGAGGTCTGCCCGTGCCGGAGGAGGAGCAGTCGCATGATGCGAGCGTAGACCCGGGAGCCCCTCTGCTGCATGGCAGAAGGGCCGCCCGCGAACGCGCGGACGGCCCTTCAGGATGGAGCGCTCCCGAGGGAGCGCCCACCCTCAGCCGATGCCCTCGAGCACGTCGACCTCGGTGGATCCGATCGCCGCGATCACCTCGGGACGACGGGCCTTGAGGTAGCCGTACCAGCCGATCGCCGCGGCCAGCACGACGAGGAACAGCCACGGGATGATGTTGAGCGGGAAGGCCGGCACCGGCACCACGTTGGTGAAGAACACGTAGGCCATCGCGATCACGGCGAGGGCCGCCGACGGCAGCACGAGCCAGTTCTTCACGCCCTGGCGGCGCAGCCAGATGACCGAGGCGATCGCCACGGCGGCGTAGGCCACCATGTAGCCGTACGTGCCGAAGGTGTCGACCCAGACGACGATGCTCATGCCGTCGACGTTCATCAGGTAGAGCAGCGTGGTGAGGGCGACGGCGGCCGGGCCGAGGGTCAGGATGGCGCGGTACGGCGTGAGCTGCGTGCCGTGGGTCACTCCGAGGCGGCGGGGCACGACACCCTCCTTGCCCATCACGTAGACGATGCGGCCGATCACGTTGATCGGCGCGACGACGACGGCGAAGAAGGAGGCCGCGACACCGAGGTTCAGCACGGGGTTGAACCATGCCGGCATGCCCACGATGGTGGCCATGTCGTCCAGCGGGCTCGCGGAGGTGCCGAGGTCCTCGCCGAGGAGCGCGACCTGGGTGTATGCGGCGAAGACGTAGAGCACGCCGACGCCGAGGGCGCTCCACATGATCGCGCGCGGGATGGCCTTGAACGGGTTGCGCGCCTCGCGACCGAGCGCATCCGCACTGGAGAAGCCGACGAAGCCGAGGATTCCGAGGGTCATGCCGAACACGACGCCCGAGAACTCGACGCCCTCCAGGCTGAACTGCCCCGGGTCGAAGGCATCCGGTCCGAGGTAGACGATCGAGGTCACGAGCAGGGTGAGGATGATGGCCACCGAGATGAGCTCGAGCGTCAGCGACACCCGGGCCGAGAGGCGGATGCCGCGCACCGTGAACAGGATGGCGAGCGCGCCGAGCACGATGGTCACCACGACGTTCGCGAGCATCCCGCTCACGGGGATGCCCAGCTGGTTGAGGACCGTGATCATGTAGACGGTCGATCCGCTGAGCGAGCCGGACGCGATGCCGAAGCAGCCGATGATGAGCGTCACGCCGGTGAGGTACGCGCCGAACGGGCCGAGGCCCAGCGAGGCGTAGGTGTACAGCGAACCGGCGGACGCGCGGCGCTTGGCGAACTGCGAGATCGTGTAGCCGACAGCCAGGATCACGATCGTGGCGAGCACGAACGACACCCAGGTGCCGTTGCCGGCGCTCAGGTAGATGGCGGCGGCCGTGAACGCGATGACGGCGCTGGGTGCGATGCTCGCGATGGCCTGGGCGGCGAGTTCTGCGCCGCCCATGACGCCGCGGCGCAGGCCGGGGTCGTGGTGCTGCGGTGCTGCGGCCGGGGTGTCTGCGACGGGGGCGGCTTCCTTGCTGCTCATGCGCTGGTCTCCTTCAGTGTGGGACGGGGGTGTCTGGTCGATGGGGTGGACGGATGCGGCAGGCTCGCGCCGCCGGGACTGCCGGTGCTCACTGCAGGCCCGGGATGAGGAGGGTGCGCAGGGCCGACCCGGTGCTGAGCGCCTCGAGCGCGGACCGGGCGTCCTCGAGCGGACGGCGCGCGGTGACGAGTTCGTCGAGCAGGAGCTCGCCGTCCATGTAGCGGTCGACGAGGGCGGGGATGTCGACGCTCGGGCGCACGCTGCCGTAGTTGGACCCGAGGATGCGCTGGTCGGCCTCGGCCAGCACGAGCGGGTCGAAGGAGGCGCGTGATCCCGTCGGCGGAAGACCGACGACGACCGCAGCCCCTCCGAGGCCGAGCATCTGGATGGCCTGCTCCGTCGTGGTGGTGCGGCCGATGGCATCGAAGGCGTAGTCGACACCGTCGGGCAGCAGCGCCCGCAGCGCCTCCACGGCGTCGGCCTTCGAGGCGTCGATCGAGTCCGTGGCGCCCATGGTCATGGCGAGCGCGGTCTTGTCGGCCTGGATGTCGATGGCGACGATGCGCTCGGCACCCGCGAGTCGGGCGCCCTGCACGACCGAGAGGCCGACGCCGCCGCAGCCGATGACCGCGACGAGGGATCCCGGCTCCACCTGGGCGGTGTTCGTGACGGCTCCGACCCCGGTTGCGACCGCGCAGCCGACGAGCGCGACGACGTCGAGCGGCGCGTCGTCGCGCACCCGGATGGCGCCGCTCGCGGGAACGATGGCCTCCTCGGCGAACGACGAGACGCCCAGGTAGTGGTGCATCGGCTCGCCGTCTCGGCTGAGGCGCGACGTTCCGTCCTGCAGCACACCGCCCGGGGCCACGATCGTGGCGGCGACCTGGCAGCGCGCCTCGTGTCCGGACAGGCAGTAGCGGCACTCGTGGCACGGCGCGACCCACGACAGCACGACGTGGTCGCCGACGGTGAGGGTGGTGACGCCGGGACCGACCTCGGTGACGACGCCGCTGCCCTCGTGGCCCATGACGAGCGGGACGGGGACATCCCACTCGCGCCGGTAGACGTGCAGGTCGGAGTGGCAGACGCCGGCGGCGGCGATCTTCACGCGCACCTCTCCGGCCTGAGGGGAGGCGAGCTGGACCTCCTGGATCTCGGCGGTGCCCGGCTCCCCGGTGAACACGATCGCTCGCATGGATCTCCCTTGATGTGGTGCAGGTACTGATGGGTCCCCGACAGTGTATGAACCGCGCGGTGCCGGCAGAACAGGCCGAAATGTCCTGTCGCGGGGGCGTCGTCCGACGCAATGTCGAATCATCATCGCCGTGTAACGTGCAAGGCGTGGATGCTGACGCGGACGTGGTGACGCTGGGCGGGCGACAGGCCCAGCTCGTGCGCGGCATCACCGAACTCACGAACGCCGCCCGCACCGGCGGCACCGCCGGGGTCGTGACCCGCCTGTCGCAGCTGCTCAACGGCTGGGCCATCCTCATCGACCGCTACGGCAATCCGGTCGCCAGCGTCGGGGCATCGCGCATCCACGTCGACGATGCGGTGGCCGCGGCGCTCCACCTGTCGCGACGCATCCGCGTGACCAATCTGGGCGTATACCCGGTGGGGCATGCACTCGACGCGAAGGCGTCGCTGGTCGTCTCCGACCGCCTCGGCGACCCGAGCCTCGTGCGCGGACTCGCCTCGCAGGCGGCCGCCCTGCTCGACCTCACGTTCAGCCCGGTGAGCGGCATGCGCCTCGATGCCGTGGCGCGCGCCGACGCCGTCGACGTGCTGCTGGCGACGGATGCCGCGCTGAGCGCGCGCGTGGCCGGGCGTTGGGGACTCCTCGGCGATCGGCTCGGCGTCGCGGTCGTGCGCTCGCAGTCGCGCAGTGTGGTGCTCGAGTCGAAGGTGCTCGCCTGGCTCGAGGAGCTGGGACTGTCGGCCTGCGCGGTGAGCCGTGGGTCGACCGTCGTCGCCGTCATCGAGCCGCACGCCACGGATGCCTGGGCGGAGCGGGTGCAGCGTGCGGCATCCGACGGCATTCCCGTCCGCTGCGGGATCGGCGAGCTCGCCTCGGCAGGCGCCCTCGGCTCCAGCCTCGTTCAGGCGGAGCAGGCACTCGAGATCGCGCTCGCGGACGGCCGCCCGGTCGTGCGCTTCTCCGAGCTCAACCTCGGCGAGCTCCTGCTGCGCTACCTTCCGGCCATCACCCTCAGCGCGATCTCGCAGCCGATCGTCGAGCTCGACGCGGCCGACCCGTCCGGCGAGCTGACCAACTCGCTGCGCGTGTTCCTCGCCGAGAACGGCAGCTGGGAGGCGGCATCCGTGCAGCTCGGCGTGCACCGGCACACCCTCAAGAGCCGCATCCAGAAGGTGGAGGACGTCACGGGCTACTCGATGACCAACGCCGAGGACCGTGCCCAGCTCTGGCTCGCGATCCGCGCCCGCGCCGTGGGATGACGGCCGCAATGCCCACCCGCTCGTCCGTCGCTAGATTGGCCTCATGAGACTCGGAGTGCTCGACGTCGGATCGAACACGGTGCACCTGCTGATCGTCGACGCGCATCCCGGCGCGCGACCGATCCCGGAATCGTCGCACAAGGCCGTGCTCCGGCTCATGCGCTACATCGACGAGGACGGCTCGATCACGGATGACGGCGTGAGCGCCATCCTCGCGGCGATCTCCGACGCGGCCCGGATCGCGGAACAGGCCGGCATCGACGAGCTGCTGCCGTTCGCCACGTCCGCCATCCGCGAGGCCGCCAACGGCCAGGCCGTGCTCGACCGCGTCGAGAGCGAGACCGGCGTCGCGCTGCAGGTGCTCTCGGGCACGGACGAGGCCCGCATCACCTTCCTCGCGGTGCGGCGCTGGTACGGCTGGTCCGCGGAGGACGTCCTGCTGTTCGACATCGGCGGCGGCTCGCTCGAGATCGCAGCGGGTGGCGACGAGTATCCGAGCGTCGCACTGTCGGTGCCGCTCGGTGCCGGACGCTCCACCATCGGCTTCCTGCACGACGATCCGCCGACCGCGGCGCAGATGGCGGCGCTGCGCGAGCACGCGGCATCCGTCCTCGCCGAGGCGGTGACGGCCTTCGCGGACCTGCCGAAGCCCGCCCACGTCGTCGGCTCGTCGAAGACCATCCGGTCGCTCGCGCGGCTCGCCGGATCGGTGGCGGACGGCGTCGGCTCCGTCGAGCGCAGCCTGCTGCGGCGAACCCAGCTGGACGACTGGGTGCCGCGGCTCGCACGGATCCCCGCCGACGCCCGGCCCGCGCTGCCCGGCATCACCGAGGACCGCACCTTCCAGATCGTGGCCGGCGGCATCGTGCTGTCGGAGACCATGGCGGCCTTCCGCGTCTCGGAGCTCGAGGTGTCGCCGTGGGCGCTCCGCGAGGGCATCATCCTGCGCTTCCTGGATCGCCTGGGCTGAGCGATCATGGCGACGCGACTCCTGCTCATCTCCGACACCCACGTCCCGGCGCGTGCCAGACGGCTGCCCGACGCCGTGTGGCGGGCGATCGATGCGGCCGACGTGGTGGTCCACGCCGGAGACTGGGTGGATGCGGCCACGCTCGATGCCGTCGAGGCACGGGCGGCGCGGCTCGTCGGCGTCTGGGGCAACAATGACGGAACACAGCTGCGGGCGCGCCTGCCCGAGACCGCACGCGTCGAGCTCGACGGCATCCGGTTCGGTGTGGTGCACGAGACCGGTGCCGCGACCGGCCGGGAGCGGCGGGCGGACGCGGGCATTGCAGGACTTCCCGGAGCCGGAGCCGGAGCCCTCGGATCGTCCGGGCTCGACGTGCTCGTGTTCGGCCACAGTCACATCCCGTGGGACACCGTGACGCCGGGCGGGATCCGGCTGCTCAACCCGGGATCGCCGACGGACCGCCGGAGGCAGCCGGCGTGCACGATGATGACGGCCGTCGCGGATGCCGGCGTGCTGCGCGGCGTGGAGCTGGTGGCCGTCGAGCGCTGACGCCGATGCGCGGGGTCACCGCCGCTCCGCGACCGCGGACCGCGTCGATGACACGAACATCACGGGCCGCGGCTGGCGGGCGCGTTGGGCGCGTGATGCGGAGAAGGCCTGCTCTCCACCCGTCGTGACGGGGGAGGGCAGGCCTTCTCGTGATGGCGGCCGGTCATCAGAACTGGCCGCGGTTGAGCAGCACGAGCAACTGGGTGTCGCGCTGGCTTCCCCGGCGAAGGGCATCGGACCTGCGGGCCGCCTGCACGCGTTCCCGCGAGAGTTCCAGGCTGTCCGCACGGCGCGAGCTCCAGCGCACGAGGGCGAGGCCGGTCCGACGCGCGAGGCGGTCGAGTCCGGTGCTCGAGTACTGCTGAACCCGGGATCGTGTATCTCGGGCGGTGAGGAGTTGGGAGTTCATCATCATTCCTTGGGTTGGGCGCGACGGATCACCCCGTCGCACCGCCTTTCGGGCAGCGCGACGCGTACGTGACCAGCGTCGCTGGATGTTGGGGAGGAAGCAGGTGCATGGGCAGCCTGCGAAAGGTGTCGAGGGAGTCGCTCGTGCCGGCGAGTGCCGAACAGGGAGACGACGTTCGAGGAGCGGCCTGCGGCTCAGCCGGCAGCGCTCAGCGACGGTGCCACCCGATGGGCGGCAGGGCGCGACGCGAGAAGCGTCAGGCGTTGCGGCGTTTAGCCGGCGATCCCGCAGAAGGAGGCCGGGGCCTCGAACGGCGTCTTCGGGTTCGTGATCATCATGGGTCTCTCCTTCCGTTTCGTGGGCCATGCACCGCGTGGATCCGCAGCACCGAGAAGTCAAACTATCGGCATATGTTCAGGAAGCGCAATGGGGGCTCGCCCGGAGATGCAGATCGTGACCGTTCGGTTACCTAACGCCGCCCGGCCGCTCCTAGACTGCCGTGCATGAGCTTCCTCTACGAGGAGAAAGCTTCTCGATCGGCCTTCGTGGATGTGATCTGGCACACCCTCGACACGAGCGACGGAATCTACCTCGCCTCGGCCGACGCCTGCTGGGACCTCATCGTCACGCGCGCGACGGACGGCTGCAGCGTGCGCCTGAGCGGTCCGTCGTCGAAGCCCACCTCGGTGGCGTACACGGCGGGGAACCGCAACGTGGGCATCCGGTTCCGCACGGGCGTGTACTTCACCCACGGTGATCCCTGCGCGATGTTCGACCGCACCATCACGCTGCCGATGCTGTCGGAGTCGACGTTCGCGCTCGCCGGACGCGAGTGGGACCTGCCGACCTACGGCGACATCGACGACTTCGTCGACGAGCTCGCGGCCGTCGGGCTCCTGGCCGATGACGCCATCGTGAGCGCTGCGCTCGACGGCGCTGTCGACGAGGTGTCGCCGCGCTCCGTGCAGCGGCACTTCTCCCGGGTCATCGGCCTCACGCCACGGCAGGCGCACCAGGTGGCGAGGGCCCGCGAGGCCGTCGCACGGCTGCAGACCGGCGAGCCGATCGCCGCGGTCAGCTACGAGCTCGGCTACGCCGACCAGGCGCACATGTCCAGGGACGTGAAGCGCCTCACCGGGTACACGCCAGGCCAGTCGCGGCACAGGGGCGAGCCGATCTGAGGCAGGCGCTCGTGGCCGATCGCGCCGTGTCGTTCCAGTTCAAGACGGGGAAGGGCTCAGCCGGTTGACTCGATGGTGACACCGATCCGATCGGAGGAACCATGAACGTCCACCCCTACTCCATCGCCATCTCCGACGAGGAGATCGCCGACCTCGACGAGAGGCTGGGCAGGACGCGCTGGCCGGACGACCTCGCGACCGACTGGTCGCGCGGCGTGCCCGTGCCGTACGCCCGCTCGCTCGCCGAGCGCTGGCGCACCGACTACGACTGGCGCGAGCAGGAGGCGCGTCTCAACCGGTATCCGCAGTTCGTCGCCGAGGTCGACGGCCAGCCGATCCACTTCGTGCACGTGCGGTCGACCGCGCCTGCAGCGATCCCGCTCCTGCTCTGCCACGGCTACCCGACGTCGTTCGTCGAGTACCTGGCGCTCATCGACGACCTCGTCGATCCGCCTGACGGCGCACCCGCCTTCGACGTGGTCGTCCCATCCATCCCCGGTTTCGGATTCTCGACGCCCCTCACCAGCCGGGGCTGGGACATCGCCCGCACCGCCCGTGCCTTCGACGACATCATGCAGGCCGTCGGGTACGACCGCTACGGCGTCTTCGGCGGCGATGTGGGAGCGGGCATCGTCGAGGAGCTGTGCATCGAAGCAGGCGAGCGGGTCATCGCCGCGCTCATCCTCACGGATGCCGGGGCCATCGCCACCGAGTACACGCCGCCCACCGACCACCTCACCGTCGAGGAGAAGGCGCACCACGCCGACCTGAAGGCCGCCAGGAGCGAGGACTTCGGCTACATCCAGGTGCAGGCCACCCGGCCGCTCAGCATCGCGTACGGCCTCACGGACTCGCCCGTCGCCCAGCTCACCTGGATCGTCGAGAAGTTCGACGCCTGGACGGACCCCACCGCCGAACTGCCGGAGGACGCCGTCGACATCGACCAGCTGCTGACCCTCGTGAGCGTGTACTGGTTCGGCCGAGGGGGAGGCGGAGCGGCGAACCTGCTCTACGAGGCCGCGCACGCTGCTGCGGCCTGGGGGCGCACCCACGACCGTCCGCAGGGTTTCAGCGCGTTCGGTGATGAGCCGCTCATGCGGCGCATCCTCGATCCGGGGGAGAACCTGTCGTTCTGGAGCTCGCACCTGCGCGGCGGGCACTTCGCCGCGATGGAGGTCCCCGATTTCGTCACGGCCGACATCCGCGCCTACTTCCGGCAGGTGCAGCGCTAGAGCCCCGTCGACCTAGACCCAGTCGCGCCGCACGGCCTCGGCGCCGAGCTGGATGCGGGTCGACACGGCGGCGATCTCCATGAGCTCGGCGACCCGGCGCTGCACCGTGCGCACCGAGATGCCGAGCTGGGCGCCGGCCGCGGCATCCGTGAGCCCGAGGAGCAGGAGCTTGACCAGGTCGCGGTCCAGCTGGGACAGCCCGCTCGGGCTCTCCTGGTCGGAGGGGAAGGCCGTCGCCGACGACCAGAACTGGTCGAAGCTCGCCGCGACCAGATCGAGCAGACCGCTCGGGTGCACAAGTAGGGCTCCGGAGGCCCGGTGCTCGCCGTGCGACTTCATGGGGAGCAGGGCGATCTGGTCGTCGACGATGATGAGCCGGGTCGGCAGGTCCGGCAGGACGCGCACGGCCGCGCCCATCGTGGCCGACTCGCGGGCGGCCTCGAGGAAGCCGGGACGCTCGATCACCGGAGCCTCGACGAGGATGCGATAGCGCACGCCGCGGGCCAGTGCGAGGTCCTCCTCGGGGTTCTCGTCCGCGGTGAGGAAGGCGATCTCGCTCAGCACGAAGGTGCCCACCCACTCCGTCGCAGCGGCCTGGAGCTGGGCGAAGCGCTGGCGCACGGCATCCGCTCCGAGCACGACGTCGACGACGTCGGGGACCTCACGCTGGGCGGCGCCGTGCCGGTACAGCTCGCTCAGGTGCACGAGGGCCTCATGGGCCTGGGAGAGTCCGCGCTCCCGCTCGAGGAGCATGGGCCGCAGGGCGATCGACGGCGGCGATGCGACGACGCGATCGGGGGCCGACGCCTGCCGGGCGAGCAGGCCGAGCTGCTCGAGATCGTCGAGGACGCTGCGCGCCCGCGGAGCCGTGAGTCCGGCCGAGCGGGCGATGTCGTCGATGCTCACCGACGGGGCTGCGAGCACGAGCCGGTACACGGCGGTGTGCTCGTCGTCCAAGCCGATCGCCTCGAGCACTGCGCCCTCCGGACTCGTGGTGATGGCTGCGATGGCGGATCGAAGCCATGGCATCTCTCCGCCAACAGGATAGCGAACGGGCTGTGAGAAGTTGCCTAGTAATCAACACCCGTGAACGTACGAGAGGTCTCGCGTGACGAATAGCAATCCCCCGTTCTGGCGTCGTCATCGACGCGTGATCGTCGCTGCGATCGGCAGTGTCGCACTCGGCGCCACCAGCGTCGGCCTCACCGCGATCCCCGCCTCGGCCGGCCCCGACGGCGGGGGCGCCACAGCAGCCTCAGCCGTCGCGGCCCCGGCCGTGCAGCCGGCCGGCGGCAGCCACACCGTCACCCTCATCACGGGCGACCGCGTCACCGTGACCGACCTCCCCGGCGGCAGCCACGCCGTCGACATCGAGACGGTGGTGCCCGGCGCCGCCGTGCAGACCGTCGAGCTCGACGGCGACCTGCACGTGCTGCCGCAGTCGGCCCTGCCGTACCTCGCCGCCGGTGTCGTCGATCCCGACCTGTTCAACGTCTCGCAGCTCATCGAGTTCGGCTACGACGACGCCTCGGTCTCCGCGACGCCCGTCATCGTCGAGTACGCGGCAGACGGCCCCGCCCTCATGAGCGCACCCGTGCCCGGCGTGCAGATCGGCACCGCCCTCGAGAGCGTCGGAGGCGCGGCTGCGACAGCCGACCACGCGGCCGCCGCCAGCACGTGGGCCGCCCTCACCGAGGCATCCGGTGCCACCGCCTTCAGCACCGAGGTCTCCCTCGGCGGCGGCATCGAATCCATCCAGCTCGACGGCAAGGTTCAGGCGACGCTCGACTCGAGCGTGCCGTACATCGGCGCCCCCGCCGCCTGGGCCGAGGGCTACACCGGTTCCGGCGTGACCGTCGCCGTGCTCGACACCGGCATCGACGACACCCACCCCGATGTCGCCGGCCGCATCCTCCCCGGGTCGACGAGCTTCGTCCCCGGCGAGGAGGTGCTCACCGACTCCCACGGGCACGGCACCCACGTCGCCTCCACCCTCGCAGGCACCGGAGCCGCGAGCGGTGGTGTGAACCGCGGCGTCGCCGACGGCGCGAACCTGCTCGTCGGCAAGGTGCTCGGAGCCGACGGCTCCGGCCAGGACTCCTGGATCATCGAGGCCATGCAGTGGGCTGGCCGGAACGCCGACATCGTCTCGATGAGCCTCGGTTCCTCGCAGCCCTCCGACGGTCTCGACGTGATGGCCGAGGCGCTCAACGCGATCTCCGAGGAGACCGGCGCCCTCTTCGTCGTGGCCGCCGGGAACAGCGGAGCTCCCGAGACCATCGGATCGCCGGGGTCCGCCGCACGAGCCCTCACCGTCGGCTCCGTCGAGGACCCGTCCGGCGAGCTCGCGGTGTACTCCAGCCAGGGACCCCTCGCGCTCTCCGGCGCGCTGAAGCCCGAGATCGCCGGCCCGGGCAGCTCGGTGACGGCGGCGCGCTCGTCGGACAGCAGCAACGGCGAGGGCTCGTACATCACCATGAGCGGCACGTCGATGGCGACCCCGCACGTGGCCGGCGCCGCAGCACTCCTCAAGCAGCGCCACCCCGAGTACACCGCCGACCAGCTCCGCGCAGCCCTCATCAGCACCACGACGGATGTCGGTCTCACCTCGTACCAGGCCGGCACCGGAGTCGTGAACGTGGCGGCAGCCGTCGACGCGACGGTCGTCGCCTCCGGCTCCGGCGACTTCGGGATGCTCACCTGGGGCGAGCACCCGGAGCCCGCCGTGCGCACGATCGACTTCACCAACTCCAGGGATGCCGAGGTCGTGCTCGACCTCGACGCCGCGCTGGCGGGTGCCGACGACGGCGTGCTGACCATGAGTGCGGACGAACTCGCCATCCCGGCCGGCGAATCGCGTCCGGTGACGCTGACGGTCGATCCGACGAAGGTTCCAGCGGGAACGCAGCTGTCCGGCACGCTCCTCGCCAGCATCGACGGCACCGTCGTGACGCGTACGGCCCTCGGCACCATCGCCGAGACCGAGCGCTACAACCTCACGGTCACGGCCACCGGCTTCTCGGGCGAGCCCGTCGACACCTACGGACTCATGTACGAGGCGGACACCGGCCAGTACTACCCCTTCCCCGTCGCCGGTGAGACCACCATGCGGATGCCGGCCGGCCGCTACGCCGTCATGACCTTCATGGATGTGAATCGCGCAGCCGACTCGTCGATCACGGCCCTCGTCGGCGACCCCGACCTCGTGCTCGATGATGACGCCACCGTCGACTTCGACGCCAGGGCTGCCAAGCCCGTCACCGTCGATGTCGGAAGGAAGGGTCTCGATGCCGCGTTCAGCCGCCTCGACTACCGGGTCGACGGGTTCACCGGCACCTACTACGGCAACGTCCTGAGCGACGGCTTCTACGCCCAGCCCATGACGGCGCCGAATGCGGAGAGCTTCTCGTTCAC
>JBEVEO010000170.1:0-4822 GCA_040512695.1 Leifsonia sp. | reverse complement strand
ATCGAGTCGCTGCGTCGCTTCAAGGACGACGTCACCGAGGTGCGCACGGACTTCGAGGCCGGTATCGGTCTCGGCAAGTTCAACGACATCCAGATCGGCGACGAGATCGAGACCATCGAGCTCAAGGAGAAGCCGCGAGGCTAGTTTCGGTACGTGGTGGGTCGGGCCGAACGGTCCCTGAGCCCGTCGAAGGGCCATCCGGCCCGACGCACCACGGCTGCGACCTCGTGGAGAGGAGTACGACATGGCTGATCCGGCACGCGCCAGGAAGATGGCGGACCGCATCAAGGTCATCATCGCGAAGCGCCTCGAGCGCGGAGTGCGTGATCCCCGCATGGGGTTCGTCACGATCACCGATGTGCAGGTGACCGGCGACCTCCAGCATGCGACGGTGTTCTACACGGTCTACGGAACGGATGAGGAACGCGCCGATTCGGCTGCGGCCCTCACCGCCGCGACCGGGATGTTCCGCAGCGAGGTGGGGCGCAACATCACGGCCAGGCTCACGCCGAGCCTGGTGTTCCAGCTCGATGCGATCCCCGAGAACGCCCAGCAGATCGAGGCCCTCCTCCGGGAGGCCCGCGAACGCGACACGGCCACGACCCAGCAGGCGAGCACGGCGGAGTACGCCGGCGACGCCGACCCGTACGTGAAGCCGCGCGATCTGGAGGACGACGAGGACGACGAGCACGAGCTGGCCGAGGCCACGATCGAGGCCGAGGCAGCCGACGAGGCACGCTGACCGCACGTCGCACGATGAGAAGCCGCTGACCCGGAAGGGTCGGCGGCTTCCGTCGTTTCCGGGGCGGATCTGTCGGGGACAGCCCCCATTTCGGTGCGAATCCGTTGATTCGCGGGGCCCAGCGGGTGAATCCTGCTGGACGGCCCTCGCCGAAACCCGAATCCGAAAGTCCGCCATGCCCTCCGTGATCCTCTGCAGCATCCCCCTCGACGGCCACGTCGCCCCCATGCTCGGCGTCGCACGCGGCCTCGTCGCCCACGGCTACCGCGTCCGCTTCCTCACCGGCGCCCGCTTCGCCGCGGCCGTACGCGCGACCGGTGCCGAGTACCTCCCGCTGCCCGCGGAATCCGACCACCTCGATGACGCCGCCATCGCGGCCGGCCGGGAGAGGAACGGCGAGCGCCTCACCGGCAACGCAGCCCTGGCCGCGAACATCAAGCGCCTCTTCCTCGACCCGGCCGCCGGCCAGTTCCGCGCACTCGTCGACGCCGTCGGCGCGGAACCGACCGACGCCGTCCTGTGCGAGAGCGTGTTCGTCGGCGCCGGCGCTCTCGCCCGCCGCCCGCGCTCCGAGCGTCCGGCCGTCATCGTGTGCGGCATCCTCCCGCTCGGCCTGTCGAGCCGGGACACGGCGCCGTTCGGGATCGGGCTGGCGCCACGCTCCGATCTCGCCGGCCGCATCCGCAATCGCACCCTGAACTGGGTGGTCGAGAACGTCGTCATGCGGTCGGCCCAGAAGCAGGCTGACGCCACCATGCGCGAACTGTCGGGTCGGCCTCTCGACGGCTACTTCCAGGACTGGTCGCTGCTGGCCGATCACATCGCCCAGTTCACCGTCGAGGAGTTCGAGTACCCGCGCAGCGACGCCCCGGCCGAGCTGTCCTTCCTCGGCCCCGTCGCTCGCGTCGCGCCGATCGAAGCCGTCCTGCCGGACTGGTGGGATGAGCTCGACGGTTCACGACCCGTCGTCCACGTCTCGCAGGGGACCGTCGCGAACCTCGACTTCGAGGAGCTCGTGCTGCCGACGGTCCGCGGTCTCGCAGGCGAGGACGTGACCGTCGTCGTCGCGACCGGGGGTCGTCCCGTCTCCGAGCTCGGCGGGCTGCCGTCGAACGTGCTGGCCGCCGAGATGCTGCCGTACGACCGCCTCATGCCCCTCGTCGACGTCTTCGTCTCCAACGGCGGCTACGGCGGTCTGCACTACGCCCTCGAGTACGGCGTGCCCATCGTCGCCGCCGGTGACACCGAGGACAAGGTGGAGACCACGGCCAGGGTGGCGTGGTCCGGGGCCGGGGTCAACCTCCGCACGGGCACCCCGACGGCGGATGCCGTGGCCGGGGGAGTGCTGGCCGTACTGGCCGAGCCGTCGTACCGGAAGGCCGCTGAGCGCCTCGCCGCGGCGATCGCCGTGTCACCCGGTGTGAACGGGCTCGTCCCGATCATCGAGCGGTTGGTCGCGGCGCCGGCGGCCGTCGACGCACGGGGCTGAGCCGCCCCGACCGGCGAGGGCGTGCCGGCCCGTCACGGCAGCACGTACCCGGCGGGCGTTTCCACTGCCAGGCCGTCGGCGACCAGGCCGGCCACGGCCCGCGCCAGCTGCGCCGAGTCCGCCCAGGTCGTCGCGAGCTCGGCATCCGTCACCGGCCGGTGCGCGACGCGCAGCTCGCGCATCACGAGCCCGCGCACCTGCCGGTCGGAACCCTCGTACTTCTTCTGGACGGCCTTGCGCGGTCCGTCGTATGCCGGATAGCCGGCCGCCCGCCAGGCGCACTGCCCGGCGATCGGACAGTCGTCGCAGCGGGGAGTGCGCGCAACGCACACGAGGGCGCCGAGCTCCATCATCCCCGCGTTGAACACCCGGGCCTCCACGGGGTCCTCGGGCAGCAGCGCCTCCATGTCGGCCAGGTCCCGCCGCGCGGGCGGAGCGGCATCCGCGCGGCCGTGCACCGCCCGCGCGATCACCCGCCTCGTGTTCGTGTCGACGACGGGTTGCCGCTCACCGTAGGCGAACACGGCCACGGCCCGGGAGGTGTAGTCGCCGACGCCGGACAGCGAGACGAGGGCGTCGACGTCGGACGGCACGACGCCGCCGTGACGCTCGGCGATCTGCGTCGCCGCCTGGTGCAGCCAGAGGGCGCGGCGCGGATAGCCGAGGCTCGCCCACGCCCGAACGGCTTCACCCGGCGGCACCGCGGCGAGGTCGCCCGGGGTCGGCCATCGATCGAGCCAGGCCTCGAGGTGCGGGATCACGCGGTTGACCGGCGTCTGCTGCAGCATGAACTCGCTCACGAGCGTGCCCCACGCGGTGAAGCCGTGCCGCCGCCATGGGAGGTCGCGCCCGTTCGCCCGGAACCAGGCGTTGACGGCGGTGACGATGGCGGACATCGGTTTCAGCCTATGCGCACCCCGGTGCGAACTAGGCTCAAGCCATGGAGCTCGTCACCACCCCCCGCATCCGGTTCCTGCGCGACCTCGCCGGCGAGATCCTGCACAACTACGGTCGCGGGCGGACGATCGTCGCGATCGACGGGCCGGTGCGCAGCGGCAAGACGGAGTTCGGCGACGACCTGGCCGCCGTGTTCCGCGAGCGCGGGCATCCGGTCTTCCGGGCGTCCCTCGAGCACTTCCACCGTTCGCGGGCGGAGCAGGACGCCTTCGGGGCCGACACCCCCGAACGGTACTTCGGCTACGGCTTCGACTACTCCCTGCTGCGCCGCGTGCTGATCGAGCCGTTCCGGATGGCCGGAAGCACCGGTTTCGTCACCCAGGCGTTCGATCCGACCAGGGATGCCCGCATCATCCCCAAGTGGATCACCGGACCGGCCGATGCGACGCTCATCATCGACGGACGGTTCGCCGAGCGGGCCGAGCTGCGCGACCTCTGGGACTGGAGCGCGGTGCTCGACGCCGAGCCGGTCGACGAGGCCGACGTGCTCTACTACGTGCGCGAGCATCCGCGCAGGCACGCCAGCGCCGTCATCGACAACAGCGAGCGCTCGCGCCCTCGCCGGCGGTTCCTCGACAGCTGCTGAGTCGTCACACGCGGATGCGATCGAGCACGGCCTCGCGGGGGAGGGACGCTCCAGAATCCTCGACCTCGTGGACCAGCTCGACGATGGCGGCGTTGACCGGCGCCGTCATTCCGGCCAGCGCCGCCTCGCGCACGACCGCCCCGTTGAGGAAGTCGATCTCGGTTGCCTGACCGCGACGCAGGCTCTGCAGCGTCGAGCCGAGATTCGGCACGTGCCCCATCCGCACCCCCATCGACCGGGGCAGCAGCTGCCCGATCCCGAGCGGCAGCCGGGAGAACAGCCGGAGGCGTCGGTCTCCCAGGCCCTGCAGTGATCCGAAGCGGATGCCCCTCGCGACGCCGACGCGGACGGCCTCGCGCATGCTCGCCGTCAGGATGCGCCGCAGCTCGCGATCGGCGATGACCTCCTGCACGCTGAGCCCGGTGATCGCCGGCAGTCCGTTCAGCATGTTGACGACGAGCTTGGTCCACTGGGAGCCGATGAAGTTGTCGACCGCCAGCACCGGGACCGCGCTCGACAGCAGCTCCGCCCAGCGCTTCGTCTCGGCATCGGCCCGACCGCTCCCGCGACCGAGGTAGGTCGCCGCCCGGGTGGTCACCCGTACGACCCCCGGCTCCGTGTAGTTCGCCGCGATGATCGAGAGGGCGCCGAAGCACTCCGACCGCGGGAGGAGGCGCTGGGCCGTGCCCACCCCGTCGAGGCCGTTCTGCACCACGATGACGGGAGTGTCGTCGACGACGGATGCGTTGGCGGCGATCGCGGCTTCGGCATCCTGCGCCTTCGTGCAGACCAGCACGAGGTCGAACCGTCCGGCCAGGGCCGGGGCGGCAGCGGGATGACCGACGGCATCGCCGAAACCGCCCGAGAGGCGGATGCCGCCCGCGCGGATGGCGTCGAGTCCCGCGCCGCGGGCGGTCACCTGGATCTCGTGGCCGGGGGGGGGGCGGCCCCCCCCCCCGGGGGGGGCGCCCGCCGCCCCCCCCCCGCTACCCCGCCCCAAGGCCGGGGGGGGTGTGGGGCGAGCCCCCCCGGGGGCTGGCCCCGGGGC
>JBEVEO010000158.1:0-3225 GCA_040512695.1 Leifsonia sp. | reverse complement strand
TCCCCGTCCGCAGCCGACGGTCCGACGCCGTGCCCAGCGCGCCGCGGGTCATCGCCGTCGTTCCGACATACCACCCCGACCCGGACGTCGTCGAGAACGTGCGCTCGCTCGCCCGCCAGGTGCAGCGCGTCATCGTCGTCGACGACGGTTCCGGCAGCGCTGCCGACGCGATCCTCTCCGGGCTCGCATCCGATTCGGTCGACGTCATCCGGCTCGAGCAGAACTCCGGAATCGCACGCGCCCTCAACGTGGGAGTCGCCGCCGCCCTCGAGGACGGTGCCGACTACGTCGTCAACACCGACCAGGACACGCGTCTGCCCGATGGATACGTCGAGTCCTGCCTCGCGACCTTCGATCGCGCGAACCCCGTCACGCGCCTGGGGATCGTCTGCACCGACAAGGTCAACGGTGAGCCGTCGATCCCGACCTGGTGGTCGCCTGAGGGTCTCGGACTCGTGCCGGAGTCCATCCAATCGGGATTCGTCATCAGTCGCGAGTGCCTCGTGACGGCCGGCCTCTTCGACGAGCGCCTGGTCATCGACTGCGTCGACACGGAGTACTGCCTGCGCGTCCGGGATGCCGGGTTCCGGATCGCCGTGAGCACCGACACCGACATCGCCCACTCTCTCGGCGAGATGGTGCCGTTCCGCCCGTTCGGCATCCCGATGCGCAACCGCACCGGGGAGCCCATGTACCAGTACCACTCGCCGTTCCGGCAGTACTACATCACCCGCAACAACATCGACCTGGTCTTCCGCAACGCCCGCAAGCGGCCCCGGTGGACGCTCTCGGTCATCAAACGCCAGATCGGTCCCGCCTTCGACGCCGTCGTCAGCGGCCCCCATCGGACCAAGCACGCGATCGCGCTCGTCGTCGGCGGCGCTCACGGCCTCGCACGCCGACGCGGTCTGATCCCGACCGGGCTTCTGCGCCTGTTGACCCGCTGAACCCGGATCGCCGGTGCATTGCCGCCGGTCAGCCGGCGTCGGGCGTCGGCGTCGCCGTCGGAGGGAACACGGTGTCGTGGACGGTCTGCTGGATCCAGGCGTAGTCCGGCTCCTCGGGATCCACGTTCGGCGGAACCATCTCGAGGTTCGTGACCGGGATCTCCTTCGTCTTCGATGCCAGATCGACGAAGTAGCCGAGCATGCTCTGCGGCACATCGGTCTTGACGACCTGCGCACCGGCCGCCGCGATCCCCTGGAACTTGGCGAGCACATTGGCCGGGTTGAACTGCTTCAGCACCGCATCCTGGATCTGGCGCTGGCGCGCCATGCGGTCGTAGTCGCTCGAGCCGTGGCGGGAGCGCGCGTACCAGGTGGCGTGATAGCCGTCCATGTGCTGGGGGCCCGGTTCGAACCACTCCGCGACGCCGTTCAGCTCCTCGTCCCCTCCGAGGGGAACCCGGTCCGTGACTGTGATGTCGACGCCGCCGAGCGCATCGATGAGGTCGGAGAAGCCCTGCATGTCGATGAGCGCGTAGTACTGGATCGGCAATCCGGTGATGCCCTCCGCTGCGTCCCGCATGGCCTCGATGCCGGGCTCACTGCCGTTGGCCTCGGCATCGGGATACATCTCGGGGCTCTTGAGCTCGACCTCGGTGTAGATCGAGTTGAGCTGGCAGACGTCCACGTCGCACATGTCGTCGTAGCCGTAGCCGTTCGGGTACTTGTCCGCCATCGGTCCAGCCGAGAACGGCGCGTACTGCAGATCGCGCGGGAGGCCGATCATCACGGCACGACCGGTCGTCGAATCGACGCTGACCACCGAGATGCTGTCGGGCCGCAGGCCGTCGCGGTCGGGCCCGGCATCCCCGCCCAGCAGCAGGATGTTGTACTTCCCGTCGATCGGGGGGACGCTGGGGCCGGCCTGGAAGACGGTGGAGAGGAACCCGCTCGCGGACGTGGCGATGTAGGCACCGTAGACCGCGCCGCCACTGAGGACGAGCATGACGGCAGCGGTCAGGGCGGCGATCCAGGCGCGGGCCGACGGCGCCGTGCGCACCAGGCGGACGAGCCGCAGCGTGTCGAGAGTGAGGATCACCCACACGACGGCGTAGAACGCCAGCACGATGGCGACGACCCAGAGCGTGATCGAGGTGCTGAACATCGTGTAGACCGCGGGGCGCGCCAGGAACCAGAGCAGGCCGAGCACGACGGCGATGCCCCAGAGGACCAGCGTCGTGACGAGACCGAACCGCCCGAGTCGACGGTTGCCCGCGAGGACCTGCGGCGAGCCGGGGATGAGGAAGTTGAGTGCCACGAGCCACCAGGCCCGCCGGGTCATGACCTGGGCGGACCCGGCGTTCGGGTAGCGGATGGGACTCGCGACGGAGGTCATGGTGCTCATAGCCGGGACTGCAGGTCCGTGTTCTTCGTCTCGACGAGGTCGGCGAGGTCGGCCGCGTACTCCGCGAGGCGATCGGCGAGGGCGTCGTCAGCGGTCGCGAGCATCCTGACGGCCAGGAGCGCGGCGTTCTTGGCGCCCCCGATCGAGACGGTGGCAACGGGGACTCCGGCCGGCATCTGCACGATGGAGAGCAGGGAGTCGAGGCCGTCGAGACGGCTGAGCGGGACGGGGACGCCGACCACCGGAAGCGTCGTGACGGAGGCGAGCATTCCGGGCAGGTGGGCTGCTCCCCCGGCCCCCGCGATGACGACCTTGAGGCCGCGTGAGCGGGCCTGCGTTCCGTAGTCGATCATCTTCTGCGGTGTGCGGTGAGCGGAGACGACCTGGACCTCGAACGGGACGTCGAAGTCGCGCAGGGTCTGCGCCGCGTCGCTCATGACGTTCCAGTCGGAATCCGATCCCATGACGATTCCGACGATGGCGGGTTCGATCATCTCTCTCACCACTCCATGCTAGGCAACGGGCACCGACGCGGACGGACCCGGTGCGGCACGTCCCGCCGAAAGTTCGGACCGATCCGTCGTCGCATCGGGTCCAGGCACCATCCCGGCCGCGGGCCCGGACGTCGTGATCGTGGTCGTGGACCGCGCGAAGACCCGTGACGCCCAGTCCCCGACCGCGCGCGACCAGACGTGCGACGGACGCTCGACGAATCGGTGGAAGGCGATCGCGATCCCGAAGGCGCACGGCACCGCCACCAGCAGCACGACGGGCTGAGGCAGGGCCCTGAGTGCATAGGACGCGAAGATGAGCACAGGCACATGGACGAGGTAGAGACTGAAGGAGATCGCCCCGAGGAACGCGAACACCCGGGTG
>JBEVEO010000148.1:0-18168 GCA_040512695.1 Leifsonia sp. | reverse complement strand
CGTAGTCGACGAGCTGCTTCTGCCACTCGGCGAGGCCCGCGTTCAGGTCGCCCTGGTTCGCGTAGGCCTGGCCGACGGTGTCGCCGAAGATGCTGTTCGCGTAGACCTGGAACGGCAGGTACTGCCATCCGGTCGGCACGTCCTTGGCAGCGGCGGTGAGCACCTCGTTGATCTTCTGGCCACCGAAGTAGTCGGGGGCCTCGGCGAGGAAGTCGTCGGAGCCGAGCTCGGCGGTCGTCGACGGGAAGCCGCCCTTCTCGAGGAAGATCTTGATCGACTCCGGGTCGTTGTTCAGCCACTTGAGGAACGCGGCTGCGAGCGCCGGGTTCTTCGACTGCTTGATCACGGCCTGTCCTCCGCCGCCGTTCTCAGCCGAGACGGGGGTGCCGTCGTAGGTCGGGATCGGTGCGACGCGCCAGTCGCCGGAGGCATCCGCGACGCTGCCTTCGAGGACGCCCGGCATCCAGGCTCCCGTGATGAGGGTCGCGATGGTGCCGTCGCCGAGGCCCTTGTACCACTCGTCGCCCCATCCGGGGATGTCCGAGAGGAGGCCGCCGTCGATGAGGCGGTTCCAGTTGTCCGCCCACTTCTTGCTGCCGGAGTCGGCGAGGTCGATGGTGACATCGGTTCCGTCTGCGGAGAACGGCTGGCCGCCGGCCTGCCAGATCATGCTGGTCGCGAAGCCGGAGTCGCCGGTGTCCGAGGTGATGTACTTCGTCGGGTCGGCGGTGTGCAGCTGCTCGGCGGCCGCGTAGTACTCGTCCCACGTGGTCGGGACGGTGATGCCGTACTGGTCGAAGACGGCCTTGTTGTAGAACATGGCCATGGGGCCGGAGTCCTGCGGGAGGCCGAAGACCTTGTCGCCGGACGTGACCGAGCCCCAGGTCGAGGCCGTGTAGTCGCCCTCGAGGTCGCCGAAGCCGTACGGCGCGAGGTCGAGCAGGGAGTCGGAGAGCGAGAACTGCGGGATGGCGTAGTACTCGATCTGCGCGACGTCGGGAGCCCCCGAGCCGGCCTTGATCGCGTTCTGCAGCTTGGTGTACTCATCGGTGTTGGTTCCGGCGTTGACGAGCTTCACGTCGACCTTGGGGTAGGCCTTCTCGAAGGCGGCGACCTGTGCCTCGGCGGACGGCGTCCAGCTCCAGTACGTGATGGTCCCGCCCTTCTCGAGGGCGGCGTCCAGGTCGGAAGCCGAACCGGAGCCTCCGGTGGATCCGGAGTCGGCCGAGCATCCGACGAGAGCGGCACTGATCGCCGCGACGGCGACGACCGCTCCTGCGGTCCGACGGAGGCCGGAGCTGCTGCGCTTGATGGTCATGGTGTTCCTTTCACTTCCTTGTAAACGGTTCCGGCGCAGGACGCCCCGGCTGAGAGTGGTGCTGCTTCTCGCAAGTGCGTGCCTCTCGAACACTCACTTGACGCTTCCGGCGCTCAGCCCCGACTGCCAGAAACGCTGCAGGACGAGGAAGGCGGCGACGATGGGGATGATCGTGAGCAGCGAGCCCGTGATCACCAGGTTGTAGATGGGCTGCGCGGCGACGCCCGTCGCCTGCGCGTTCCACTGGTTGAGGCCGACCGTGAGCGGGAACCACGCGGGGTCGCTCAGCATGATCAGCGGCAGGAAGTAGTTGTTCCAGGTGGCGACAACCGCGAACAGCAGCACCGTCACGATGCCGGGGGCGAGCAGGCGGATGGAGATGGTGAAGAAGGTGCGGAACTCGCCGGCGCCGTCGATCCGCGCCGCCTCGAGCAGCTCGGTCGGGATCGACTCCGCCGCGTACACCCAGATCAGGTAGAGGCCGAACGGACTGATGAGCGACGGGATGATGATCGCCCACGGGGTGTTCGTGAGCCCCAGCTGACTGAACATCAGGAAGGTCGGCACCGCGAGCGCCGTCCCCGGGATCGCGATCGCGCCGAGCACGACGGCGAAGACCGCGCGACGGCCCGGGAAGCGGTACTTGGCCAGGCCGTAGCCCGCGACGGTGGCGAGCAGGGTCGCTCCGCCGGCGCCGAGCACGACGTAGAGCAGGGTGTTGCCGAACCAGCGCACGAAGATGCCGTTGTTGTAGGTCAGCGTCTGGGCGATGTTGTCGAAGAGGGCGAAGTCCCCGCCGAACCAGAGTCCGAAGGTGGAGAACAGGTCGGGCTGGGTCTTCGTCGCGTTGATGACGAGCCAGAGCAGCGGGACGAGGGTGTAGACCACGAAGACGAGCATCAGCAGCGTGAGCGCGATGGACTTCCGTGAGCGCGGGCGGGAGTTGTCACGGCTCCGCACGTAGGCCGCCCCGCTCACAGGTCTTCCTTCCTGGACCCGCGCAGTTGCACCACGTAGGCGATGACCGCCGTGATGACGCCCATCACGATCGCGACCGTCGCCGAGTAGTTGAACTGCTGACCGGCGAAGGACAGGTTGTAGGCGTACATGTTCGGGGTGAAGTAGCTCGTGATGATGTTCGGCGCCAATGGCTTGAGGATGTTCGGCTCGTTGAAGAGCTGGAAGCTCCCGATGATGGAGAAGATGGCGGCGATGACGATCGCACCGCGGAGGGCCGGGATCTTGATGCCGGTGATCACGCGGAACGGCCCGGCTCCGTCGAGCTCCGCCGCCTCGTAGAGCTCGGTGGGGATCGTGCGGAGTGCAGCGTAGAAGATGAGCATGTTGTAGCCGACGAACTCCCACGTGACGATGTTGCCGATGGCCGGGAGGATCCACGCACGGGTGAACGGGGTGATCACCTCGGATCCCAGGAAGTCGTTGATGTTGGCCGCCAGGCCGAAGTTGCCGCCGTAGATGAACCCCCACATGAGCACGGCGACCACGGCGGGCACCGCGTACGGAAGGAAGATCACGATGCGGAAGAATCCGGTGGCGTGCAGGCGGGCGCTGTCGATCGCCATGGCTGCGGCCAGTGCGAGCAGGAGCATGATCGGAACCTGGATGACCAGGAAGATCAGCACCCGCAGGAACGCCTCCCAGAACTTGCCGTCGGAGAGCACGAGGAGGTAGTTCTCGAAGCCGACGAAGGCGTTGCCGCCGACGAGCTGATCGCGGAACAGGCTGAGGTAGATCGCGTAGACGACCGGGGCGATGAAGACCAGGACGAAGACGGCCATGAACGGACCCACGAATGCCCAGCCGCGCCAGTCCCTCCGCGTCCGTCTGCTCGGTCGCGGGATGGGAAGTCCCTGCTCTCGTGACAACGTCGTCATTTCACTCTTTCGTGTGGAACCAATGTTTACGTCAACATGCGGTCTCAGAACTGTAGCATGTTGACGTAACCATGACAAAGGAGACCGATGACGGCCACCGAGGAATCGAGCACAGCCGGCCCGGCCCCACGCCGCGGCCCGTCCATGGCCGACGTCGCGCGTGAAGCCGGCGTGTCGGGTCAGACCGTCTCACGGGTCTCCACCGGACGACCGAACGTCGACGAGGCCACCCGCGACCGCGTGCTCGCCGCGATGAGCAAGCTCGGCTACCGCCCGAACAGCGCAGCGCGAGCGCTCCGCTCCGGGCACTTCCGCACCCTGGGCGTCATCATGTTCACCCTGTCGTCGTTCGGCAACATGCGCACATTGGATGCCATCGCCGTCGCGTCGGCGGCGGCCGGATACTCCATCACCCTCATCCCCGTGCAGCAGCCGACGCAGGGCGAGGTGTCGACGGCCTTCAGCCGGCTGAGCGAGCAGGCCGTCGACGGCGTCATCATCATCATCGAGGCCCATCTGCTCGACGAGGTCGACATCACCCTGCCCCCGGGGCTGCCGGTCGTCGTCGTCGACTCGAGCGCCCGGTACCAGTACCCCGTCGTCGACAACGACCAGGCGGCGGGCGCGCGCCTCGCGACCGAGCACCTGCTGGGACTCGGTCACGCGACGGTGCATCACATCTCCGGACCGCTGAGCTCCTACTCGGCCGAGCGCCGACGCCGGTCGTGGGCCGACACCCTCGCAACGCACGGATGCCCGGTGCCCGAGGCCATCATCGGCGACTGGTCGACGGACTCCGGATACCGGGCGGGCCTGGACCTCGCCGATGACCCGTCTGTCACGGCGATCTTCGCGGCCAACGACCAGATGGCGCTCGGCGTGCTGCGTGCGCTGCACGAGCGCGGGGTCGCGGTCCCCGGCGACGTCAGCGTCGTCGGCTTCGACGACATGGAGGAGGCGTCGAGCTTCTGGCCGCCCCTCACGACGGTGCACCAGCACTTCGACGAGGTGGGCAGGCAGAGCGTCAGCCAGCTGCTCGAGGAGATCAACGGCGACGTCCCCGACGCCGTCAACGTGCTCGTGCCCACCGAGCTCGTCGTGCGGGCGAGCACCGGCCCGGTGCGCCCGCCCGCCGCTCGCTGAGGCCCGCCGACCGCATCGCCCGCTCGCTGAGGGCAGGCGCGCCGGCGCCGCCAGCCGAAGCGCGGCAGCACGCGTCGGTCGCGACCTCCGGCCGGACCTCTGCGAGCGTGACCACGCTCGCCGCGCGCCCACCTCCGACGCGTCAGCCCATCCGCTGGGTCACATCGGTCCCGTCGGAGAGCACGGGCGAGATGATGCCGAAGACGTTCCCGTCGGGATCGCGGAGGTAGCCGACGCGGCCCACGCCCTCCATGTCGTCGGCGGGCAGCGCCTCGGCAGCGCCGAGCTCGACGGCTCGGCGGTACACAGCGTCGACGTCGTCGACGCCGATCACGATGTTGCAGCCGTTGACCGGCGCCCCGACGTCGGGGGCGGGCCCCTGTCGCTGGGCGAGTCCGCCGTTGATCCCCCTGCCGGGCGTGTCGATGCCGATGGACCCGTCACCGGTCTCGATCGCCCAGTAGGGGTAGTCGCCGAACTTGGTGAAGCTCCAGCCGAGCAGCTCCCCGTAGAAGTCGATGAGCGCCTGCGGTTCGGATGCGTGGATCTCGAAGTGCACGACGAGATTCGACATGATTCCTCCCTGGATCGGTGCCATCCACGCTACGCCGCCGCATCGGGGCCCCGCCAGCGCGAGGAGAGCGGGACGGCGGCCTCCTACGACCGCCGCCCCGCTCGTGCGTCGCGCCGTTACTTGCTGACGGCCACCGTCACCGGGCGGCTCGTCGTCTCCCCCGCGGCGTTGGTGAAGGTCACCGTGTAGCTGTAGGTGCCCTTCGCCTTGCCCGTGACCGCCAGCGTGGCCCGCTGCGCGTTCGGCGTCGCCGCAGTCAGGTCACCGGACCCGACCTTCGTCGTGCCCTGGTAGAAGGCGTACGAGGTCGCATTCGTGCCCCACCACAGGTCGGCAGTCAGCGTGAACGATCCGTCCTTGTCGTAGTTGTCGTGGCTGATCACGGGAACGCCGGGGCTGGCGTCCTTCACCACCACGGCGAGCGACTGGGTCTTCGTGGCGCCCGAGGCGTTCACGAGGGCGCCGGTGTAGACGTAGGTGCCGTTCTTCCGTCCACTGATCTCGACCGCGGCCGTCTGGGCGGCCGGGGTCGCGGCGGCGAGGCGGACCGTCTTGATGAGCGTGCCGTTCTCGTACAGCTTGAAGAGGGTGGCGTTGGTGCCCCACCACAGGTTCATGCTGACGCGGTAGCTGCCGTCGAGCAGGCCGGTGTCCCAGCCGTTGTCCGAGGAGAGCACGCCGACGGCCGGCTTGGTCGTCGATCCGTCCCCGTCCGGCACCTCGGCAGGCACGATCGGCTCGGAGCCGGCGCTGCCTGCGACGAATCCCGGCGCGGATGCGCTGACCGTCACGGCGAGCGCCTGGTCGACGTCCGCCTCGGCGATCGTGTAGTCGGCGCCCGTCGCGCCCGCGATGGGTGCGCCGTTGCGCGTCCACCGGTAGGCGAGCGCCGCATCGGAGGGATCGGCCGTCACGCCGGTCGCCGTCACGGTCTCGCCGAGGAGCGCACTGCCGTCGATCCGCGGGGCCGTCACCGCGACGGTGCGCGTGACGCGCACCGTGTAGCTGCGTCCCGTGCCGTCGGGTGCCGTGACGCGGACCGTCGCCGTGCCTGCACCCAGCTCGGCCTGCGTCACCGTGACCGTGGCGTTCCGGTCGACCGGGACGCCGCTGATGCGGGGCCACGCGCTGCCGACGACATCGAGCGCGTACTCGGTACGGCTGCCGCTGAAGCCCGGAAGCGCGACCCCGTCCACGCTGAGCCGCGCCAGGTCGGTCACGCCGGCCACCGAGGCGGTCCGTGCGTAGATCTCCACCTCCGACACGATCATGTGCGTGTTGGGATAGGCGTCCATCACCACGCGCACCTGCTTGGCCTGCACGCCGCCGAGCGCCACGTCCACGATCGGAGCTGTGCCGTCGGCCGGCACCGGAACCTCCACGGTGCCTGCCGACGTCCAGCCGGTGGACCCGGGAGCCTGGTACTCGACCTTCATGGTCTTGGCCCAGCTCGTCGTGCCGTCCTTGTAGAACCGGACGGTCACGTGGTTCACGGTCGAGGCAGCGGCCAGGTTGTAGGTCAGCGTGTCCTGGGCGTTCTTGTTCGCGCTCCTCCAGTTCGACCAGCCCTTGTCGTTGTTCACGCCGTTCTTCGTGCGGTCCACGCTGTACGAGGCGCTCTCGGTGAAGGTGGCGCTCGCGCTGCTGGCCGGTGCGACGTTCTGCTCGCCCGGGGCGGTGACGATCACCGACAGCGTCGCGGGCAGTGCCGGGGCCGACGCATCGTTCGACGCGGCCGTTCCCGGGATCGTGAGCACCCCCGGTGCGGCGAGCGCCGCATCCGTCAGCCCCGACCAGTCCCACGTGACCGCTGCGGCGTACCGGTTGTCGCTCGCGCCGATCTGTGCGGGAACGGATGCCGGGGCTGCCGCCTTCACCGAGGCAGACGAAGCGCCGGCGAACGTGGTGACCGAGACGGGATCCGTAGCCGCGAAGCCGCCGATGTCGACGACGACCGATGCCGAGTCGAACGCGGTGCCGAACAGGTCGGTGCCGGATCCGGTGAGCGTCCGGGAGCCCGGGGTCGACCAGTCGGTGTCGCCGAGGTTCCAGGTGACCGGCGCCGTCCGCTGCACGCCGCCGCGGTAGTTGATCGTGACGCTGGACGGCAGGGTGGGTGCGACGCCCGCGATCGTGCTCGCGGTGGTGGGGTTCACGGACACGATCTGCGTGTCCTTGAGGGTCCACAGCTGGTTGGCGCCGTTGTTCGACGGCCACGTGCCGACCACGGTGCCATCGGCGGTGCCCTGGCCGTTCACGTCGAGGGCCCGGGCGTACGCGGCACTGACGAGGCCGAACGTCGACCCGTTGGTCGTGCTCGGGATCCACTGCAGGGTCCTGTCGGCTGCGGCCTGTTCGATCGATGCGTTCACGAGCACGGTCCCGGATGCCGTCGATCCGAGCACCCGTCCCGCGCCGTTGGCGAGCACGACATGCTGCCGGTTGGTTCCGTCGCCCGAGACCACGGATGCCGTCCAGACCTGCTTCGACGCCTGCTCGGCGGTCGTCGCGGTGGTCGTGATCGTGCTGCCGCCGGCTCCGGTCTGCGCGGGGGCAGTGAGGGCCTTGCCGCTCTGCTGGCCGATGAGCTGGTAGCCGTGGCCGTTCTCGACCCGGGTGGCGGTGTCGGCGGCTCCGGAGGCGCCCGAGACGACGAGCGTCGTCACGGACTTCGCCGGAACGCTGATGCGGGCGCTCTTGGTCGTCGGGTCGATGGCGACGGCGGTTCCCGCCACGAGGGCGTTCGCCGTGGGGTCGGCGGCGGGCGACTGCGTCGTCACGATCGGCGTCACCGTGGCTCCTGCCGCGATGCTGCCGAAGGCCGACAGGTCGAGCGTGATGTCGCGAGGGCTGGCATCCGAGTTGACGTGCACGAGGTTCAGGCCTGCGCCGTCCGCCGTCAGGGCAGCCGTCGTCTGCGTGTTGCTCGTGGGGATGAAGCGGTCGCCGGGGCGGATGTAGTGCGTGAAGTTGCGCACCGTGTTGTACTTCGCGTTGGTGAGGACCTTGCAGGACGGGTCGGCGCTGCCGTCGGCGATCCGCCGGGCGGACTTCCCGTCGGCGTTGCAGTCGAAGTCGACGAAGACACTGCCCCAGTTCAGCTTCTCGACCTTCTGCATGTTGTAGAGGTCCTCGACCGGCTGCCAGAACACCCAGGCGCTCGGCTCGAGTTCGCGCATGTCGTCGATCATCCGGGTGGCGACGCCGAGGCCGTTCTCGATGTTCGTCTGGTTGAAGCCGGTGCCGTCCCAGTCGCCCTCGACCTCGCTCATCCAGAGCGGCTTGTCGGCGGCCTTGGCGATGTCGCGGACCACGAGGCGGTCGGAGGTGCCATAGGTGTGCACGTTGAGCTGGGAGACCAGGTCCTTGGACTGCTGGCTCCACCCGTTCCAGTTCGTGGCGAAGATCGACGGGTTGGTCTCGTCCATCGCCGAGATCTTCACGTCGGTGGAGGTGCCGGCGGCCGCGAGCTTGGCGGCGAGCACCTTGATCATCTGGTCCTGGGCGGCCGGGCCGATGTGCGCACCCTCCTGGCGGCTGGCCGACGTCGGCCATCCGTTCGATCCCAGCGTCGTCGACCAGTAGTTCGTGTTCGGCTCGTTGAACGGGTCGAGGGTGTCGAAGTCGATGCCGTACTCGCTCTCGATGTGCTCGACGACCGTCGTGAGGTAGGTGGCGAACTTGGCCATGCTGGCGGGCGCGAGCTGCTCGGTGCTGCCGTTGCCGATGCCTCCCGATGCGTAGCCGCTCTGGGTGAGGAAGTACGGCGGCGAGTTGCTGAACGCCTCCCACTTCGTGATCTTGTCCTTGAGGGCGTTCACCCACCACAGCTGGGTGGCGTCGGCGGTGAGGTCGTAGTCCGCCGCGTCCTCTCCGTCCCACGCGGCGGCGTAGCGTGCGCGGTCGGCGTAGGTCGAGGTGATCGGGCCCTGGGCATCGGATGCGCCGAGGTCGGGGTTCCACCAGCCGTCGACGGCGCCTCCCGGGCGCAGGTACGACGGCACGTCGGTCGCGTTGCCGCCTCCGATGTTGTACCGGGCGATGTTGAGGTTGAGACCGTCCTCGCCGAAGACCTTGTCGAACAGCTCCTGACGGACCGAATCCGGGTAGCCGCCCGTCGCGTTCGCGAACCAGACGAGGCTCGTGCCCCAGCCGTCGAACGCGGCGCCCGGCGACGCCGGGTTCGGGGTGATCGTGACCGGGATGGCGGCCGCCTCCGCCCGGGTGTCACTCGCCGCGATGGCGGTGATGCTCGTGGCCAGGACGGCCACCGCGGTCGCGGCCGCGGCCCAACCGAATCTTCTCGACGTCTTCGTCATGCGTGATCCCTTGATCTCTGCTCTGAGCTCTGCGTAGGACGAGCGCGCACGTGTTGACGTAGCCAATCAAATGTTGACGTAAACATTTGCGTGCTCGTGGCGAGTATAGGGACGGTCGGGCGCCACGACAAGCCCTCACGCGGGCGGAGGGCGATGCGCGCCGGCCATGGATCGCCGTCAGTCGGCGGTGAGCTCCAGCACGATCGCGTTCTCAGGCGCGAGCAGCGGCAGCGGCAGGCCGACCTCGGCGAGCACCCGGCCGGTCAGTCGGACGGCGCCGGCGGCGAACCAGGGCGGCGCGGCGTCCTGCACGGTCGTCACCGGGCCGAAGTCGAGCGGACTCACCGTGTAGACGGCGTCGGGATCGAGTCCGGGCAGCCGCACGGCCGGCGGAAGCGCTGCCGACGGCGTGCCGATCACCGCGGCGGAGAACACGGCATGCCGACGGTCGGGGGCGACCACGCCGTGCACGACCTGGGCGGCGTCGGCGGCATCCGCACGGACCACGCGACCGGTGTGCAGCAGCGGTCGGAGCCGGCGGTACTCGGCCACCCAGTGCGTGACGGCCACGAGCTCCGTCTCGGAGGCGGTCGCGAGGTTCCACTCGATGCCGGCGCTGCCGAAGAGCGCCGTCGCGAATCGGAAGGACAGCAGCGCTGAGCGACCGGTGGTGTGAGCCCGTGCCGCGCCGAGGTGCCCGCCGAGGTACTCCGGCGGCACGAGGATGCTGGTGTGGCGGTGGATCGACTGCCGTTCGAGCGGGTCGTTGGTGTCGCTCGGCCAGACCCGGTCCGTGCGTTCCAGGATGCCGAGGTCGATGCGCGCACCGCCCGATGCGCACGACTCGATCTCGACCAGCGGATGCGCCGCCCTGAGCCGGTCGATGAGGTCGTAGACGGCGCGGGTCTGGGCGTGGGCCGATGCGTTCAGCAGGTCGCGGTTGTGGTCCCACTTGAGGTACGCGATGTCGTTCTCGGCGAGGAGGGCGTCGAGGCGGTCGAAGACGTGCTCCGACGCGCCGGGGGCGGTGAGATCGAGCACCCGCTGGAATCGCCACTCGGGGTCGTCGGCCCGGCCGAGCACCCAGTCCGGGTGCTCGCGGGCGAGGTCGGAGTCGACGCTGATCATCTCGGGCTCGACCCACAGGCCGAAGTCCATGCCGGCTGCCTGGACCGATCCGATGATGGAACCGAGCCCGTCGGGCCAGATGGAGCCGTCCACGATCCAGTCCCCGAGCGCTCGGCGGTCGTCCCGACGGCCGGAGAACCAGCCGTCGTCGAGGACGAAGCGCTCGACCCCCACCCGGGCCGCCGCGGCCACGAGCGGCTCGAGCTTCTCGAGCGACTGGTCGAAGTACACGGCCTCCCACGTGTTGAGGACCACGGGGCGAGGACGGCCGGCGATCGTCGACCAGGTCCGGATCCAGGGGTGCAGCCGATCGGAGATCCCGTCGAGCCCGGCGTCGGAGTAGACGGCGACGATCCAGGGCGTCTCGAGGGTCTCCCCCGGCGCGAGCGCGACCTCGCCGGGTGCGAACAGCTCGCCGGCGCCGAGCGTCGACGGACCGAGAGCCGAGCGCTCGGCCCACAGGTCGGTGTCTCCCGACCATGCCGCGTGCACAGCCCACAGCTCGCCGTTGCGGAACCCGAATCCGGGGGTCGCCGCGGCCAGCAGCACGGCGCCGTCGTGACCGCCACGGCCGTGCCTGCCCTCGCGGGCGTGCACTCCCTGATCGAGCGTGCGACGGATCGGGCGTCGCTCCCGCGCCCACAGGCCGCCGAAGTCGAACAGCTCGCCGGCCCGATGGGGCACGGGCAGCACGACGGCCGCCCGCCCGACCCCGAGTGGCGACGTTCCGCGGTTGCCGATCCGCTGCCGCAGGCGCAGGATGCCGTGGGCGGTGAGCTCGACCTCGATCGCGATCGACACCGCGGCGTCGGCGTCGACGAGTTCGAAGGACAGCGCGCCGCCGTCCGCATCCGTCACGGTCGCCTCGACCGATCCCGCCTCCAGCCGGTAGCGCGGGGCGCGCAGGGCCCGCGCAGCACGGGGTCCGTCCGAGCCGGTGACGTCCCGGAACAGCTCGGAGCCCGGCCGGCCCGACCAGCCGTCGCCGAGGGTCGGCAGAAGGCTCAGCCGCAGCGGCACGTCGATCGAGGAGGGACCGACGGCGGGAACGGAGGCGATGGCGATGGTCTCGAGCGCTGCCGCATCCGTCTCGCCGAGGTCGCGACCCCAGTGCAGGACGGCGGGCACGCCCGTGCCGCGGGTGTCGATGATGACGCTGACGCCCGCGGCACGGAGGTGATGGATCACGGGGAGAATTTACCCCTTGACCGGGATCGACTGAGCCTTGAGCGCGTCGATCGTCGACTTCTGTCCGGCTTCGAGGGCGTCGAACAGGGTGCTGTCACCGCTGACCGCAGCCTTGAACCCGTCGGAGACGTCGGCGTAGGTCTGCGTCATGGTCGGGCCCCACGCGAAGTCGGGGTTGACCTGGGTGGCGGCCTCGGCGAACACGTCGTAGATCTTCTGGTCGCCGTAGAACGGGACGCCCTCCTGAAGCGCGGGGAGCTTCAGGCCGGACACGGTGGCCGGGTAGATGTTCGCGGACTTGTTGAGCGCGGTGAGCGCCTCGTCCGAGGTGTTCAGCCAGAGCGCGAACTTCGTCGCCTCGTAGAGGTGCTCCGTGCCCTTGAAGACAGCGACGGATGATCCGCCCCAGTTCCCGGCTGCTGCGTCGCCGGCCTTCCACTGCGGCGCCGGAGCGACCGACCACTTGCCGGCCGTGTCCGGAGCGCCGCTCGCGATCGAGTTGGCTCCCCAGACCGCGGAGTTCCAGGTCCAGGCCTGGCCGGAGTTGTAGGCGTTGTTCCACTCGTCGGTCCACGCAGGGACGGTGGAGACGAGGTCCTCCTTGATGAGCTCGTTCCAGTAGTCGGCGACGGTCTTCGAGGCGTCACCGGTCAGGTCGACGGTCCACTCGTCGCCGTCGTTCTGGAACCACTGGCCGTCGGCCTGCCAGACGAAGCCGGCGAACTGGTTGATGTCGCCCTGCGAGAAGTTGGTGATGTACGCACCGAGAGCGCGGATCTTCTTGGCCGCCTCCTTGTACTCCTCCCACGTCGTCGGAACGGCGATGCCGTTCTGCTCGAACAGGTCGGAGCGGTAGAACAGGGCCATGGGGCCCGAGTCCTGCGGAACGCCGTAGATCGAGCTCTCCGTTCCGAGCGTGACCTGTCCCCAGGTCCACGGAACGAAGCTGTCCTTCGCGGCGACGACGTCGGCGCACGCGCTCAGGTCGGCAAGGCCGTCCTGCACCCGGAAGTTCGGGATGGCGTCGTATTCGATCTGGCCGAGGTCCGGCGCGTTGCCGGCCTTCAGCTGGTTGAAGAAGTTCTGGTACGTGCCCGAGTTGCCGTTCGGTCCGGTCTGCACCTTGACCTGGATGTCGGGGTTCTCGGCGTTCCACATGGCGGCGACGTCCTCGATGCCGGGAATCCATGACGTGAACGTGAGGTCGACCTTGCCCGTCGACGGGGCGCAGGCGTCGGCGCCGGCAGCAGTGCCGTCGCTGGAGCTCGTCGTCGAGCATCCGGCCAGCGCGAGCGCCGCGAGCAACGCGACCGAGACCGCTTTCTTCATGTGCTGCATTCTGATCCTTCTCTTGGGGTGGGGATGCGCGGCCGGTGGCCGTGCGTCGGGGTCCTACTTCAGGGAGCCGCTACCGAGGCCGGAGCGCCAGAACCGCTGGAGCAGGAGGAACGTGACGATCAGCGGGATGATCGAGAGCAGCGCGCCGATGAGCACGTAGGCGCGGAGTTCGGGGATCTGGTTGAGCTGGGTGTTCCAGCCGTACAGCCCGAACGTCACCGGGAACAGCTCTTCGCTGCGCAGCATGATGAGCGGCAGGAAGAAGTTGTTCCAGATGGCGACGAACTGGAACAGGAACACCGTGACCAGGGCCGGGAACATGAGGCGGATCGAGACGGTGAAGAAGGTGCGGATCTCGCCCGCCCCGTCGATGCGACTCGCCTCGATGAGCTCGTCCGGCACGGATGCCGACGCGAAGATGCGACTGAGGTAGACACCGAACGGGCTCACGATGCTCGGCAGGAAGACCGCCCAGAAGGTGTCGGTGAGCTGCACCCTGCTGAACAGCAGGAACAGCGGCAGGGCGAGCGCGGTCGCAGGCACGAGCACGCCGCCGAGGACGACGTTGAAGATGAGCTCACGGCCCGGGAACCGGTACTTGGCCAGCGCGTAGCCGCACATGCCGGCGAGGATGGTCGCGACCAGGCCGCCGAAGCCGGCGTAGAGCACGCTGTTGCCCATCCAGCGCAGGAAGATGCCGTCGCGGTAGGCGAACAGGTCGCCGAGGTTCTGGATGAGGTTGAAGTCCGCGAACCAGAGCCCGTTGGTGGTGAGCAGCTGTCCGGGGCTCTTGGTCGACGCCACGAACAGCCACCAGATGGGGATGAGGAAGTACAGCGTGAAGACGCCCATGATGAGCATCGCGCCGGTGCGGGAGGTCAGGCTCTCCTTGAGCGACCCGGCGGGGACGGCGGGATCGGACGGCTTCTTCTGTCTGGCCGGCGGCCGCACCAGTGTGGCGCTCATTCGGCTTCCTTCCGCTGGGTGAACTTGAGGAACGCGAACGACAGCAGGAACGTCGCCAGGGCGAGCACCACCGAGAAGGCGGCCGCGAGCGACGAGTTCGGGATGCTGGCCGTGGCGTAGACCGTCATGTTGGGGGTGTACGTGCTCGTGACGGCGGAGCTGAACGACCGGAACACCTGCGGCTCTGCGAGCAGCTGCAGCGTTCCGATGATCGAGAAGATCGCGGTCAGCACGATCGCCGGCCGCACCAGCGGGATCTTGATCGACCAGGCGATGCGCGCCTGTCCCGCCCCGTCGAGTCGCGCCGCCTCGTAGATCTCGGTGGGGATCGCGAGCAGCGACGAGTAGATGATGAGCATGTTGTAGCCGACGAACACCCACGTCACGACGTTGGCGATCGACCACAGCACGAGGTCGGCTCCGAGGAAGTCGACGTTCCGGGTGACGGCGGTGAACGGCGACAGGTTGGGCGAGTACAGGAAGCCCCACATGATGGCCGCGATGACGCCGGGGACGGCGTACGGCACGAAGAACGCCAGCCGGAAGAACTTCTTCCCGCGCAGCAGCGGCGAGTCGAGCAGCAGGGCGAACAGCAGGGCGAGTCCGAGCATGACGGGAACCTGCACGATGCCGAACAGCAGCACCCGCCCGACGGAACGCCAGAACGGCACGTTCTGGAACACCAGCACGTACTGCTGGAACCAGCCGAACACCTCCTGGGCCTCGCCGAAGGTGCCGTCGCGCTGCACCACGAGCATCGACTGGTAGATCGCGTAGCCGATCGGGATCAGGTAGAACAGCGCGAACAGGACGGCGAACGGCGCGACGAACGCGACGATCGCGCCGCGGTGCTGCACGTGGGGCTTCCGCTGCACCCGGGGCGCACGGAGATCCGCGTCACCGGTGATGGACGGGGTGATCGCTGGGGCGGTCATGCCGCTCCCTCCTCTCTGACGACCCGTACGGCACCGGCCGGAACGCCGAGCGTCCCGTCGACGGCGTCGCCGGTCACGAGCTCCACGCCGCGGGCGGCGACGGTGACGGCTTCCGTGCCGTGATTGATGACGAATCGATAGGACCGCTCCCCGTCGACGCGGCGCACGACATCGACGGTCGCCGACCCAGCGGGTTCCGCCTCGACTCCGGCGCCGGTGAGGACGCGGGCGACGAGGTCGCGGAGGTCGCGGGCGTCGAGCAGCGTGCCGAGGTACCAGGCGTCTCCCGCTCCGGACCCGGCTGCCGCCTGCCGGCGGGTGACGGCCGGTCGGCCTGCCGCCGGACCGTCGGCGAACCGGTCGAGGACGTCGGCATCCGTCGTCGTGATGCGCTCGGCCCACAGCGTCGCGGTCGCGCCGGACTCGAGCGCCAGCGGAGTTCCGGGCAGCACCGGCGTGAACTCCTCGACGCGGATGCCGAGCAGGTTGCGCCAGACCCCGGGGTATCCACCGGTCCGCACCCGGTCGTCGCCGTCGACGATGCCGCTGGAGAAGGTGACGATCGCGTGGGTGCCTGCGGCGACGGCGGCGTCGAGGGCGGCAGCCTCGTCGTCGCGGACGAGGTGCAGGCCGGGAACCACGACCAGTCGGTACCCGGTGAGGTCGGCGCCCGGCCGCACCACGTCGACGGTGACGCCGAGTTCGCGGAGGGCGGCGTGCAGCGCGTGCACCTGGTCGAGGTAGGCGATGGCGTGCGTCGGCCGGCTCTCGCCGTCGGCCGCCCACCAGGACTCCCAGCTGAACAGCAGGGCGACCTCGGCGACGACCCGCGTGCCCGCGACCTCGCGGAGTCCGTTGAGGACGGCTCCGAGCTCGGTCACCTCGCGCCAGGAGTCGGTGTCTGTACCCGCGTGCGGCAGCATCGCCGAGTGGAACTTCTCGGAGCCCTGCAGCGACGCCCGCCACTGGAAGAAGCACACGGCGTCCGCGCCGCGGGCCACGTGGCTGACGGAGTCGCGCAGCATCTGTCCCGGCTCCTTGGCCACGTTCACGGGCTGCCAGTTCACCGAGCCGGTCGAGTGCTCCATGAGCAGCCAGGGCTCTCCGCCGGCGAGGCCGCGCGTGAGGTCAGCGGTGAAGGCGAGCTCGGCACGCGGGTCGCCGAGGCGGTGATCGAGGTAGTGGTCGTTCGCGATGACGTCCATCTCGGGTGCCCACGACCAGTAGTCGAGCTGGTCGATGTGCGCGGCGACCATGAAGTTGGTCGTGACGGGGATCGTGCTGTGCCGGCGGATGACGGCGGCCTCTGCGCGGTAGTGGTCGAGCAGCTGGTCGGAGGAGAAGCGCTTGAAGTCGAGCAGCTGACCCGGATTCCGGGTCGACACCGTGAGACGCGGGGTGCCGATCTCGGACCAGTCCGTGTAGCGCTGGCTCCAGAAGCTCGTCCCCCACGCCGTGTTCAGTTCGGCGATGGTGCCGTAGCGCCCGCGCAGCCAGGCGCGGAAGGCGGCGGTGCTCGCGTCGCAGTGGCAGTACGCGTTGTGGCAGCCGAGCTCGTTCGAGACGTGCCAGAGCGCGACGGCCGGGTGCTCGCCGTACCGGGAGGCCACGGCCTCGACCAGGGCGAGCGCGTGCTCGCGGAAGACGGGTGAGCTCGGGCACCAGGCCTGCCGGCCTCCGGGGTACCGGATGGTGCCGTCGGCCATGACGGGGAGGATCTCGGGATGACGCGTGGTCAGCCACGGCGGTGGGGAGGACGTGCCGGTGCCGAGGTTCACCCGGATGCCGGCCTCGTGCAGGAGGTCGATGACCTCGTCGAGCGCGTCGAAGTCGAAGCTGCCGTCCGGGCGCTGCAGGGCGGACCAGCCGAAGATGTTGATGGCGACGAGGTCGACCCCGGCCTCCCGCATGAGCGCGACATCCTCGCGCCAGACCGACGGCGCCCACTGCTCGGGGTTGTAGTCGCAGCCGAAGGCGATGCCCTGATGCGTGAACCGCGTGGATGGCCCAGCCGGGGCGGGGAGACCGATCGGTTCCGCCAACATGGCTGCGTGTTGCTGCACGGTGCTCCTGTGATCGACGTTGATTCTGTGAACGTGCACAGAAAGCCGGGCGCGAACGACCGGGGGGATTTCTGTGAACGTACACAGACTGCCATCGGCCCGAGCTCCTGTCAATTCCCCACCCGCTAAAGTGACTCTCGTGAGCACACCGACGCCCCGACGCAAGCGTGCGACCGTTCACGACGTGGCGATCGAGGCCGGGGTCTCGCGTGGCACGGTCAGCCGGTACGTCAACGGCGAGCGCTACGTCTCGGCCGCCGCCCGCGAGGCGATCGAGGCCGCCGTCGTGAAGGTGGGCTACGTGCCGAACACCGCGGCGCGCAATCTCGTGATGCAGCGCAGCCAGGCCGTCGGCTTCATCGTGCACGAGCCGCACTCTCTGTTCATCGAGGATCCGAACATCGGGGAGATCCTGCTCGGCGCGAACACCGCCCTCTCGGAGGCGGATCACCAGATGGCCGTGCTCATCGCCGATTCCGAGCGCGACACCGACCGGGTGGCCCGCTACCTCTCCGGCGGACTCGTGGACGGCGTCATCATCGTGTCGGCGCGCGCCTACGATCCGATCAGCCGCGTCGTGGAGCGTCTCAACCTGCCGGCGGCGTACGTGGGCCATCCCCCGGGCGCGAGCACGGCATCCTTCGTCATCATCGACAATCGGGGCGCAGCCCGCGCGGTCACGGAGCGGCTCGTCGCCACCGGGCGCAGCCAGGTCGGCATGATCGCCGCGGCGCTCGACCGCGACTCGGGTGCCGACCGGCTCGCCGGCTTCACCGATGCTCTCGGCCCCCGGTTCGATGCGGACCTGGTCGAGGCCGTTCCGCTGTACTCCTACTCCGCCGGGCGGGATGCGATGCAGCGGCTGCTCGAGCGGGCGCCGGGGATCGACGGGGTGTTCGCGGCTTCGGATGCCGTCGCCGCCGGCGCCATGGAGGCCCTGAAGGCAGCCGGGCGACGCGTGCCGGAGGACGTCGGCGTCGTCGGGTTCGACGACAGCGCGTGGGCGAACCGCACGCTGCCGCCGCTCTCCACGGTGCGCCAGCCCGCCGCCGGGCTCGGGCGGGAGGCCGCGAGGCTCGTGCTCGACCAGATCCGCGGCGTCGACGCGCCGACCGAGGTGCTCCTGGAGTCCGAGATCGTCTGGCGCCACTCGGCCTGACCCGCTCCGGTACGTGCGGCGACGGTCGATGCGCGGCGGGAGCGGGCTGCGGCGTCATGGACGAGCGCCGCAGCCGGCCGGGAAGGCATCCAGCGCCGCTGACCGGCCCCGAAGTCCCGCCGCAGGTGCGTAGGCTGGCCGG
>JBEVEO010000146.1:0-2596 GCA_040512695.1 Leifsonia sp. | reverse complement strand
TTTGGTTGGGTCCGGCGACTACGACTACCTGGGGTACCCGCGGTGGGGGGGCGTTTTTGTTTTTTTATTCACTAACACCCGGAACCCCCACCCCGCCCGGCGGGGCCGCGACGAGGGTGAAGAGGATTGGCAGCTCTGGATCCGCCGGCACGACGAGTACAACGGCGACTGACAGGGCGCCTGCCGAGGTTCGCGGGCCCTCTCGGCACCGGGTCGGATTCCTGGGCGCCGACGCCGAGGCATCGGCTGCGGTCGTCGGCGACTCAGGGGGTGGACGCCGCGAACAGCTCCCAATCGCCCGGCACGCCCCGGAGGTGGACCGTCCCGAGCGCGTCGTAGACCAGGTCCGTCCCCGTCGCGAGCTCGCGGACCGTCCGCGTCACGACGACCTGGTCATCGGACGCCTCGCCCAGCACTCGCGCGGCGATGTGCACGCCGATCCCGCCGACGTCCTCGTCCAGGATCTCGATCTCACCTGTGTGGACGGCTGCGCGGATCCGCAGCCCGAGCTGGCCGATCGCATCGATGAGACCGAACGCACATCGGAGCGCGCGCGTCGGGGCGTCGAACGTCGCCAGGATTCCGTCGCCCGTCGTCTTCACCACGCGGCCGTGGAACCGCTCCACCTCCGTCCTGACCGCCCGGTCGTGACGGTCCAGGAGCTTCCGCCATTCGCGGTCGCCCAGGGCCGCGGCTTGCCCGGTGGAATCCACGATGTCGGTGAACAGGACGGTCGCTAGGACGCGATCCACGTTCTGGGCAGCATCCAGCGAGCGGATCTGCTCCTTCGTCCACGCGAACGAGTCCACGTAGCGGGTGGTTGGCGTCTCCCGCGCGGGCTCGTAGGAGAGCAGCACGATCCCCGAGGCGAACGTCCGCGTCTCCCGCAGCCTCATGTGCACGATCCCGGCTCGCTGTCGGAACAGGTGCTTCCCGCTGCCAAGGACGACCGGGTAGACCGCGATCCGGTACTCGTCGATGAGGTCGTGTTCCATCAGCGTGTCGACGAGATCGGCGCTCCCCGACGTCAGGATGTCGCCGCCCGGCTGCTCTTTTAGCCTTCGAACGTCGTCGATGATGTCGCCGCTGAGCAGCGTCGAGTTCTCCCACTCCACGTCCTTCAGGGTCTTCGAAACCACGTACTTCGGGAGCGCGTTGATCCGGTCGGCGAAGCCCAAGTCGCGGGGCGCCGACGGCCAGAACGCCGCCCAGATCTGGTACGTCACGCGCCCCAGGAGGAGCGCGTCGACCGCGAAGAGTTCCTCGATCTTGTAACGCTGCATGTCGTCGGTTGCGTGCTGCAGCGCCCAGGTGTTCTTGCCATCGGGATGCTCGTCGTATCCGGGCGCCTCCATGACGCCGTCGAGCGTCACGAACTCGGATGCGATGAGCCTCCGGATCGAGGACCTCCTCGGATAGCCGTCGAACCCACGTTACCGCTCGCGCGAAGCGCGCATGCGCCCGGCGTCGGCCGGACGGCCGCGGCGCCACACTGGACCTGTTCCGATCACGATGGGTGCGCGATACCTGACCGCTAGTCGCTCAGCCTGCCCATGGTCAGATTGACCGTCGTTCCGGTCATCCCGCTCGCCTTGTCGGACGCCATGAAGACCGCCATGTTGGCCATCTCCTCGAGCGTCATGAGCCGCCGCGGGTGGGTCCTGCTCGCGAGCATCTCTTGCCACTGCTCCCAGGTCATCCCCGATGCCTCGCGGCGCGGCTCGAAGGCCTCCTTGATCGTGGGCGTCTCAGGCATGGCATAGGGTCGCAGACCGACGACGCGGATGCCCTGAGGTGCGAGCTCGACGGAGAGATCTCGGGTGAGTGCCTCCTTGGCCGCTTGCGCCGGACCGTAGCCTCCCACCAGTGGGAGGCCCTCCCGCGAATGGGCTGCGGTGACGGTCATGATCACCCCCGATCTGTTCGGAACCATCCGCCGGGCCGCCAGGCGCGCGGTCAGGAAGTACGACGTCACGAGGGTCGTGATCGGCAGGGAGAAGTGCTCGACATCCAGGTCGATCAGAGGGACACCCAGGATCTTCGCATTCGGGATGCCGACCGCGTTGAAGGAGATGTCGACGCGCCCCGCGTTGCCGATCACAAGCTGGAGATGCTTTTCCACGGCCTGCTCGTTGAGAGCATCGACCTCCGCCGTCTCGGCGGATCCGCCGCCGGAAATGACTTCCTTGGCGACACCTTCGACGGGTGCCAGGTGGCGCCCGGTGAGGAAGAGATCGGCCCCCTCAGCCGCAAAGGCCCGTGCGACAGCGCTGCCGATCCCGCCTCCGGCTCCGTAGATCACCGCAACCTTGTCCTTCAGCATCATCTCTGGTTCCTTTCTGTCCCCGGTGGTCACACCTGGCCACCTCAATGCAAGTGTGGAGCCGTCGACGATCCAGACACCACGAAGCAGAGGAAGTGGGCGCGCACCTTCCGCCCAGTTCGCCGGACGGCCGGTGTCGGTACTGCTGGTGGGACGATGAGAGCCAGAGACATGACGCTAGGGTGGAGAGATGACAACCGACCTGATCACCAGGGCGCGGGCCGGGGACGGCGAGGCGTTCCGAGAGCTGACCGAGCCGTACCGTCGAGAGCT
>JBEVEO010000124.1:0-2704 GCA_040512695.1 Leifsonia sp. | reverse complement strand
CGATGGCCGCGAGAGCCGCCTCGACGGCGGCGCCGACGCTCGCCTCGGTGATTTCGGTGGGTTCAGACACGAGGCACAAGTTTACCGGCGCGACGCGGCGCTCGGCGAACGCAGCGGCATCCGACGGCTACCGAGGCGCCTGCGACTCGGACGAGCGCGCGAGGGCGGTGGCCTGCGCCATCAGTACCGCCTGGTCGAGGTCGACGGGTGGTCCCGTGCGATTGCCCCGGCGGGTGCCTCCGCTCGCCGTGCGCCGCGACAACCAGCGGGCGAACCACGACAGGCTCAGGTTCATGATCAGGTAGATCACGAGCGTGACGACGAAGAGCGAGAACAGGTACCGGTTCCCGAGAAGGCTCGCGAGGTTGTTCATCGTGGTGCGCAGCAGTTCGGGGTAGCCGACGATGTAGCCGAGCGACGTGTCCTTCAGCAGCACCACGAGCTGGGCGACGATGATCGGGAGCATCTGCCGGAAGGCCTGGGGGAACTCGATCAGCATGCGCGACTGGAGCGGGCGCATCCCGAGGCTCAAACCCGCTTCGCGTTGCCCGCGAGGGAGCGCGGCGAGGCCGGCGCGCAATGCCTCGCCGATGAGTGCTCCGTTGTAGACGATCAGGGCGATGACGACGGCCCAGAACGCGCCGGTCGATCCGACGAGCAGGATGAAGAGCATCATGAGCAGAACCGGCATGCCGCGGAAGAACTCGAGCAGCACCGTGGTCGGGATGCGGATCCACGCTGTCGAGGCACTTCGAAGCAACGAGAACACGATGCCGAGTGCGACGGCGCCCACGGCGGCGACCGCGGCCGCCTGCAGGGTCGCGAGGGCGCCCAACCAGATGCGATACCAGACCCGAGGGTCGGCGAAGATGTCCCACCGGCTCGGGGCGAACATACCGGGAACGGTGATCCCGCCAGACTCCCGCGGTGCGGCGAGGATGGCGATGACCCAGGCGATGCCTGCGAGCAGGATGACCGCGGCGATGATGGACAGGACGAGCGAGAGACGACGTCCTCGCGGACCCTGCACATCGAAGAGCACATTCGAACCACTCATCGCTGCACCGCCACTCTCTTCTCGATCTGGGCGGCCAGCAGCCCCAGCGGCACCGTGATGATGAGGTAGAAGGTCGCGACGCCGAGGAGGACCGCGATGACCGCGTTGCCGTTGGCGTTGGCGAGCTCCTTGCCGACGGTGAACAGCTCGGCGACGAAGAACCCGCCGGCGACGGAGGTGTTCTTGGTGAGGGCGATGAAGACGTTGATGAGCGGCGGGATCGTCATCCGGAAAGCCTGCGGAAGGATGACGAGTCCCACGCTCTGACCGAAGCCGAGCCCGAGGCTGCGTGCAGCCTCGGCCTGCCCGATCGGTACGCCGTTGATGCCGGATCGCAGCGCTTCCGCCACGAACGGCGAGGTGTAGACACTCAGACCGATCATGGCGAAGACGAGGTAGGAGAAGTCGGCTCCGAGGTACGGGAGGATGATCGCGCAGAAGAACAGCACGAGGGTGAGCGGCGTGTTGCGCACCAACTCGGTGTAGACCGTGGCGAATCCGCGGAGGGATGCGACGGGCGAGATGCGCATGGCCGCGATGATCGTGCCGATGATGATGGCGGCGACGGCGGAGACCACGAGCAGAAGCACCGTGAGTCCGAAGCCGGAGAGGTAGCGCGGCAGGTTGTCGATGACGACATCCATCTCTGTCCTCCCTCCTTTCCAATCAGTGCCACGCGGGCGGGCCGGTCACCCGGTCCGCCCGCGCGGGATTCACTCAGTAGCGATCGACTGCAGGCGGGTCGACGAACGGGAGCACTGTTCCCGCGGTCGCGTCCCATGCAGCTTCGTAGGTGCCGTCCTCGTACGACTCCTCGAGGGTGTCGTTGATGAAGTTCCGGAAGTCGGTGTCGTCCTTCGTCAGGCCGATGCCGTACGGCTCCTCGGTGAACGGCTCGCCGACGACCTTGAACTCGCCCTCGTTCTGGGCTGCGAGCCCCGCCAGGATGACGTTGTCGGTGGAGACGGCCACGACCTTGCCGGACCGGAGCGGCTCGAGGCAGTTGGTGTACGTGTCGGTGAGCACCGGCTCAGCACCGATCTCGGCGAGCTTCGCGGCCGGGGTCGACCCCGTCACAGAGCAGACGGGCTGCCCCACGAGGTCGTCCTCGCTCTTGATGTCGTCGTTGTCGGCGAGAGTCAGGATCGACTGACCGGCCAGATAGTACGGCCCGGCGAAGGAGATGACCTCTTTGCGCTCGTCGTTGATCGTGTACGTCGCGACGACGAGGTCGACCTGGCCGTTCTCGATGAACGGCTCGCGGTTGGCCGAGACGGTCTCGGTCCACTTGATCTTGTCCGGCGCGATTCCGAGCTTCGCGGCGATGATCTTGCCGATCTCGACGTCGAATCCTTCAGGAACTCCATCGAGGTTGACGAGTCCGAACAGCGGCTGGTCGAACTTGGTGCCGATGGTGATGGTGCCGGCCTCCGACAGCTTCTCCATGGTGGAACCGGCCGCGAAGGTCGGTGCGGCTTCCGGTGTGACGGACGCCTCGGACCCGCCTCCACCGTCTCCGGCGCATCCGGCGAGGGCCAGTGCACTCGCTGCGGCAATCGCGACGAGCGACAGTCGTCTTGTGATTCTCATCTTCATCCTCTTCTCTGTGCTGTGATCTGCGTTCGATCGGGGGGTGTCGGTGGGCAT